>NZ_JBHZBG010000076.1:0-1036 GCF_042754695.1 Nocardia sp. NPDC059195 | reverse complement strand
CTAGTGCCTCGTCCAGGAAGGTTGCCTCGGTAACTGGTCGAGTTGATCGCGCGCCCGCGACCGGTGATGCTCCCCGGTGGAGGTGGTGCCGGTGGCCAGGAAGCCGGAAGTGTTTGTGCGAGAGGTGACCCCGGACGAGGGTCGCCGGTTGCAGAAGATCACGAAGACAAGCAAACAACCGATCAGGATGCGGCGTGCGATCGTGGTGATGGCCTCGGCACAACGTCAACCGGTCCCCGCGATCGCCCGGTTGATGCAGGTCAGCGAAGCCTATGTGCGGCAAGTGATCCACGACTTCAACGAACGGGGGTTCGAGGCGCTGGACCCAAAATGGAGCGCGGGCAGACCGAAGAAGGCGGACCGGGCAACGCGTGAACGCATTGCCTGTATCGCCCGGTGCTGCCCGCGAGACCTCGGCTGGCCATTCTCGGTCTGGAGCCTATCGAAACTACGAGAAGTGCTGGCCACCAACAAGATCGCCGAGATCAGCCGTGAAACACTGCGCAAGATCTTGAAAGCAGAGGGTGTGTCGTGGCAGGCGGTCAAGACCTGGAAAGCCGGCACTGATCCCGAGTTCGCCACGAAGATGAACCGGATCCTCGATCTCTACGACCATCGACCCGCGGACGGGCGGGTGGTCTGTGTCGATGAGTTCGGGCCGTTGAACCTGCAACCCCGCGCTGGTCGCGGATGGTTTCCGCAGTCCAAGCCCAGACGGTTGCGGGCGACCTACCACCGCACCCAGGGTGTTCGGCATCTGCTCGGCGCGCTGGATCTGGCTACCGGGAAGATCCACTACCGGATCCGGGATCGTAAGCGGTGGCAGGAGTTTCTCGGGTTGTTGAAGTCGCTGCGTGCCCGCTGGCCCGACGGCAAGCTTTATGTCATCGCCGACAACTTCTCCCCGCATAAGCGGGCCGAGGTCCGGGACTGGGCCGCGGCACATGAGGTGGAGTTGGTGTTCTTACCGACGTATTCGTCGTGGTTGAACTGGATCGAGTCCGAGTTCGCGGCGCTGCGCTACTTCGCGTTGAAC
>NZ_JBHZBG010000075.1:0-1043 GCF_042754695.1 Nocardia sp. NPDC059195 | reverse complement strand
CGGCCCGGTTGGAGAACTTCGCCAGTTGGGCGAGTTCGTGTTCGTCGAAGACCTCGATCGAGGAGACCTGTTGGCGTGGGTCGGCGATGATCGCGTCGAGCACGCGCAGGAATCGAGCGGCCAACTGTTCGACCGCGACCGCATCGAGAACGTCCGTCGAGTACTTCACCTGTAAATGCAGTCGCGGACCCGGTGAGATCTGGAGTGCCAGTGGGTAATGCACTGTTTCGTGGACGGAGATGTCGGTGATGGAGATGTCCGCGCTGATGTTCTCGGCGGAGGCCTCGATGGGGTAGTTCTCGTACACCATGAGGGTGTCGAAGAGATGCTGTTGTCCTGATGCACGGCAGATCTCGGTCAGCGGCAGGAATTGGTGTTCGACCGTGTCGGTCTGATTCTGTTGCAGTCTTTCGACCAGTTGGGCGAAGGTTGTGTCGTGTTCGATGTCGGCGCGGACCGGGATGGTGTTGATGAACAGTCCGACCATCTTGTCGATGCCGGGCAGCTCGGCGGGCCGTCCGGAGACGGTGGTCCCGAAGACCACGTCGGAGCGGCCGGTCATCACGCTCAATACGCGCGACCATGCCGCGTGGAGCACGGTACTCATCGTCGTATCCAGCTCGCGTACCAATGCGTCCAACGCCCGCGTGGTCGTTTCCGGAACCGAGAAACCCTGCGACGCCCGGTCAGCTGGTATCCGCTCGGAAGCGGAATCGATCCCGAGTGGGTCGATGATCGTGGGGGACTCGAAGCCCGCGAACTGCTCGCGCCACACAGCACTCGAGGCTGCCGCGTCTTGTTCCGATACCCATGCCAGATAGCCCCGATACGGCATCGGCGTGGCGAGTGTTTCACCACCGTAGGCGAGGAATATTTCTTCCAGCAGGATCGGTAGGGACCAGCCGTCGATGACGATGTGGTGCATGGTCACGATGAGGTGGAACCGGTCGGCTGCTACCTTCACCAGGGAAACCCGGAACTGGGATTCTCGATCCAGGTCGCAGCACGCGATCCGATCCGCCGCGGCCAGTTCCCGCACCCGC
>NZ_JBHZBG010000074.1:0-1161 GCF_042754695.1 Nocardia sp. NPDC059195 | reverse complement strand
TAAGCCCTCGGCCTATTAGTACCAGTCACCTACACACGTTACCGTGCTTCCAGTTCTGGCCTATCAACCCCATGGTCTGTAGGGGGCCTTAACCCATCAAGTGGGAGAGAAACCTCATCTTGGAACAGGCTTCCCGCTTAGATGCTTTCAGCGGTTATCCCTTCCGAACGTAGCCAACCAGCAGTGCTCCTGGCGGAACAACTGGCACACCAGAGGTTCGTCCGTCCCGGTCCTCTCGTACTAGGGACAGCCTTCCTCAAGTTTCTTACGCGCGCGGCGGATAGAGACCGAACTGTCTCACGACGTTCTAAACCCAGCTCGCGTGCCGCTTTAATGGGCGAACAGCCCAACCCTTGGGACCTACTCCAGCCCCAGGATGCGACGAGCCGACATCGAGGTGCCAAACCATCCCGTCGATATGGACTCTTGGGGAAGATCAGCCTGTTATCCCCGGGGTACCTTTTATCCGTTGAGCGACACCGCTTCCACTTGCCGGTGCCGGATCACTAGTCCCGACTTTCGTCCCTGCTCGACCTGTCAGTCTCACAGTCAAGCTCCCTTGTGCACTTGCACTCAACACCTGATTGCCAACCAGGCTGAGGGAACCTTTGGGCGCCTCCGTTACATTTTGGGAGGCAACCGCCCCAGTTAAACTACCCACCAGGCACTGTCCCTGAACCAGATCATGGTCCGAGGTTAGAAGTCCAATACGATCAGAGTGGTATTTCAACGACGACTCCCACAACACTAGCGTGCCGCTTTCACAGTCTCCCACCTATCCTACACAAACCGTACCGAACACCAATACCAAGCTATAGTGAAGGTCCCGGGGTCTTTTCGTCCTGCCGCGCGTAACGAGCATCTTTACTCGTAATGCAATTTCGCCGAGTCTGTGGTTGAGACAGCAGAGAAGTCGTTACGCCATTCGTGCAGGTCGGAACTTACCCGACAAGGAATTTCGCTACCTTAGGATGGTTATAGTTACCACCGCCGTTTACCGGGGCTTAAATTCTCAGCTTCGCGCCTAAACGCTAACCGGTCCTCTTAACCTTCCGGCACCGGGCAGGCGTCAGTCCGTATACATCGTCTTACGACTTCGCACGGACCTGTGTTTTTAGTAAACAGTCGCTTCTCTCTGGTCTCTGCGACCCCACCCAGCTC
>NZ_JBHZBG010000073.1:0-1236 GCF_042754695.1 Nocardia sp. NPDC059195 | reverse complement strand
AGGTCGCCGGTGCGGTACATGCGGGAACCGGTTTGTCCGAATGGGCAGGCGACGAATCGTGAGGCGGTGAGTCCAGGGCGGCGCAGATAGCCGCGAGTCACGCCACGGCCGGCCACATACAGCTCACCGACCACGCCGATGGGCACTTCGCTAAGTCCCTCATCCAGCACGAACACCGCATTGCCTGAGATCGGCCGACCGATCGACGGCGCTCCCGACCCCGCCACCAGCATCGCCAAGGTCGAATACACAGTGGTTTCCGTCGGCCCATACGCGTTCACCATCATCCGGCCCGGTGCCCAGCGATCCACCAACTCGGCCGATGTCGCCTCACCCACCGAATACAACGAGCGCACCGCTTCCAACCCCTCGGTGGGCATCGCGCCCATCGCGGTCGGGGTCAAGGCGAGGACGGTGACGTGCTCGTCGACCAGCAACCGGTGCAGGTCCATCGGCGAGCGCACCACCGATTCCGGGACGACGACCAGTCGGCCCCCGTGTAGCAGTGCGCCCCACATCTCCCACGCCGAGACGTCGAACGCATACGAATGGAACTGCGTCCATACCTTCCCTGCCGGGAAGAACCCTGCCTCACGCACCGACTCGAACAAGTGTGTCGTGTTCTCGTGTGTGACCCCGACACCCTTGGGGGTACCGGTCGTACCCGAGGTGTAGATGATGAACGCCAATCCGGACGGGGCCGGAACCGGGAGAGATACGCCGGATCGGATCACCGGCACCGCGGGATCGGTGACGTCGATGACCGGCAGGTCGTGCCCGGCGAAACGGGTTGCGTACTCGCCGTTGGTGAGCACCGCGACCGGTGTCGCGTCGGCGAGCATGAACCCGACCCGCTCGTCGGGATGGCGCACGTCGATCGACATATACGCCGCCCCAGTCTTGAGCACGGCCAGGATCGACAGGACCGCATCACCTGACCGCGGCAGCATCAGGGCGACGACATCACCGTGGCCGACGCCCCGGTCGATGAGCAGGTGTGCGAACCGCGACGACGCCTCGTCGAGTTCGTGGTAGGTCCATGACTGGTGTTCGAAGACCATCGCGACGGCGTCGGGTGTGCGTTGGGCTTGTGTGGCGAACAGCTCCGGGATCGACACGGCGGTGGTTTGTTCGGTGAGTACGGCCCGGTTGGAGAACTTCGCCAGTTGGGCGAGTTCGTGTTCGTCGAAGACCTCGATCGAGGAGACCTGTTGGCGTGGGTCGGCGATGATCGCG
>NZ_JBHZBG010000072.1:0-1328 GCF_042754695.1 Nocardia sp. NPDC059195 | reverse complement strand
GCCGAGCGTGCCCTGAACGCGATGGTCTTGCATGGCTTTCGGGACCAGGTGCTTCCCGGTGGCTGGTTTGTTGTCGTACCCCGGTGCCACACTGTCGGTCATGCAGCTGCGCTACAACTTCCGCCTCTACCCCACGGTGGGGCAGCAGCAGTCGTTGGCGCAAGCATTCGGCTGCGCCCGAGTCGTGTTCAACGACGCCCTGGCCATCCGGCAGCAGGCGTTCCGGGAGGGCCGCCGGGTTACTGATTCGGAACTGTCGAAGTTGTTGACGGAGTCGAAGAAGACTCCGCAGCGAGCGTGGTTGGGTGGGGTGTCGGCGGTGGTGTTGCAGCAGGCCCTGGCTGATCTGAATACCGCCTACCGTAACTTCTTCGGCTCGGTCACCGGCACACGGAAAGGGGCGAAGATCGCCGCGCCGCGGTTCCGGTCGCGTCGCGATCATCGGCAGGCGATCCGGTTCACCCGTAACGCCCGGTTCGCGGTCACCACGGGGGAGAAGTTGCGGTTGCCCAAGATCGGGGACGTGAAGGTGGCGTGGTCGCGTCGGCTGCCGTCGGAACCCTCATCGGTCACGGTGATCAAGGACGCGGCCGGAAGGTATTTCGCGTCGTTCGTGGTAGAGGCAGAAACCCGGCCGCTGCCCGAGGTTGATGCCGTGGTGGGTATCGATCTGGGGTTGAGCTCGTTCGCGGTCCTGTCCGATGGGCGGGTCATCGAGAACCCGCGGTTGTTTCGTCGGGCCGAACGCAAGCTCCGTAAAGCTCAACAAGCACTTGCACGGAAGCAGAAGGGCTCCAGTAACCGGGGCAAAGCCCGGGTCAGGGTTGCCCGCGCACACGCAAAGATCGCTGATCAGCGCCGCGATTTCGCGCACAAACTGTCCACGTCGATTGTCCGTGATAACCAAGCGGTGTTCGTCGAGGATTTGTGTGTGAAGGGGTTGGCGCGGACTCGTCTGGCGAAGTCGGTGCATGATGCGGGTTGGGCGATGTTCACTCGCATGGTCGGGGAGAAAGCGGCCCGCTTCGGACGGTATTTCGCCAAGGTCGACCGGTTCTTCCCATCGTCGCAGCTGTGCTCGGCATGTGGGGTTGTCGATGGTCCGAAACCGTTGTCGGTGCGGTCGTGGACGTGTGGGTGTGGGGCTGTTCATGATCGGGATGTCAACGCCGCCAAGAATATCCTCGCCGCTGGTCAGGCGGAGAGGTTAAACGCTTGTGGAGTGCGGGTGAGTCCGGGGCTTGTTCCGGCGCTGTGCGGTGAAGCAGGAACCCGCCGAGAGCGCCCGAGGACGCTGGTAGGAGTCCCCGTCCTTTAGGGCAGGGAGG
>NZ_JBHZBG010000071.1:0-1334 GCF_042754695.1 Nocardia sp. NPDC059195 | reverse complement strand
GGGCCTTGACCCCGGGTGATGGACACGCTTGATCTTGGTCTCAGACCAGAAAAGCGAGAAGATCTACCCGATGCCCAAGAAGAACTACACCGACGAGTTCCGCCGCGACGCGGTCGCGCTCTACCGCGACACCGCTGGCGCGACCGTGGCCGGGATCGCCACCGACCTCGGCATTTCCCACGGCTCGCTGACCGCGTGGCTCAAAAACGCCGGCGTCCCGATCCGTAAACCCCGAACAACGTCGGTGCCCGGGCCCGCCAGCGATGAAACCCCCGAGCAAGAAGCCGCCCGCCTGCGGGCAGAGCTCGCCCAGGTCAAGGCCGAGAAGACAAAGCTCGAGACCGAGCGCGACATCCTGCGATCGGCGGCCAAATATTTCGCCGGGGAGACGCGCTGGTGACCCGCTTCCAGTTCGTCGCCGACCACTCTCACACCTTCGAGGTGAAGCGGTTATGCCAGGTCGCCGAAGTCGCCCGGTCCTCGTACTACGCGTGGATCGGTGCCGCCGACAAACGAGCCGCCCGTGCCGACGCCGATGCTGATCTCGCCACCAAGATCCGTGCCGTCCACGACCAGGACAACACCTGCGGGCGGCCCAGGATCACCGCTGAACTCAACGCCGGCGCACCCGCCGGGCAGCGGATCAACCACAAACGGATCGCAAGGATCATGCGCGAGAACAACATCGAGGGTTTACGGCTTCGCCGCAGGCACCGCACCACGGTGCCCGAGCCTGCCGACACCCCGGCCGCTGACCTGGTGCGCCGGGATTTCACCGCGAACGCGCCGAATACCAAATACGTCGGTGACATCACCTATCTGCCCTGCGGAGACGGCGAGTTCTTGTATTTGGCCACGGTGATCGACTGCTTCTCCCGCCGCCTGGTCGGGTGGTCGATCGCTGACCACATGCGCACCGAACTCGTCGAAAACGCCCTGGCCGCTGCCGCTGCGACCCGCGGCAGCCTCGCTGGATCGATCTTCCATGCAGACCACGGAAGTCAGTACACCGCAAAGGATTTCGCGACACTCTGCACGACACTGGGTGTCACCCAATCGACGGGAGCGGTGGGCTCGAGCGCAGATAATGCCCTCGCGGAATCGTTCAACGCGACCCTGAAACGCGAGACGCTGCAAGGCGCTGCCCGGTGGGAATCACCGCGGGCGGCGCGGTTGGCGGTGTTCCGGTGGATCACCCGCTACAACACTCGACGAAGGCACTCCTACTGCGGGTATCTCAGCCCTGCCGACTACGAATCCGCTCACGCGCCCGATAACATGGCTCAAGCCGCGTAATCACAAACCCCCGTGTCCAGTTTCCGGGGTCAAGGCCC
>NZ_JBHZBG010000070.1:0-1396 GCF_042754695.1 Nocardia sp. NPDC059195 | reverse complement strand
CCGGCGAATTCGACGCCACCACCTTCATGGTCGTCCAGGCCGGGTTGGCGGTGTTGTTGTCACGGATGAGCGGCAGCAACGATATCGCGGTCGGCATTCCCGCCGCGGGCCGTGGCGATGCCGCGTTGAACGATCTGGTCGGATTCTTCGTCAACATTTTGGTGTTGCGCACCGACCTCGCTGGTGATCCTTGCTTCGGCGACCTGCTCGGGCAGGTGCGTGAGCGCAGCCTCGACGCGTTCGCCAACCAGGACGTGCCGTTCGAGATGCTGGTCGAGCGTCTCAATCCGGCGCGCTCCCAGGCACATCACCCGTTGGTGCAGGTGTTGTTGGCCTGGCAGAACAACGAGGCCGCCGAGCTCGGCCTCGGCGGGGTGCGGTTTTCCGCGCAGCCCATCCAGACCTTCGCGGCGCGACTGGATCTGACCATCAGCATCGGGGAAAGCCACACCGAATCCGGTGCGCCGGACGGGATCAATGGCGTGGTCGAGTACCGGTCCGACGTGTTCGACGCGGCGACAATCGAACGCCTGGTCTCGCGACTGGAACGGGTACTGACGGCGATCACCGCCGATCCACAGCAGCGGGTGTCCTCGATCGAGGTCCTCGACGAACACGAGCGAGCGCAGCTGACGGAATTATCGAACCGGGCGGTACTGGCCGAACCTACAGCGGCGGTGTCGATTCCGGCGATGTTCGCCGCACAGGTACAGCGGACACCCGACGCGGTAGCGATCGTGTTCGAACAACGGTCATGGACGTATTCCGAACTCGATGAGGCGTCGTCACGATTCGCGCGACTACTCGTCGACAGAGGAGTCGGTCCGGGTGATGTCGTCGCGTTGATGCTGCCTCGCTCGGGCGAGGCGATGGTGTCGCTGCTGGCGGTACTCAAGGCGGGGGCGGCGTATCTGCCGATCGATGTGCGTCAACCGGACGAACGGGTCGCATTCATGCTCACCGACGCGACATCGGTCGCGGTCATTACGGTCGATCCATACGCGCCCCGACTGACGGGGTACGGCCTGGCCGTGATCGATGTCGCTGATCACACACGAACGATCACGACAGAGACATCCGACATCCCGCTGACGATTCCGCCGGCCTCCACACTGGCGTACATCATCTACACCTCCGGAACGACCGGCACACCCAAGGGCGTCGCCGTCACCCACACCGGAATCGGAGATCTGATTGCCGCTCAGGCCGAGAGCTTCCGAGTCGACGGCAAAAGCCGTGTTCTGCAATTCGCGTCCTGGAGCTTCGATGCCACGGTGTCCGAAACATGGATGGCGTTGTTGACGGGAGCGACATTGGTCATCCCGCCAGAGGACACGGTGACGCGAATGTCCAACCTGACCAACCTCATCCAAGAATCCCGTATCACCCACGTCAC
>NZ_JBHZBG010000069.1:0-1426 GCF_042754695.1 Nocardia sp. NPDC059195 | reverse complement strand
GTAGTGATATGGGGTATTTCGCGGTGAACCAGCCGATGGTTCGGGAGAGGTCGGCGTCGTTTCCGTAGCGTTCGTCGCGGCCGTGGGATTCGACGTCGATGCCGATCGGGGAGTGGTGTCGGGTGTGTTCGGCCAACGCGAGGGCTAGTGCGGTGAGCAAGATTTCGTTGACGCCCATGTTCAAGCGGGCGGCGGTGTTACCCAACAGCATGTCGGTCGTGTCGAGCCCGAGTGTGGCGACGTGATGCTCGGCGGTGCCGACGATGTCGATGCCCGGTTCGATGGTCGGCAGGATCGGGGGTGTGGACGCGATTTTGTGCCATGTGGGTAGTTGGGCTGAGACTTCGTCCGTTTGGGCGGAGTTGATCAGTTCCATCGACCAGGTTCGGAAGGATGTGCCGCCGGTGGGCAGGGTGATTTGTTGGTTGGTGTGGAGTGTGTTCCAGGCGAGGTTGAGGTCGTCGTTGATGATTCGCCAGGACACGACGTCGATGGCGAGGTGGTGGATGATGAGGGCGAGTTGGTGGTTGGTGGGTTCCCAGAGGGCGCGTAGGACAGAACCTGTGGTGATGTCCAATTTCTCCCTGGCGGTGATGAGGTTGTCGAGGGAGATCTCGGTGACGGTGTCGATGCAGTCTTGGGCGTGTATTGATCCGGGTGGTGTGGTGGTCAGTGTCCAGTCGCGGTCGGTGCGGTGGTGTCCGTTGACGTGTAGTCGCAGGATGGGGTGGGTGTCGAGTAGTGCTTGGATCAGGGCGAGGACGTGGGTGTGTTCGGCGGTTTCGGGGCCGGTGAACAGTAGTGCTTGGTTGAATTCGTCGATGCGGCCTGGGGTGTTTTGGAGCCAGGTGATGATCGGTGTTGGTGGTAGGTCGCCGACACCGTCGTCGTCGTTCATTTCGTTGGTGGTTTGGGTGGCGATGTGTGCGAGTGCGGAAACGGTTTTGTGGACCATGATTTCGCGGGGTTTGACGGTGATGCCGGCGGCGCGGGCGCGGGCGACGACTTGGATGGAGGAGATGCTGTCGCCGCCGATGTTGAAGAAGGAGTCGTCGATGCCGACGTGTTCGAGTCCGAGTACTTGGGCGTAGATCGAGGCGAGTGTTTTCTCGGTTGGTGTCGATGGTGCTCGGTATCGGTTGTTGTCGGTGTAGTCGGGTGTGGGCAGGGCTCGTTTGTCGAGTTTGCCGTTGACTGTCAGGGGCAGGCTGTCGAGCACCACAACTGCCGACGGAATCATGTATTCGGGTAGTCGTGAGCCGACTGCTGCTCGCACGATCGTGGGGTCTACGGCGCCGGTGACGTATCCGACGAGTCGTTTGCTGCCGGGTTGGTCTTCGCGGACGATGGCTATGGCTTGTTCGACTCCGGTGACGTCGGCGAGTGCGGCGCCGACTTCGCCGAGTTCGATGCGGAATCCGCGGAT
>NZ_JBHZBG010000067.1:0-1684 GCF_042754695.1 Nocardia sp. NPDC059195 | reverse complement strand
CTAAGTGGTCACGCCCGTAAGTCGTTCGGGGGTCAGTGTCCGAGGTAGAGATCGCAGGCGCAGTCAAGGGCTTCCTGGGGGCTGCCTGCGGTGAAGCCGGTGGGCAGGATCTGGTTTTCGTATTTGCCGCTGCTGGCGAGGTAGAGACCGAATCCCCAGGTGGAGGCCGAGCTGCCGTAGCGGAGCCGGATGAGAGGCAGCCGGTGGCCGTCGGCCAGTTCGCCCTCGACGTAGGCGAATTGGCCGTGGTATCGGACGTGCAGGCCGCTCAGCTGAGGCCAACGCTCGGCGGCGTGTTGGCGCAGCCGTTGGGCCAGGGAGGTCTTAGTCGAGTCCGGGATCGCGGGCATGAGGTCATCTTGCCGCTTCCCGCGTGTGGATCCGGCTCCGGTGACGGGATCGAGCAAGACCGTTGCGGTCGGGTGCGCCGAAAGAGGTTGTAAATACACTGTTTTCGTGCCGGTTGCTCATGCTCGCCAGATTGTGTTGACTGCCTCCGAGCGGCGCAGGCTCGAGAAACTGGCTTACTCCCGCACCGCTGGATTCGCGCTGGTCGTCCGTGTCCGGATCGTGCTGGACGCCGCCCTTGGCTATTCCAACAACAAGATCGCTCTTCGGCGGCAGATCCATCTCGACACGGTGCGCACCTGGCGTGGCCGATACGCAGACCACGGGTTCGACGGGCTCAAAGACCGGCCCCGCTCGGGCCGGCCCCCGCGTTTCAGCCCGCTCCAACGCGCCGAGGTCACAGCGCTGGCCTGCCAGTTGCCGGCCCAGACGGGCGTGCCGTTGTCGCGGTGGAGCAGCAGCGAACTGTCCGCTGAGGCGGTCAAATCCGGTATCGCCAAGGCTATTTCGGCCTCTACCGTGCGCCGGATCCTGTCGGGTGCCGCGCTCAAGCCCTGGCAGCACCGGTCGTGGATCTTCGTCCGCGACCCCGGCTTCGGGCTCAAAGCCGCCCAGGTGCTGGACCTCTACCAGCGGACCTGGGACGGGCAGCCGTTGGCCGATGGCGAATACGTGATCTCCTCCGACGAGAAGACCTCGATCCAGGCCCGCTGCCGATGCCACCCAACCCTGGCACCAGGCACCGCCCGCATGATGCGCGTCAACCACGAATACGACCGGGGTGGATCGTTGTCCTACCTTGCCGCCTACGACGTCGGCGGCGCCCGCGTGTTCGGCCACTGCGCGGCCAAGACCGGGATCGTGCCGTTCATGACCCTCGTGGAAAAAGTCATGACCAGCGAGCCTTACGCCTCGGCCAAACGCGTGTTCTGGGTGGTCGACAACGGCTCGTCACACCGCGGCAAAGCCGCCTGCGACCGGCTAGCCGCACGGTTCCCCAACGCGGTCATGGTCCATACCCCGGTGCACGCGTCCTGGTTGAACCAGATCGAGATCTACTTCTCCATCGTGCAGCGAAAAGTTGTCTCTCCCAACGACTTCACCAGCCTTGACCAGGTCGAAGACCGGCTCATCGCCTTCGAGCGTCGTTACAACGAGACCGCTCGGCCCTACGAATGGAAGTTCACCCAGACCGACCTCGCCGACCTACTGGCCCGGATCGAGCGGCACACACAGAACGAGCACTCCCAGCAGCACACCGGCTGCGACCACCAGCCTGCCGCACAACCAGCAGCCGCGTGAACCCCCGAAAAACCTACGACCAGGACCACTAAGC
>NZ_JBHZBG010000066.1:0-1952 GCF_042754695.1 Nocardia sp. NPDC059195 | reverse complement strand
AAAAAAAGGGTGTCAAACAGGCTGTGCCTGTTGAGTTTCTATGCTCTTAGAACAGGTGCCGTTTTTGAAGCCAAAGATATAGCATAGATACCCCATAGATATAGCAGGGATATACCAAAATATCTCTAGAGATACGGGTATCTATGCTATATCTCTCTACAAGATTCCTCCACACGCTTGACGGAAATGCTTCAGCATTTTAGCACTCACTCGACAGAGTGTATAAGTGCGCCATTCGGAATTTCAAAGCTTCAAATTTCACAGAGAGTGCCCATTTATACACACCCCCTAAATCGTGGTGTGACAATGGGTTCTCGCCGGCTCGAAATCGGTTTGTCATTCTGACAAATAACCCTTCGGGAAATAAAAAAAACGGCTCCATAAAGAGGAACCGTTTTGCTTCAAAAATCACGTTTTGTGTTATACTGGAGAAACGAAATTGTGTTTTCAAAATTGTCATTTTCGACATGATAACTTTTCTCGTAGTGTGGTTTTGCCGAACCCACTACTTTTTTTATGTCTCCGAACTTCATTTCTTCCCGTTCCGGCTTAACAATCCCTTTTGATTTTCGATACATATTCATTCCGGAAGGATACATGTGCAGCCGTCCGCCTTTTAAAAATTTCTTTTCCCGACCTTCTACGATCTTTGTTTGCACCTCACAGCCCTCTGAAGCCACTTTTAAGGCTGTTTCCCTGTCTTGGACATCTTCTAGGTCTATATCAGTCAAATAAGCGCTCAAATAGGCTCCTATGTTGTCTATATCCTTTAATGACTTGATTGTTACAAATCCTAAACCCCATAGACTCCTTAATTCAGCATTTTTAATATAAATCTTATCCAAATCATTAAAGCGCATTAAAACATGACAATGCCAGGCTCCACGTCCTTGTGGCTCTACCACCGATAAATAATCTATCGAACTTTCTTTCTTGTATTTATAACGCAACCTGTCGATAAAATTTTGAAAATCACTATAAAGTTTTTTCGTGTCCGTCATATTTTTCTTGTATGTCAAAGTTATATGTAATTCATTTGGCCGTCCTATAAAATTGTTATTTATCAAATAACGCAGCTTCTTAAAGGTTTGTCTCAAAGAATTATAATTTTCCTGCCGATTTTCCGAATGCTCGAACTCCCGGATCTCCCCAGTAGAGAGGTCTACAAACCTATCCTTGTCCAATTTTTTGATATTATTTTTCCGGTTCATCTTCTCCATATGCTGAACTTCAATGACGTGATTCATAGTGGTCACTTTTACAACATCATTTGGAGCTATGAAAACCGCGTCACCATTGCGTTTATCCATCCATTTCCCCTCAATTTTTCCTGTAATGTTTAATTAAAATCAAGTTAATAATAAAGAACCCCAAATCCGAAGTCAGTTTTTCAACAAAAATTAGCGTCCTTTTCCCAAATAGTCCCTATACAATTCCTTAATAGCAAACTCAATTACAGCATCTTTTGAAACTCTTCCAAATTCATTGTGTTTTGTAAAATGTTCGGCTAATAACTCTAGCTTTTTAAATGTTTCAACAGTAATTCGAGGTCCAATTTGTTTTTTCTCTTCCATCCAAACACACTCCTAACAAGTTGTTAACATAATTCTAACATTGGAAATAATAGAATTCAAGAACAGAAAAAAGAAGCACACTCGGAATGATATTTCGTTTCCTTTTGATTCCGAGCCTCCACCCCTTACAATCCCCAAAGGCAACCGACAAGGGAAAATTCGTCCCTTATCGGCACCTCCGGAAATTGTACAGCAAGGGGTCACTCCCAATAAAAAGACTACGACATATAAAACAGGTTTAGCTTCAGAGAAAAAGAGCATAAGGAAACTCGGTGCCACCCTAAAAAAAAGGGTGTCAAACAGGCTGTGCCTGTTGAGTTTCTATGCTCTTAGAACAGGTGCCGTTTTTGAAGCCAAAGATATAGCATAGATACCCCA
>NZ_JBHZBG010000065.1:0-2231 GCF_042754695.1 Nocardia sp. NPDC059195 | reverse complement strand
GGCTTGTACCCAGCGCCCAACAGACATTCCGGTCATTGCTATGGCCAACAGTTCACACTATTTCATTTTCACCATGCAAAACCCGGATGACCGTAAAAAGATTGTGAAAGCAACAGGGATGCCGCAATTTATGGAGCAACCCGGCGGGCACAATTTTTGGTATTGGAAAGTGGGTATGCAAAACCCGGTACTAGCAAAATTGAAGCTTTAAAGGAGGTGATGACTTGGAGACACGAAAATTTGCAGGTGTCGGGCTGAAGAACATGATTGTCATTGCGCTATTCACAATGATGGTCATTGTCGTAACAAAGGTTATTGTCACGAAGCATCCGGTTAACGGTGTGACGCAATTAGTAAACGCAGTATAAGGAGGAAAAAAGCATGAAGGTTAAATGGTTAGTTCATACGTTCATTACTGTATTTATCACGATGGTTTTCATGTGGATTATTAAGAAAGCTTCAGCAAAATATCATATCCCGGTTGTATCTACAATCGCGGCAGAAGTCTAAGGAGGAATTTTAATTTATGGCAACTCAACAGCAACTATCAGCACAGGCAAAGGCTCAACTATTCTCGCAGGCTACCCGCCAAACATGGCAGATGATGGGTACACAGACAGTGACAGAGGACGCACAAACGGTATCATTCAACCTACCGAAAGTACGCCTGCTATCACAAATTTTAGTTGAATTTGACGCGACTGTCTCTCTCAAATCGCAGAACGCGGCAATTCCAACTAAACCATTTTCACCATACCAGATTATCAGAAATATTGCACTGGAATTAAACAGTGGATTCCGTCCTTTTGTTGTGTCAGGCGAAGCCCTTCACCTATACAGCTTAAACCGATTGAATCCAGACGTTCTATTACCTGCATCAAGTCCGCGGGCGTTATCTTACATTGAAACAGCCGCGAGCACGTCAGGTAAAGACGCGCGTATTAAATTCCAAGTCGCGCTGCCATTAACTTTAAACCAACGTGACCCGGTCGGTCTTATCTTGCTACAAAACGAGGAGACAACCGTTTCCCTTCAGATTGATACAGCACGCGCGCAAGACGCGTATCAGTTGGCTACTGGAGACACCGTTACACTGAAGCAATTGAAAATCACGCCGACAATTGAAACGTTCTCCGTCCCTTCTGTACCACAAGCTATGCCGGATATTTCTGTCCTGAAGCTTGTAAACGAAAAAGGCGAACAGTTCACCGGGAACGGTCAAAATATCGTGAAGCTTCAGACAGGGACGATCTACCGTAAACTCATGTTTTACTTTACGGATGAGTCAGGCAACCCGCTGAAGGACAGCGACTTTGCGGGCAACTTGGAATTGGTATTTAACCAAGCCGACATCCCTTACAGCATTAAGCCGTCAGCACTTGCAGCCCGAAATCATTCGGACTTGGGTTATGTCTTACCGGATGGGGTTTATGTGTTTGACTTCTCTAACCAAGGCTTGCCAAACCTCGGCGGCTCTCGTGACTATATTGACACCGAACGTCTTACAGAGTTTTGGATTCGCTTCAATACTCAAAAAGGCGGGCGCGTGAAAATCGTTGCTGAAAAGCTTTCACGCTTGCATTAATACACGCGGGAGGGCTTTTCCCTCCTTTTCTTATTTGACTACTACGAAGGAGGATTTATATGAACGCACCATCACAAATGGGTCTAGGTGAAATGTTCTACCATGCCGCAGACTTATTTCGAAACATGGGGTTTATGAGTACCCGAACGTCTACAGTTCCCGAAGCTGAAGATCAAATGTCTCTTGTCGATGATGAGGACACAGCAAAAGAGCATGACGTAAAGCAAGACCCTATTACATCAAAACAAATCTTGCTGGGGTTCGGCATTGTGTTCCTTGTCGTATTCCTATTCTCGGCAAGGGTGTAGGGGGTGTGACTTGTGGAGCAAATCTATTCAATCCTATTAAATAACGGAGCCATGGGCGTAATGCTCGCGTGGTTCATGTTCAAACAATCAAAGGATAACGAACAGACACGGGAAATTCTAACCGATCTGAAAATGGTTATTTCAAAAATCGGGGGTGCGTCAAGCAATGACTAAAATTCTTGTTCTCACCGTTATTATCATCGTGTTTTGGTTCTTCTTTATCCGCCGCAAAAAGAAGGGATAACACATGGAAAAAGGTCTTTTGTTTTTCACGCTGGCGCTCACAGCCATATGGATTATTCTTGATGACTTTTATGGCGGCAAACACCTGTCAAAGA
>NZ_JBHZBG010000064.1:0-2302 GCF_042754695.1 Nocardia sp. NPDC059195 | reverse complement strand
GAGGTCGAATTCGTAGCGCGCCAGCCCGGCGACCGCATCCGCCAGCCGCTGCGACGGCCACGACTCCGCGTCGACAACGGCCCATCCGAAGTCGACCTGATCAGCGGGAATGACCACTTGGTGCGGAGTCCCGTCGACGGACGGGAACACTGTTCGCAGGCTTTCGTGCCGTTCGACGACGTCAGCCATCGCCAACCCCAGTGCCAGCGTGTCGAGCTCACCGCGCAACCGCAGCACCAGCGGGATGTTGTAGGTCGCTGACAAACCCTCCAATTGGTGGATGAACCACAACCGGCGCTGAGCGAACGACAACGGAATCATTGATTAAATCCTCTGAGATCTAGCAGATTTGAATATTCGACGGTTCACGCGAAATCACTCGATATCACGCGAGTACCTCCGAAGAACCGGTCGTGAGGAACTCTTCTTCGGCAGAGCGTCTGTCTGCACACCCGCCGCCAGCTGCACGACCGTCGGTGCCTGGAAAAACGCACGCACCGTGATCTCGACGCCGAACGCCTCATGAATGGCCGAAACCACCTGCATCGCCAGCAGCGAATTACCACCGATATCGAAGAACGAGTCATCGACGCCGACTCGCTCCGATCCCAGTACCTGGGCGAAGATCGAGGCGAGCGATTCTTCGGTCGGGGTCGAAGGCGCCCGATATCTCTTCCCATTCCCTAGGTAGTCGGGTGCGGGCAGGGCTCGTTTGTCCAATTTTCCGTTGACTGTCAATGGCAAACTGTCGAGCACCACTACGGCGGCGGGAACCATGTACTCGGGCAACTGCGTCCCGAGCGACGATCGCACGACGGCGGAGTCCACCGCACCGGTCACGTACCCGACGAGACGCCTGCTGCCGGGCTGGTCCTCGCGGACGACCACCACGGCCTGATCGACCCCGTTCACCCCGGTGAGCGCGGCGCCTACTTCGCCGAGTTCGATCCGGAAACCTCGGATCTTCACCTGGTCGTCACTGCGACCCACGTACTCGAGTTCGCCCTCGCTGGTCCAGCGCACGACGTCGCCGGTGCGGTACATCCGGGACCCGTCCTGTCCGAACGGACAGGCCACGAACCGCGCCGCCGTCAGTCCCGGCCGACGCAGGTAGCCGCGAGCCAGACCGCTACCCGCGACATACAGTTCGCCCGCGACGCCGATGGGTACCTCGCACAGTCCCTCATCGAGCACGAAGAAGGCGAGGTTGCTCAACGGAGCACCGATCGGGCTGACTGTGCCACCCACGTCGGACCTGTAGAGTTCCCGGATCGAGGCGTGCACAGTCGTCTCGGTGGTGCCGTACATGTTGATCAGTCGTGGTGAGTCCGGGTACCGGCTCCACCACGAAGCCAGCCGGTGGGGTTCGAGTGCTTCACCACCGAAGATGACCGTTTCGAGTTCGAGCAGTCGTGAATCCGGGTGCATGTCCTGGACTGCTTGCAGGGCGTGGAACGCCGAAGGCGTCTGGCTCAAGACGGTGACCTGCTCGTCGAGCAGCAGTCGGTGCAGGTCGATCGGTGATCGCACCACTGACTCCGGGACGACGACGAGTCGGCCACCGAACAGCAGCGCGCCCCACATCTCCCACACCGAGAAATCGAACGCGTATGAGTGGAACTGGGTCCACACCTGCCCTGCCTGTGGAGCAAAGCCGGAACCACGCACCGACTCGAACAACTGGGTCGTGTTCTCGTGGGTGACGGCGACGCCCTTGGGAGTGCCGGTGGTGCCGGAGGTGTAGATGATGTACGCCAGCGCCGATGCTGACGGAACTCTCAGTGGCGCAGCGGTTGTGGTGATCGTTACGGGATCGGTGACTTCGATGACCGGCAGTTCGTGGCCGGTCAGCCGGGACGTGTACTTCCGGTCGGTGATGACCGCGACCGGTGTCGCGTCGGCGAGCATGAATCCGACCCGCTCGTCGGGGTGATGCACGTCGATCGGTAGATACGCCGCCCCCGCCTTGAGTACAGCCAGGATCGACACGATCGCGTCGGCTGACCGCGGCAGCATCAACGCGACGACATCGCCTTGACCGATACCTCGATCGATGAGCAGTCGTGCGAACCGCGACGACGCGCCATCGAGTTCGCGGTAGGTCCACTTCTGCTGTTCGAAGACCATCGCGACGGCGTCCGGTGTGCGTTCGGCCTGTGCGGCGAACAACTCCGGGATCGACACCGCCGCTGTGGTTCCGGCCAGCGCGGCCCGGTTGGAGAACTTCGCCAGTTGGGCGAGTTCGTGTTCGTCGAAGACCTCGATCGAGGAGACCTGTTGGCGTGGGTCGGCGATGATCGCG
>NZ_JBHZBG010000063.1:0-2680 GCF_042754695.1 Nocardia sp. NPDC059195 | reverse complement strand
GACGCACCATCCTGATTCACCGCAGAACCACGCAACACCGCCAACACCGGATGCCCCAACCGCCGCGCATCCGACACCCGCTCCAACAACACCAGTGCCAGACCCTCGGACCAGCCGGTTCCGTCGGCTGATTCAGCGAAGGCCTTACAGCGGCCGTCAGGAGCGAGTCCGCGCTGTTTGGCGAAGTCGATGAGGCTGTTCGGCGTGGACATCAGCGTGACGCCGCCCGCTATAGCCAGCGAGCACTCACCGCTACGCAGCGACTGCGCCGCGAGATGCATCGCCACCAGCGACGACGAACACGCCGTATCGATGCTGATCGCAGGGCCCTCCAGCCCCAGTGCGTAGGCGACGCGGCCGGAGACGACGCTGCTCGCGGTACCGACCGCGACGTGGCCGTACCGGTCGGCCTCGGTGGCATGCACGAGGTCGGAGTAGTCCTCGCCGTTCGTGCCCGCGAAAACGCCGACATCGTGTCCTCGGACTGACTCCGGATCGATCCCCGCTCGTTCCAGGACCTCCCACGACGACTCCAACAGCAATCGCTGCTGGGGATCCATCGCGAGTGCCTCACGCGGAGAGATACCGAAGAACTCGGCATCGAAATCGCCGATACCCTCGATGAAGCCGCCGCCACGTGTGTACGTCGTCCCCGCACGCGATCCCTCGGGGTCGACCAGATGATCCACGTCCCAGCCACGATCCTCGGGGAATCCGGCTATCGCGTCACGGCCGTCGAATACCAACTGCCACAAGTCCTCTGGCGTCGACACGCCGCCCGGCAGGCGGCACGCCATCGAGACGATCGCGATGTCGTCATCGGATGCCCCCCGGCTCGGCGATTTCACCTCGCTCACCCTGGAATCCGCGGCCGATGCCGTGGTGAGCTCATCGAACACATACCGCGCCAATGTATCCAGCGACGGATAGTCGAATGCTGTCGTCGCCGGAAGCCGCAAGCCCGTGGCGCGGCACAGCCGGTCGCGCAACTCGACCGCTGTGAGCGAATCGAAACCCATGTCCGAGAAGGCGCGATCGGCATCGATCGCGTCAGGGTCGGCGTACCTGAGCACTGCCGCCACCTCGTCGCGTACCAGTGTCGCCACTGTCGCTTTGTCGGCACCGGTCAGGCCGACCTCGGGACTCGCCGGTGCGTCTTCGGCCCAGGACTCGGGGTCGACCGAGTCGGTCCCGGCCGGCCGGATCGCGGCGGTGTCGGGCCAGAAACGCTGACGCTGGAAGGCATAGGTCGGTAGGTCCACTCGCGACGCGGCGACACCCTCGTACATGGTTGCCCAGCTCACCGGCACTCCGCGAACAAAGGCCTGCGCGACGGCTGCCAGCAGCGCGAGCACGTCGTCCTGGCCGTCACGCAGCGTGGAAATGAACTCGGGTCGCGGCGTATCGCCGATCTCCACAGCCTGCGCGGCCATAGCCGTGAGCACACCCTCCGGCCCCAGCTCCAGAACCGTGTGGACACCGGCGCCGAGCAATCCATTCACCCCGTCGGCGAAACGGACGGTGGCGCGCACATGACCGACCCAGTAGCCCGGATCGGTCGCCTGTTCCTCGGTCAACCGTTCGCCGGTCACGTTCGACAGAATCGGCAGCACCGGTGACCGGAAGTCCAGGTCAGCGATGGCCGCCTCGAACTCGGCCATCATCGGCTCGACCAGGGTCGAGTGGAACGCATGCGATACCCGCAGTTGCTTGATATTCCGACCGGACTCGACGAAGTGCGCCGCCACCACCGCGACCGCGTCCAACGCACCGGAGACCACCACCGAACGAGGACCGTTGACCGCCGCGATATCGACCACCACATCCAGTTCCGCGATGGCCGCGAGAACCTCGGCCTCGGTGGCCTGTAACGCGGTCATGCCGCCCCCGACCGGCAGGTCCTGCATCAACCGACCCCGGGCGGCCACCAACTTCGCCGCGTCTTCGAGCGACCACACCCCGGCCACGTAGGCCGCGGTCACCTCACCGATCGAATGTCCCATCACGAAATTTGGTCGCAGACCGAATGATTCGATGAGACGGAACAGGCCGACCTCGACGGCGAACAACCCGCTCTGCGCGAACACTGTCTGATCCAGCTGCTCCGCGGCACCGTCGGTGCGAGCGAGGACAATGCCGGCGAGGTCGGCGCCCAGATGTGCCGACAACGCGGCACACGTCTCGTCGAAGGCCGAGGCGAAAACGGGGAACCGCACGTGAAGACCGGCGGCCATCCCGACCCGCTGGGATCCCTGGCCGGTGAACATAACCGCCACACCATCGCGTCGAATCGCCTTGCCCGACACCACATCAGCTGTCGACCGACCCGCCGCGAGGGCACGCAGGCCAGTAGCGAAATCAGCAAGGTCGGTCCCCGTGACGACTGCCCGATGATCGAGCAGCGAACGCGATGACAACAGGGCCGAACCGATGCGGCCCGGGACAGCATCCGCATCCGACTCCACATACTCCAGCAACCGACCGGCCTGCCCACGAAGCGCGGCCACGCTCCGCGCCGACAGCACCCACGGCACAACAAGATTGTCCGAATCTGGCTGTATCACAGCACTTTCCGCAACATCAGTCGCCGCTTCGAGGATGACGTGCGCGTTAGTACCACTGATACCGAACGACGACACACCCACCCGACGAACACGACCCACATCCGGCCAATCACACC
>NZ_JBHZBG010000062.1:0-2700 GCF_042754695.1 Nocardia sp. NPDC059195 | reverse complement strand
GTGACGTGGGTGATACGGGATTCTTGGATGAGGTTGGTCAGGTTGGACATTCGCGTCACCGTGTCCTCTGGCGGGATGACCAATGTCGCTCCCGTAACCAGCGTCACCCAGATCTCGAACACCGTGGCATCGAAGCTCCAGGACGCGAACTGCAGAACACGGCTTTCGCCATCGACGCCGAACCTTTCGATCTGATCGGTGATCAGGTCGAAGACTCCGGTGTGGGAAACGGCGACGCCCTTGGGTGTGCCGGTCGTTCCGGAGGTGTAGAGGACATACGCCAATGCGGAGGCGGGCGGAACCGTCAGTGGCGTATCGGATTCGGTGGCCAGTGCGGGATCGGCGACATCGATGATTGCGAGGTCATATCCAGCCAGCCGGGACTGGGACTCACCGTCGGTGATGACCGCAGCTGGTGTGGCGTCGGTGAGCATGAATTCGACACGATCGTCGGGATGACGCACATCGATGGGCAAATACGCCGCGCCCGCCTCGAGTACCGCCAGGATCGACACGATCGCTTCGGTCGAGCGCGGCAACATCAACGCCACGACATCGCCTCGACCGACACCGCGGTCGATGAGCAGTCGCGCGAACCGCGACGCTGCCTGGTCGAGTTCACGGTAGGTCCAGGACTGGTGTTCGAAGACCATCGCGACCGCGTCGGGTGTCCGCGCGACTTGCGCCGCGAACATCTGCGGAATCGACATCGCCGCCGCGGTCTGCTCGGTCAGCGCCGCCCGGTTCGAGAACCCCGCCAGCTGGGCTAGTTCGTGTTGGCCGAATACTTCGATCGAGGACACGCGTTGCCGCGGGTCAGCGACGACCGCGTCGAATACCCGCAGAAGTCGGGCGACGAGCTGTTCGACCGCGACTGTGTCGAAGAGTTCGGTCGAGTACTTCACCTGTACTCGCAGTTGCGTACCCGGTGAAACCTGAAGTGCCAGTGGGTAATGCACCGTTTCGTGCACTGCGATATCGGTGATGGAGATGTCCCCGCCGATGTTCTCGGCGGAGGTCTCGATGGGGTAGTTCTCGTACACCATGAGGGTGTCGAAGAGATCCTTGTGCCCTGACGCACGGGAGATAGTGGTCAGCGGCAGGAACTGGTGCTCCACAGTGTCACGCTGGTTAGCCTGTAGCTGCTGGAGCAGTTGCGCGAACGTCACGTCGGTACCGAGCTCGGCTCGGACCGGGATCGTGTTGATGAACAGTCCGACCATGCTCTCGATGCCCGGCAGGTCCGCGGGCCGTCCCGACACCGTGGTCCCGAAGACGACGTCGGAACTTCCGGTCATCACGCTCAATATCCGCGACCATGCCGCGTGCAGCACGGTGCTCATCGTCGTATCCAGCTCGCGTACCAACGCCTCCAACGCCCGCGTGGTCGATTCCGGAACCGAGAAACTGTGCGATGCGCAGTGCGAAGGGGAATGTGCTCCGAGCGGGTCGATGATCGTCGGGGTCTCGAAGCCCGCGAACTGCCCGCGCCACACGGTGTTAGACGCGTTGGCGTCTTGTTCCATCAGCCATGCCAGGTAGTTCCGGTACGGCGTGGGCGTTGCCAACGCCGTACCGCGGTAAGCGAGGAATATTTCTTCCAGCAGGATCGGTAGGGACCAGCCGTCGATGACGATGTGGTGCATGGTCACGATGAGGTGGAACCGGTCGGCCGCTACCTTCACCAGGGAAACCCGGAACTGGGATTCTCGATCCAGGTCGCAGCACGCGGCCCGTTCGTCCACGGCCAGGCGCCGCACTCGCTGATCGCGTTCCGGCTCGGGCAGATCCGAGAGGTCCAGGTACTGCCAGGGCAGCTCGGGTGAATTCACCACGACCTGGACCGGCTGAGTGAATTGTTTGTAGGCGAATCTGGCACTCAGGTGCGGGTGCCGGGAGATCACGGTCTGTGCGGCGGTGCGGAGGCCCGCGACATTCAGCTCACCCTCGAGGGTCAGGTTCAGTTGGGTGGCGTAGAGGTCGGAGTTACCGTCTTCGTACGCGGTGTGGAAGAGCAGTCCCTCTTGCAGCGGAGCCAATGGCAGGATGTCGGCGACGTCGAATGCCGATTCGAGTTCGTCGATCTCTGCTTGGCCGATGTCTCGGACGAGGAGATCGGCGGGGACGAGTCCGCTGCCGCCGGTGTGTGCGTATCGGCACATCGCGTCAACTGCTTCGAACCACAGTCGGGTGATGGTATCGATCTCGTCGTGCGCGATTTTCGATGCGGCGTAGGCGATCGATGCCTGCAATTGCACGCCGGCCTCGGTGTCGACTGCCGCGGCGTTGATCTCGACAGTGTGCAGCAGCGTCATATCGGGGGAGACCGCCAATTCCACCGGCAACCCCCGCATCTGCCATGTTGTGGTCGACCCCGCCGGCTGGCCGGACCCGTCATCGGTCCAGCCGACCGCCGATCGGCCGTGGTAGTTGAAGCCGATCTGCGGGTCGGCGGTATCCAACGACGGTTCGTTTCGTACGTATCGGAGCAGGCCGTAGGTTATGCCGTCCGGGGTGGCTCGCAATTGCTGTTTGATGTCTTTGACGAGGCCGCCCAGTGTGGTGCCGGGTTCGGTGATCTCGTTCCATTCCGACTTCGGAACGCGTAGTGATATGGGGTATTTCGCGGTGAACCAGCCGATGGTTCGGGAGAGGTCGGCGTCGTTTCCGTAGCGTTCGTCGCGGCCGTGGGATTCGACG
>NZ_JBHZBG010000061.1:0-2741 GCF_042754695.1 Nocardia sp. NPDC059195 | reverse complement strand
CCGGCGAATTCGACGCCACCACCTTCATGGTCGTCCAGGCCGGGTTGGCGGTGTTGTTGTCACGGATGAGCGGCAGCAACGATATCGCGGTCGGCGTCAACGTCGCCGGTCGTGACGATGCCGCGTTGAACGATCTGGTCGGATTCTTCGTCAACACTCTGGTGTTGCGCACCGACCTCGCTGGTGATCCTTGCTTCGGCGACCTGCTCGGGCAGGTGCGTGAGCGCAGCCTCGACGCCTTCGCCAACCAGGACGTGCCCTTCGACGTTGTGGTCGAGCGTCTCAATCCGGCGCGCTCCCAGGCACATCATCCACTGGTGCAGGTGACGTTGGCCTGGCAGAACAACGAGGCCGCCGAGCTCGGCCTCGGCGGGGTCCACGTTTCGGCCGAGCCCACCCAGACTTTCGCGGCGCGAATGGATCTGACCTTCCTCATCGGGGAAAGCCACACCGAATCCGGTGCGCCGGACGGGATCAATGGCGTGGTCGAGTACCGGTCCGACGTGTTCGACGCGGCGACAATCGAACGCCTGGTCTCGCGACTGGAACGGGTACTGACGGCGATCACCGCCGATCCACAGCAGCGGGTGTCCTCGATCGAGGTCCTCGACGAACACGAGCGAGCGCAGCTGGCGGTGTTCTCCCATCGGGGAGTACTCGCTGAGGATGCCGTCGCGGTGTCTATTCCGGCGTTGTTCGCTGAGCAGGTCGCGCGGACTCCGGATTCGGTGGCGGTGGTGTTCGAAGACCGATCGCTGAGCTATCGCGAGCTGGATGCGATGTCGTGGCAGCTAGCGCAGATGCTCGCGGGTCGTGGTATCGGCGCCGGCGACATCGTGGCGTTGTTGCTGCCGCGGTCGGCAGAGGCGATCGTGACAATCCTGGCGGTGCTGAAGGCGGGGGCGACGTATCTGCCGATCGATGTGATGCATCCGGACGAGCGGGTCGAGTTCATGCTCACCGAGGCGCGACCGGCGCTTGCGATCACGTCCGCGGAGTACACGCATCGCCTGGTGCGGTACGGGGTGGCGGTGGTCGACATCGACGATCCGGCGATCGCCGATCACCCGGTGTCGGTGCTGCCCACCCCTTCCGCCGAGAACCTGGCGTACGTCATCTACACCTCCGGCACGACCGGCCGGCCCAAAGGCGTGACGCTCACCCAGGGGAGCGTGACGCAAACGTTCGATACGGTTCGCGACTGGGGATTCGAGCCCGCGTCCGAGCAGGTGTGGACGCAGTTCCATTCTTACGCGTTCGACATCTCGGTGTGGGAGATTTGGGGCGCGCTGCTGCACGGCGGACGACTGGTCGTGGTGCCCGACAACGTAGTTCGATCCGGCCGGGATCTCGAGCGACTACTGGTGCGCGAAGGCGTGAACATACTGAACATGACTCCGAGCGCGCTCGGATTGCTTCGGCCCGAACACCTCAGCTCGGTCCGGACAATCGTCCTCGCTGGTGAGTGGTGTTCGGCGGAGCTGGTGGACCAGTGGGCGCCGGGCCGGGTAATGATCAATGGGTATGGCCCCACTGAGACGTTCTATACGTCATTGAGCGAGGCCTTGCGTGCCGGTTCGGGAGTGCCGTCTATCGGTCGCCCGATCTCCGGTGCGGTGTACCTGGTGCTCGACGAGGGGTTGCGTGAGGTCCCTGTCGGGATGGTGGGTGAGCTATATGTCGCGGGCAGGGGTATCGCTCGCGGCTATCTGCACCGGCCAGGGCTGACGGCGTCACGGTTCGTGGCATGTCCATGGGGGCAGGGCGGATCTCGGATGTATCGCACCGGCGATCTCGTCCGGTGGAACACCGACGGCGAGCTGGAGTACGTCAGTCGCAGCGACGACCAGGTGAAGATCCGCGGATTTCGGATCGAACTCAGCGAAGTCGGGGCCGCGCTGGCGGCGGTGGCCGGCGTGGATCATGCCGCGGCAGTTGTCCGCGAGGACCAGCCGGGCAGCAAACGGCTCGTCGGATACGTGACCGGCCGGGTGAACGGGGCTGTCGTACGGGAGGCCGTGGCGTCGCGGTTGCCGGAGTACATGGTGCCCTCGGCGGTGGTCGTGCTGGACAACCTGCCGCTGACGATGAACGGAAAGCTCGACAAGCAGGCCCTGCCGGCACCGGATCACGCGGACAGGGAGGAATACCGGGCACCGTCGACACCGGCCGAGGAGACGCTGGCTTCGATCTATGCCCAAGTTCTCGGAGTGGACCGGGTCAGCGTCGACGACTCCTTCTTCGATCTGGGCGGCCATTCGTTGCTGGCGATGCGCGTGGTCGCAGCCATTCATGAGGCGTTCGGCGTTGAGATCGAGGTGCGGGCGTTGTTCCAGACGCCGACGGTCGCCAAACTTGCGGAGAGCGTGGGGGCGGGGTCGAGTCGTCGGGATCCGCTGGTTCCGATGGTTCGGCCGGACGTGGTTCCGTTGTCGTTCGCTCAGCGCCGGTTGTGGTTCATCCACCAGTTGGAGGGTTTGTCAGCGACTTACAACCTGCCGCTCGCCTTGCGGTTGCACGGCGAGCTCGACACGCTGGCACTGGGGTTGGCGATGGCTGACGTCGTCGAACGGCACGAAAGCCTGCGAACAGTATTCCCCTCGATCGAGGGAACACCACACCAGTTGACCGTTCCCGCTGACCAGATCGACTTCGGATGGGCCGTTGTCGACGCGGAGTCGTGGCCGTCGCAGCGGCTGGCGGATGCGGTCGCCGGGCTGGCGCGCTACGAATTCGACCTC
>NZ_JBHZBG010000060.1:0-3807 GCF_042754695.1 Nocardia sp. NPDC059195 | reverse complement strand
ATGTCAATACATCGATGTCGGCGCCGACGGTGCCATCCGTTGGCCCACGGGCAGGTGCGGGAACTGACCGAGCACAGCGTCATCCTCACCGACGGCACGGAACTGCCTGCCGACCTCGTCGTCTACGCGACCGGCTACGGCTCGATGAACGGCTGGGCGGCCGACCTCATCGGTCAGGACGTCGCCGATGCGGTGGGCAAGTGCTGGGGATTCGGATCCGGCACCATCAAGGATCCGGGGCCGTGGGAAGGCGAGCTACGGAACATGTGGAAGCCGACTCAGCAGCATGGCCTGTGGTTCCACGGCGGCAATCTGCATCAGTCCCGGCACTATTCGCTGTATCCCGCGCTACAGCTGAAGGCGCGCTTCGAAGGGATTGCGACACCGGTCTTCAGGCAGCAGGCGGTTCATCACCTGAGCTGACGGCCCGTAGTGGCCGACCCTCGCTGGGTCGGCCAATACGCGGTGCCACTACGGCGTCGAGTAGCCGATGAGGGCGCCGATGCCCGCACCGATCGGGATGGTCACCAGTGCGCCGACTCCGCCGAGGAAGAAGCCGAGCACTGCGCCGATACCGGCGCCGATGAGCGCGCCGATGCCCGCGTTGTGCTGCTTGCGGGCCTGGGTGTCACCGGCCGCGTCGACGAACTCGGCCGAGTTGGCGGTGACGACGGCCGGTGCGGCGGCGGGAGTCAGCGTCGCTGACCGTCCGTCGGCGGAGATGCCTGCCACCAGATCGAAATCGCCTGCGCCGGTGATGATGCGGGTCGGCACGGCGGCGACCACCCGACCCTCCTGGTTCGTGAGGGTGACCGCACCACCGGCGACACCGAACGTGCCGTCCGGGGCGGACACCGTGAGCCCGGAGCCATCGGCCAGCGGACTCGCGGTGAACGCGACGCCGCTGTCGACGCCCTGCACGATCGGAACCGCTGCGGATGGTGCTGCCTGCGCGGTGGTGGTGGCCGCGAGGCCGACAGCTCCTGTCGCGAGAACGGCGATCGCGCTGAATTTCGAGAAATGCATCCTGCCCCTCCAGTCTGCCCGCCAATCCGGCGGAACATCCTCTGCCGGACCGGATCTCGGTCCGAGAACATTTTCGCATCGTCAACGATTCCGTGGAACCCACCAGCGGTGATACCGGAAAAACATCATCACTTCGACACAAAGGGCGAATTACCTTGCCACACCATAGATATTGATACGGTTGCCGGAAATATGCCTATGCCTATGTGCGCCGGTCGGATTTCGTTGGCAGGATCGAAGGAGTTCAACGATCCGAGACGAAGGGGAACCGATGACAATCCTGGTTACCGGGGCGACGGCCAATATCGGGCGCATGGTCGTGGACCAGCTGATCGCGCGAGGTGCCACCGACATTCGCGCGCTGACGATCAACCCGAGCAAGGCCGCGCTGCCCGCCGGGGTTCAGGTGGCCAAGGGGCATCTGGGCAGGCTGGACAGCTTGCCCGCCGCATTCGCGGGCGTCGACCGGATGTACCTGGCACCGTCGCCGGACAATGTCACCGAGGTGCTCGAGCTGGCGCGGGCAGCCGGTGTGCGACACGTCGTCGATCTGTCCGGTGAACCCGAAAGCTGGTGGGGCAGTGTCTGTAAGGCCGTAGAGGGCAGCGGCCTGGCCTGGACCCATCTGTGGCCTGCCGACTTCATGGAGAACACCCTGACGTGGTCCCAGCAGATCCGTGCGAACGGTGCCGTCTGGGAGCCGCACCCCGACAGCGCGAGCGCGCCCATCGCCATGAACGACATCGCCGCCGTCGCCGCCACCGCCCTACTCACCGACGGACATCTCGGCCGCGCGCACTCGCTCGCGGGCCCGGAGATCCTGTCCCGCGCCGACCTGGTCGCACACCTCTCCGACGCGCTCGACCGTGACATCACCTTCCGCACCTCGACCCGCGAGGAAACCATCGCCGCCCTGCGACCCACCATGGGCGACAACACGACCTGGTACGTCGACAATGTCCTGCTCGACTACGTCCCGACCCCGGAATCCCTGCCTATCACCAGCGTCGAGGACATCACCGGCCACCCCGCCACCACTTTCAACCACTGGGCGCACGCGAACGCCGCCCGCTTTCTCGCCGACTGACGCATCCGGTCGCGGGTGCCGGCCCGTGTATCGGGAACGGTCGCGGAAATGATGCGGAGGTGTCGGGCGGCGTGCGCACTGGTGACATATCCGATTGCAGCGCTTGGTTTTCGGGGAGGGGGCCCGGTGAGCAATGTCCTTCTCGCCGTCCATGATTTAGTGGGCCCGGTGCTCGCGATGAGTCCGGCACCGGAGGCTCCGCCGGCCTCCGAGCGGCTTCTGCAGCTGGTGCGCTACCTTTCGTGGCTCGCGCTCCTGCTGGTCCCGGTGCTGGTGATCGTCGTGGTCGTCGTCCTCGTGCGGGTACTGCGGTCGCGCTCCACCGAGCCGAGCCTGCCACCGCACCGGACGCCGCCGTCGAGCCCGGCCCCCGCCCCACCAACCGCCGACGCGCCGGCGCCACCGTCGTCCTCGCGCCCGCTTCGGGGCGGATGGCACGCGGTGCCCGATCCGACCGACCGACCGAGCGCGGTACCGGACCTCCCGCTCCCCGGAGCGGATGGCTGGCCGCCACCGGACCCGACGGTGTGGGGACGTCCCGGGCAGAGCTGATCGCCCGACCCGGCACCGGAATATTCCTTGCCCCGTGAAAGGGGATGTTGCGGGGTACAAGGAATCGGGAGGCGCTGAGGGAGTTCGACCAAACCTTTGTGCGGTCGGTTCCTGGAAGCCATCGGAAATGCCACCATGTGGGCATTTCGGGTGGCTTCCAGGGGTTCGGCGGTATTGCTGTGGGAAAGATTTTGGCGCCAATAGGCCGATTGGTCGCGGCGGTCGCATTGATTGTCGGGGCGATTGTCGCGCTGCAGGGGCGTTTACCTGGGACGGTTGTTCCCAGTGAATCCGGCGGAACCTCGCCGGTGGCTGTCGCATTGATGCCGGTATTGCTGCTGGTTTCGGTGGTGATCTTGCTCGCGGGAGCCATCGTCAGTCAGCACCGGCTGCCATTGGCGATGCCCGCGGTCGAGCGTGATCTCGGGGTTCGCTTGTCGTTCAGGCGTTTCGCGGTGCTGACCCCGATTGCGCTCAGTGCTGTCGCGCTGACGTTCGCGGTCGGTGTCACCATGCTGTTCGTATTGCCCGGTGCCAGGCGTCAGCCGACTTCGGCGCCGCCGGTGACCGCGGCGAAAGCGTGGGCGCCGCCGGTGTCGGGCGAGGTCGATGTGCAGGTGATCGATTCGGCGGTCGAGCCGGCGCGCCTGAGCGGGATGGCGTTGCTGGGGGCGGTGGGGCTGGCGGTCGTGCTGATCGGTATCGCGTTGGCCGGTCTCGTCGGCGTCACTGTCGCCGGGCGGCGGGCCCCCGTGGTCGACGGGGCGCAACTGACCGAAGAGGAGGTGGTGAATACGGTCCACTCGCTGACCAGGGCCGCCGAGATGGGCCTGGCGGCGATGAACGCACCGGGACAGGACGCGCGCACCGCGGTGATCGCCTGCTATGTGGCGATGGAGGCCGGACTGGCGGCGGATCGTGCCGCGGCGCCGTTGATTTCGGATACCCCGAGGGAAGTGCTGGAGCGGGCATTCGACAGTGGCGTGCTGCACGACGACGGCGCACACGAACTGGTAGCGCTGTTCGAGGAGGCCAGGTTCAGTCCGCACGCCATGCTGGGCTGGCAGCGCATCCGTGCCGAACAACTGCTGCGCCTGGTACTCGCCGACCTCCAAGCCCGCGACGAGGTATCCGTTTGACAC
>NZ_JBHZBG010000059.1:0-5538 GCF_042754695.1 Nocardia sp. NPDC059195 | reverse complement strand
CGACCCCTGGGTTGCGGCGGCCACGAAGTGGCCGGGCCGCGGCCGGGTCGCCGATCTGGGCTCGAAAGCGCTGAGCCGAAGGCTCTAGTCTCGAGCCCTGATCGGCGGCCCCTCAGGGCCGCGGACACGCGCGCGCCAGCGCGCCAATAAACACAGCGTCCAACCGTCTGGGACTACCGAACAATTCGATCCCGGCACATACCCACGCGCACACCCTGCTAATCTAAAACGGTAACGATTTCCATTACGATCTACAGCTTGCCCGCCAGGAGTGCCGCGTGAACCCTCGATTCGCCCGCTTGTTCGCCGGTCTCACGGCAGGAGTGGCGGCCGTGGTCGTCCTCAGCGCCTGTGGCACCAGCTCCACCGATTCCGGTACCCCGCAGATCGTCGCCTCCACCAATGTGTGGGGTTCGGTCGCGACCGCCGTCGCCGGGCCGGATGCGCAAGTGACCTCGATCATCAGCGATCCCGCCGCCGACCCGCATTCGTTCGAGACCTCGGCCACCGACACCGCCAAGATCAGCGACGCGGATCTGGTCGTGTTCAACGGCGGCCACTACGACGAGTTCATCGAGAAGGCCATCTCGGGCAAGGACAAGCGGACCGTCGAGGCCTTCGAACAGCGCGTGCACAAGGGCGACGAGAACGAGCACGTCTGGTACGACGTGAGCACCGTCGCCGCCGTCGCCGACCAGATCGCCGCCGAACTCGGCCAGGTCGACGCGGCCCACGCGAATGCCTACACCGAGCGCGCGGTCGCCTTCAAGAATCAGCTGATCGGCGTCAGCACCATCACCGGCACCATCGCCACCCAGACACCGAACGCACCGGTCGCCCAGTCCGAGCCGCTCGCGCACTACCTGCTGCTGGCCGCGACCGCGCAGGACAAGACCCCGCGCGAGTTCCAGGAAGCGATCGAGCAGGAGACCGACCCGGCCCCGGCCGCCGTCGCCGCCACCCGCGACCTGATCACCGGCAAGCAGGTGAAGGCGCTGATCTACAACTCCCAGACCGAGGACAAGATCACCCAGGACCTGCGGGCCACCGCGCAGTCCGCGGGCATCGCTGTTGTCGAGGTCACCGAAACCCTGCCCGCTGGAATGGATTACATCCAGTGGCAGACCGCCAACGCCAAGGCGCTAGCCGCGGCCCTGCGCTGAGGACATCCATGACCGAAGCCACCGCACTGTCGGAATCCACCACCGCGCGCGACGTCGATGCCGCCGACGCGGCGATCCGGCTGCGCGCGGCGACCATGGCCTTCGGCGACCGCACCCTCTGGCATGACCTCGACCTCGACGTGCGACCGGGTGAGTTCATCGCCGTCCTCGGACCCAACGGCTCGGGCAAGACCTCGCTGCTGCGGGTACTGCTCGGCACGCTCGGCTTGAGCTCGGGCAGCGCGCAGATCGCCGGACGGCGCGCCGGGGTCGGCAATCCGGGCATCGGCTACATCCCGCAGCAGAAGACCATCGACGCCGGCGTGCAGCTACGCGGGGTCGATCTGGTGGGACTCGGTGTGGACGGGCACCGGTGGGGGCTCGGCTGGCGTGGTCGACGCAGCCGGGCCGAGAAGGTCGACAGCGCCATCGCCGCGGTGGGTGCCGGGTCGTTCGCGCACGCGCCGCTGGAGACGTTGTCCGGCGGCGAGCAGCAGCGGTTGCGGGTCGCGCAGGCGCTCGTCGGCGACCCGTCCGTGCTCCTGTGTGACGAACCCCTGCTGAGCCTGGACATGGCGAATCAGCGGCTGGTGGCCGAGCTGGTCGACAAACGCCGCCGCGAACACGGCACGGCGGTGCTGTTCGTGACGCACGAGATCAATCCGATCCTGCCGCTGGTGGATCGGGTGCTGTACCTGGTCGACGGCGGGTTCCGGATCGGCACGCCCGATGAGGTGATGACATCGGCGACGCTGTCGGAGTTGTACGGCACCGAAGTCGAGGTGTTGCGCGTGCGCGGCCGCCTGGTCGTGGTCGGCACCGGTGACGACATGGACGCGCTCGGCGGTACGGCCTGATGGAAAAGCTCACCAAGGTCTTTCAGCAGATGTTCGACTTCGGCACCACCGCGAATCTGCTCAGCTATGACTTCGTGCAGCAGGCGCTGCTGGCGAGTGCCCTGCTCGGGTTGCTGGCCGGGTTGATCGGGCCGTTGATCGTCGCCAGGCAGATGTCGTTCGCGGTACACGGCACCAGCGAGCTGTCGCTGACCGGAGCGTCGGCGGCACTGCTCGTCGGTGTCGGGGTCGGATTCGGGGCGATCGCCGGTTCGGTGGTCGCGGCCGTGCTGTTCGGGTGGCTGGGTTCTCGTGCGCGCGAACGCGATTCGGTGATCGCGGTGGTGCTGTCGTTCGGGCTCGGCTTGTCGGTGCTGTTCCTGTGGCTCGCGCCGGAGCGGGCCGGGTCGAAGTTCTCGCTGCTCACCGGACAGGTCGCCGGAGTCGGCTATGACGGGCTCGCGTTGCTGGTCACGTGTACCGCGGGTGTGCTCGCCGTGCTCGCTGTGGTGTATCGGCCGTTGCTGTTCGCCAGCTCCGATCCCGAGGTCGCGATCGCGCGTGGGGTGCCGGTGCGGGCGCTGTCGGTGGTGTTCGCGGTACTGCTCGGCATCACCGCCGCGTTCGGGGTGCAGATCGTCGGCGCGCTGCTGGTGCTCGCGTTGCTGATCACACCCGCCGCGGCGGCCGCGCAGGTGACCTCGAGCCCGATGCGGGCGACCGTGCTGTCGGTGATCTTCGCCGAGATCGCCGCGGTCGGCGGGCTGCTGCTGTCGCTGGCGCCCGGAGTTCCGGTGTCGACCTTCGTCACCGCGATCTCGTTCAGCATCTACCTGGTATGCCGGGTAGTCGGACATCGCAATCGGCAACTCGCACCCGCGCGCTGAACCGATAGAACACAATCGATTCATGATCGATTTCTCTGTGCCGGACGATCTCGCCGCCCTGCGTGACCGGGTTCGGAACTTCGTCGTCGAGCAGATCGTGCCGTTCGAGCGCGATCCCCGCCTCACCGCGCACGGCCCGACCGACGAATTGCGGGCCGAACTGGTGGAGCTGGCCCGCGCCGAGAAGCTACTGACCGTGCAGGCGCCGGTGGAACACGGCGGGTTGGGGCTCAGTCACGTCGAGCAGGCGCTGGTGTACGAGGCGGCGGGGTGGTCGACGCTCGGGCCGGTCGCCATGAACTGCGCCGCGCCCGACGAGGGAAACATGTTCCTGCTCGGCAAGATCGCCGATCCGGAGCAGATCGACCAGTACCTGATGCCGGTGATCCGGGGCGAACAGCGCTCGGTTTTCGCGATGACCGAACCCGGTGGGGCCGGGTCGGATCCCGGGCAGCTCAGCACCGAGGCGGTCTTCGACGGCGAGCACTTCGTGATCAACGGTCTCAAATGGTTGATCACCGGGGCCGACGGCGCCAAGACCTGGATCATCATGGCCCTGCTCGCCGAGAACCCGCACCTGCCCGCCGGGCCGACCCTGTTCATCACCGAAGGTGACGCGCCGGGCATCGTGATCGAGCGGATCATGAACACGATGGACCGCAATTACGTCGGCGGGCACGCGGTGGTGCGGTTCGACAACCTCACGCTGCCACCGACGGCCGTGCTCGGCCGCACCGGACAGGCCCTGCGGTACGCGCAATTGCGGCTGGCACCCGCCCGGCTGACCCACTGCATGCGCTGGCTCGGCGCCGCCGCCCGTGCCCAGTCCATCGCGCTGGACTACGCGCGCACCCGCACCGCCTTCGGCAAGCCGATCGGCGAACACGAGGGCGTGTCGTTCATGCTCGCCGACAACGAGGTGGCGCTGCACCAGTGCAGGCTGACCATCTGGCACGCCTGCTGGCTGATGGACCAGGGGCAGCAGGCCAGACACGAGTCGTCGATGGCCAAGTCGTACGTGTCCGAGGAGCTGTTCAAGGTCACCGACCGGTGTGTGCAGGTACTCGGCGGAATCGGGATCAGCGACGAAACGGTGGTGGAGATGTTGTTCCGGGATATGCGCGCATTCCGGCTCTACGACGGACCGACGGAAGTGCACAAGTATGCGATCGGCAGACACTTGCTGGCCGGTCGCTAGTACGATTCGATCCCATGAGTTCGGAATTGCTCGTCGATGTCGAAGGCGGCGTCGCCTTGCTGACGCTCAACCGACCTGCCAAGCAGAATGCCGTCACCCCGACGATGGCCGCCGAGCTGAGCGCCGCGCTACGACGCTGCGATATCGAGGACGCGATCCGCGCCGTGGTGATTACGGGCACTGCACCGGCCTTCTGCGCGGGCGCGGATCTGGCCGCGCGCGGTGGCGACGTGAGCGCGACGCTCGATCCGCCGCCCTGGCAGGTTCGCAAACCGGTGATCGCGGCGGTGAACGGGCACGCGGTCGGCATCGGTCTGGCGCTGGCCTTGCAGTGTGACCTGCGGTATTTCGCTCGCGACGCGGTGTACGGGCTGAACCAGGTGCGTCGCGGGGTGCTCGCCGACGGGTTCGCGCACTGGACGGTGCCGCGATTGGCCGGGCTGGCCAACGCCGCCGACATCATGCTCACCGGGCGCACGTTCGACGGTGACGAAGCCAAGTCACTCGGCCTGGCCAATGCCTCGCTGCCCGCCGACGAGATCCTGATGACGGCGATGGCGGTGGCGCACGATATCGCCACCGGCACCGCTCCCCTGCCGGTCGCGCTGACCAAGCGGCTGATCTGGGAGAGCCTCGGCATGACGCCCACGGTGGTCGGGCAGCTCGAATCCGAGCTCAACGCGCAGGTTGCCAAGAGTGTCGACGGCGGCGAGGCGATGGTGGCGTTCAAGGAACGTCGCCCGCCGAATTGGACCGGCAGCGTCAGCGGCGAATGGCCGGCCTGGGACGCTCCCGGCGAACGCCCGAGCCTGGACTGAACTCAGAAATTCCCGTTGCAGGACCCGGCTAGATACAGCAGCGCCAAGAGCAGCATGCAGATGGTGCCGACGATGCCGGCGATATAGCCGATCACCACCTGCGAGCGGCCACTGAGCGCCCCGTAGGACGCGTCGATCTCATTGAGTGCCCGCTTGCCGAGCACCCACGCGACCGGCCCGAAGATCCCGCAGCAGAACGGGCTGAGCAGCCCGAGGACGAGGATCAGGTTGGCCTGCGGGTGCTCGACCGTCTCACCGATCGGCTGATTAGGGATCGCCACCCGTCGAATCTTACTGTGCCGGAGGGCCGCTGACGCGAACTACGCACCCACCCGCACGCCCCCAAATCCGCCACGCCCACACCCCAGCCACACCGCACACCCCGAAGACCACACCCCTACCGCACCACCAGCCCCACCGCACACCCCGAAGACCACACCCCTACCGCACCACCAGCCCCACCGTGCACCCCCGAAGACCACAGCCCTACCGCACTACCAGCCCCACCGTGCACCCCCGAAGACCACAGCCCTACCGCACTACCAGCCCCACCGTGCACCCCCGAAGACCACAGCCCTACCGCACTACCAGCCCCACCGTGCACCCCCGAAGACCACAGCCCTACCGCACTACCAG
>NZ_JBHZBG010000058.1:0-6070 GCF_042754695.1 Nocardia sp. NPDC059195 | reverse complement strand
TCTAGTCTCGAGCGCTAACCGGCGGCCCCTTGGGGCCGCGGACACGCGCGCGCCAGCGCGCCAATAAACACAGCGTCAAACCGTCTGGGACTACCGAACCCCGTGGCTTTGCCACACAACCGTCCTGGGACTACCAACCCCGAGATCCACCACCAACCTCCCGCAACACCCGCACAGCCCCCCGAACATGCCCTAGCAATGGCGTAGCAGAAATAGGAGCCCCCGCCTCCCACCCCTCATAAGCAGCCAAGTTAGCCGCCAAAGCATGCACCCGAGCCCCCGCAGCAGCAGCCCACCCCGCCTCCCGCCCCGCAGCAAGCAACGCCCCGATAACTCCCGACAACACATCCCCCGACCCCGCGGTAGCAGCCCAATCCCCACCCGCGTCATTCACAAACGTCACGCCCCCCGGCGAAGCGACAACCGTCGCCCGCCCCTTCAACAACACAGTCACCCCCCACTCATCAGCCAGCTGACGCACCGCCCCCACCCGATCAGCCCCCGCCACCGCACCCGTCAACCGCGCGAACTCCCCTGCATGCGGCGTAAGCACCGTCGGAGCCGAGCGCCCGCGAACCAGCCCCGGCTCGGCGGAAAGAATCGTCAACCCATCCGCATCGACAAGCACCGGCAGATCAGTAGCAAGCACCTCGGCCAACCGATCCCGCGCACCCGAATCGGTACCCCCGCCCGGCCCGAACACCCAAGCCTGCACCCGACCCGTCTCCGAAATCGAAGTACTGGCAACAACTTCCGGAAACTTCGCCAATACCTCGGTATCCGTCCCCACATACCGAACCAGCCCCGCAGTGGCCGCCACCGCCGCCCCCGTACACAACACCCCCGCCCCCGGATACTTCGAACTCCCCGCACAAACCCCCGTCACCCCCTGACTGTATTTGTCATCAGCGGGCCCCGGCACCGGCCAACCAGCCCCCACCGCCCCCGGATCGAGCTGCACCAACCCAGCCTCCGGAAGCCGTAACCCGATCGGCACCAACACAATTCGCCCACAGTGCGGCACACCCAACGCGTGCACCGGTTTGAAGGCACCGAACGCAACCGTCACATCCGCCGTCACCGCGGCCCCGTCCACCGCCCCTGTATCAGGATCGACCCCACTCGGCAGATCAGCCGAGATGATCGGAACCTCCACGGCAGCAACAATTTCCGCAGCATCGGGCCGCAACGGACCACGCCCGGAAATCCCCACGATCCCATCGATCACCAGATCAACAGCATCGAGCCGATCAACCACCCTTCCCCCAGCCGCCCGCAAAGCAGCAAGCCCTTTCCCATGCGCCCGTTCAGGATTCAACAGAACGGCCGAAACTCGAACCCCCCGCCGCCGCAGCAAGGCCCCCGCCCACAACGCATCCCCGCCGTTATCCCCCGACCCCACAAGCAACCCCACCGCTCGCCCGACCACTCCACCGGTCCGCGAACGCAATTCGTCGACAACCACCCCCGCCAGCCCGAAAGCCGCCCTCCGCATCGGCATTCCCGCAGGCACCCGCGTGAACAGCTCGGCTTCCGCGGCCCGAACCTCGTCGACGGTGTAGTAGCCACGCCGATCCGACATAGTCGCCTCCCAGCTGCCCGAACGGGCCGCCGACCGGCCCAGGATCGCTCGCAGACTACGCTCCACACCCATGTCGATGGTTCGTCACCGCGCCGCATCCGCCCGGTTTGTCGCCGGATTCGTCGTGGCCGCCGCCCTGTTGTCCGCCGGCTGTTCCGGCGACTCGGGAAACGCCGCCACCACCACAACCCGCAAACCCCGCCCGGTCGGCACCACGACCGCCCAACAGCACGCACCGACCAACCTCACGGTCGAAGTGGGCGATATGAAATACGCCCCCGCCGACGCCACCATCAAGGTCGGCGAGACGGTCACCTGGAAGTTCTCCGACAAGGTCCCGCACAACGTGCAGGGCATCGGCGACAAGGCGATGGGTCTCAACAGCCCCATCATCGACAAGGGCGAATGGTCCTACACCTTCACCCAGCCCGGCACCTACCGCTACATGTGCACTCTGCACCCGGACATGCGCGGCAGCATCACGGTCGAGTGAACCTGCCGGCCTCGCGACGAGGCCGGCATCAGGCCTTATTCGACGGTGACCGACTTGGCCAGGTTGCGTGGCTTGTCCACGTCGTAGCCCAGCGTCTGCGCCACCTCGGCCGCGAAGATCTGCAGCGGCACCGTGGAAAGCAGCGGCTGGTACAGCGTGGGCGCGGCCGGGATCTCGATCAGGTCGTCGGCGAACGGGCGCACCGTGTCGTCGCCCTCTTCGGCGATCACGATCGTGCGGGCGCCGCGCGCCTGGATCTCGCGAATGTTGCTGAGCAGCTTGGAATGCAGCACCGCGCGCCCCTTCGGCGACGGCATCACCACGATCACCGGCAGACCTTCTTCGATCAGCGCGATCGGCCCGTGCTTGAGCTCGCCCGCGGCGAACCCCTCGGCGTGCATGTAGGCCAGTTCCTTGAGCTTGAGCGCACCTTCCAGTGCCACCGGGTAGCCCACGTGGCGACCGAGGAACAGCACCGTCGGCACATGCGCCAGCTCGCGCGCGATGGCCCGCACCTGCGGCGCGGTCTCGAGCACCCGGGCGATCAGCTTCGGCATCGACTCGAGCTCGGCGAACTCGCGAGCCACCTCGTCGGGGTACTTGGTCCCGCGCGCCTGGGCCAGCGCCAGACCCACCAGGTAATTGGCGGCCACCTGCGCCAGGAACGCCTTGGTCGACGCGACACCGATCTCGGGCCCGGTCCGCGTGTAGATCACCGCGTCGGATTCACGCGGAATCTGCGCGCCGTTCGTATTGCAGATCGCCAGCACCCGCGCCTTCTGCTCCTTGGCGTGGCGCACCGCTTCGAGGGTGTCCGCGGTTTCACCGGACTGCGAAATCGCCACCACCAGCGTCGACCGGTCGAGAACCGGGTCGCGGTAACGGAATTCGCTAGCGAGCTCCACCTCAACGGGCACCCGAGTCCAGTGCTCGATCGCGTATTTGGCGAGCAACCCCGAGTGATACGAACTGCCACACGCGACGACGAACACCTTATCGAACTCGCGCAGCTCCTGATCGGCGAGGCGCTGTTCGTCGAGGACGATCCGACCGCCCTTCTCGTCGACGACGAAGTGCCCGAGCAGGGTGTCGGCGACGGCGGTTGGCTGCTCCTCGATCTCCTTGAGCATGAAGTAGTCGTGGCCGCCCTTCTCGGCGGCGGCGAGGTCCCAGTCGATGGTGAACGGCCGGCTGACCACACCGTCGGTGTTGCCCGCGAAGTCGGTGACGCTGTAGCCGTCTTTGGTGATCACCACAGCCTGGTCCTGACCGAGCTCGACCGCCTCGCGGGTGTGCTCGATGAACGCGGTGACATCGGAGGCGATGAACATCTCGCCCTCGCCGACACCCACGACCAGCGGCGTCGACCGACGGGCCGCGACGATCGTGCCGGGATGATCGGCATGGGTGAACACCAGCGTGAACGCGCCCTCGAGGCGCCGCAGCACGGCCAGCGCGCTCGCGGTGAAGTCACCGGCGGTGGGTCCTGCGGCGTAGGCGCGCGACACCAGGTGCACCGCGACCTCGGTATCGGTGTCGCTGAGCAGTTCAACGCCCGCGTCCTCTAGCTCGCGGCGCAGCGGCGCGAAGTTCTCGATGATGCCGTTGTGGACGACGGCGAGCTTGTCGGAGACGTCGCGATGCGGGTGCGCGTTGCGGTCGGTCGGCGCGCCGTGGGTGGCCCAGCGGGTGTGGCCCATGCCGGTCGACCCGGCGAAACGCTCGGTCCCCGCCTCGTCCAGTTCGGCTTCCAGATTGGCCAGCCGCCCAGCCTTACGTTCGACCGCGAGAGCGCCGTTTCCGTCGAGGATCGCGACCCCCGCCGAGTCGTATCCGCGATACTCCATGCGTCGCAGCGCGTCGACGACAACGCCGAGCGCATCCCGGTATCCGACGTACCCCACGATTCCGCACATGGTCCACCACCCTACTGATCGGATACTCTTCTCGCCGTGTCGGTGTCTGCAAAATCGCTCCTGAGCACCCTGTCCGTGCGCGGCCCTCACCGGGTGCTGCGTGGGAATTTAGGGATCGCAGGTCAGCCGGGTGTGGTGTACACGCCCGAGTCCGGACTGAACCTGCCTGCTGTCGCGTTCGCGCACGGCTGGCTGACCAGCGCCGAGAACTACAAGAGCCTGCTCGAGCACATCGCGTCGTGGGGTTTCGTGGTCGCCGCCCCCGACACCGAACGCGGCCCGATCCCGTCACATCTCGACCTCGGCACCGACTTGCTCACCACGCTCGACATCGTCAGCAAAGTCCGTCTCGGTGACGGCACCATCAGCGTCCACCCCGATCGCCTGGCCCTGGCCGGCCACGGCATGGGAGCCGGCGCCGCCGTGATCGCCGCAGCTCAACGCCGGGTAGCCGCCGTAGTGGCGCTCTTCCCCGCCCCCACCTCCCCCGCCGCCGAGAACATCGCCCCCGACATCGACACCCCCGCCCTGATCCTGACCGGCGACGACCTCGACTCGGTCAGCTCCAACGCCCGCACCCTCGCCACCGCCTGGTCCGGCCCGTCGATCCTGCGCACCATCAACGGCGCCTCCCACAACGGCATCATCGAGGGCCGCCGCCTCTTCGCCGCCCTCGGCGCGGGCCGCTACGAACACAAAACCGACAAGACCACCAAAGCCCTGGTCACCGGCTACCTCCTCGCCACACTCCTCGCCGACAAGAAGTACGCGATCTTCGCCGACCCGGAAGCCGAGATTCCCCACACCAACGTGGTCGACCCGCACGCCGAGGTCGAGGTCGAGGCGCCGAAGTTGTCGATCGGCACGGTCGCCAAACTCATCCGGGGTTAGATCCTCCGACGTCGCCCTACCAGTGGGTGATGGTCGGCACCGCCACGTAGATCAGGATCAGGGTCTGCCGTGGCGGTGCCGTGCTGCGGACTCAGACCAACCAGCTGTTACGGCGGTAGTAGTCCCCTTCGGGATCGTCGTCATCCAGTGGAGCGGCGCGGTCATTGGCCCGCCTGGCGGCGATCGACCGTGCGATGGCCTCGCGTTGTTCTCTGGCCTCGGCTTCCTGACGCTCACGTTCCTCCGCCTCGAGCCGCTCCCGCTCTTCGGCCTCGGCAGCCTCGCGCTCCCTGACAGCTTGAATCTCGGCGAGGATCTCGTGACCGTTGTTGTGAACGGCGAGGCTGTTGCGCATCTCGTCGTACTCGTAGTCCAGAACCTGCACCCGGCGAAGGAACTCGTAAGCGCCTTCCTCGATCCGCGATCGACTCATGACGAAACCCCATAAACTCGTTGATTCACAGCGGTCCTGCCTCGGCCAAGACCGCACCGGTGTCACCCGGATCGGGTTGCTGGCTCACCGGATACTGTTCCGCCCAATGTTCGCCATCGGGCTCATTGTCCGCACTCGGCGTCGAGCCGGCCCCCGGCATGTTCTCCGCGGCATAGCCTTTGGCGTTCAGAGAACCGGTCGGATTGGGCGTCGCACCCGAAGACGTCCCCTCGTCAGCATTTTCGAGACCGGTCGGCCCCTGGCCGGTACCGGTCTCCGGTGTCCCCGAACCGATTTCGCCGCTGGACTGATCGTCGCTGATCACCGGTATGCCGTTGGCATCGAGCGCCATGCCGTACTCGTGTGAGTTTCCGGCGGAGTCGGTGGTGCTCACTGTCAGTTGGCCGTTCTCATCTGTCCCGACGCTGACCTGCGTCCCGTTCAGATCGAACGTCGCGCCACCGGACATCAACCCATTCAGCTGGCTCGAAATCGACGCGAAGCCTTCTTGGATCGAGGTGTTGAGCGAAGTGAGGCCGGTACTGATCGTCTCCGCCGTAGTCGTGAAGAGCGATTCGAGTTGGCTGACCGATGACACGAGCGAGGTGAGGCCTGTCATCACCTCGCTGACCGTATCGGTGATTTCGCTTATCGTGTCGGTGATGTCGTCGTCATCGTCATCGTCGTCATCGTCGTCATCGTCGTCGTCCTTGGTTGTCGACGGGTCCTCGGTGGTCGCCGGCTGGGTCGACGGG
>NZ_JBHZBG010000057.1:0-7023 GCF_042754695.1 Nocardia sp. NPDC059195 | reverse complement strand
CAGTAGACCGTTCCCCCGTATATGGTTCCGCAGGTCGTTTATGCACAAAACAAATCGACGATGGGGGGGGGGGGTTTTTCACTTGCTTGAACAACGCGAGACGGCCCGGTCCTGGGGACCGGGCCTTCTCTTCGGGGTGACCGACGGGACTCGAACCCGCGACATCCAGGATCACAACCTGGTGCTCTACCAACTGAACTACGGTCACCATCACCGGTGAATCACCGGCGCCGTCGATATTAGCGTGTGTGTAGTGTCAACCCCTAATCCGCTGGTAGATGGCTCGAACCGGTGACATCCACGGCCTCGGTGGCTTCCTGCGCGGCGGCCGCGATCTCGGTGGTGGAGGGTCCGGGCAGCGGTACGAACGCGGTGCGACGGTAGTACTCGAGTTCGCGGATGGATTCCTTGATGTCGGCCAGCGCGCGGTGGGCCAGGCCCTTCTCCGGCTGACCGAAGTAGATGCGCGGGTACCAGCGGCGGCACAGTTCCTTGATCGAGCTCACGTCGACCATCCGGTAGTGCAGGTGCGCGTCGAGTTCGGGCATGTCGCGGGCGATGAAGCCGCGATCGGTGCCGATGGAGTTACCGCACAGCGGCACCGTGCGCGCGGTGGGCGCGTACTCGCGGATGTAGTCGAGTACCTGCTGCTGGGCCTGCTCGAGGGTGACGGTGGAACGCCGAACCTCTTCGGTCAGACCGGATTTCGCGTGCATGGTGGCGACGACCGGTGGCATGCAGGCCAGGGCGGCGTCGTCGGCGTGGATGACGATGTCGACACCGTCACCGAGAATGTTGAGGTCGCTGTCGGTTACGAGCGCGGCGATCTCGATCAGCTTGTCGCTGTCGAGACGGAGCCCCGTCATTTCGCAATCCATCCAGACCAGGAGTTTGTCTGACACGGGAGTCACCCTAACGGTGGGTCCGGCAACCTGGTCGGCAGGTGTGTCGCGCGGGCGAGGCGGGCGGGGTTTGCCGCCCGACATCCGTGGATGTTCGCCGCCCAGGTGACCGGCCCGGATACAGTTTGCCTGGAATTCCCCGCAGATGTTTCGAGCATTTCTTGCGTACGTGCCAGTGAGCAGACGGAGGACGCGCGAATGACCACCCCACAGGAGAAGGCGGCAGCGGCACGCAAGGCGGCCGAAGACGCGGCCCGGGTTGCCGCCGAGGCCATGGCCGCCGCGGAGGCCGCCGAGCGGGAAGCCCAGGCGGCGAGCGAGGAACCAGCCACCACGGCGGACGGTAGCGAATCCGCCACGAAGCCACCGGCATCCGGCGATCCGAAATCCGCAGGCGCGGTCGCGGAGATCGCCGCGGGCTACGCCTTCAGCGGTCCTGCGCTGGAACTCGGCACGGTGATGGTCGACGGAGTAGCCGATCCCGCTGCGCGCGTGCGTATTCCGCTGCGGATGATGAACCGGCACGGACTCGTCGCCGGCGCGACGGGCACCGGCAAGACCAAGACCTTGCAGGGCATCGCCGAACATCTTTCCCGCGCGGGCGTTCCCGTGGTGATGGCCGACGTCAAGGGTGATCTGTCGGGCCTGAGCGAGCCGGGCGCCGACACCGAGAAGATCCGGGCGCGCGCGGCGGAGACCGGTGCGACCGACTGGGCGCCTGGCGCGTTTCCCACCGAGTTCGTCTCGCTCGGCACCGGCGGCATCGGGGTGCCGATCCGGGCGACGATCACCTCGTTCGGCCCGATCCTGCTCAGCAAGGTGCTCGGCCTCAACGACACCCAGGAATCGACGCTCGGCCTGATCTTCCACTGGGCAGATCAGCGAGGCCTGGCCCTATTGGATCTGAAGGACCTGCGCGCGGTTATCACCCACCTGACCAGCCCCGAAGGCAAGGAAGACCTCAAGGGCATCGGTGGTGTGTCCTCGCAGACAGCGGGGGTGATCCTGCGGTCACTGGTGAATCTGGAAGCCGAAGGTGGCGATACCTTCTTCGGCGAACCCGAACTCGACCCGGCCGATCTGCTGCGCACCGCGGGCGGGCTCGGCGTGATCACGCTGTTCGAGCTCGGTCAGCAGGCGGCGCGGCCCGCGCTGTTCTCGACGTTCTTGATGTGGGTGCTGGCCGATCTGTTCCAGACGTTGCCCGAGGTGGGTGACGTCGACAAGCCCAAGCTGGTGTTCATCTTCGACGAGGCGCACCTGCTGTTCGCCGAGGCGTCCAAGGCGTTTCTGCAGCAGGTCGAGCAGACGGTGAAGCTGATCCGGTCCAAGGGCGTCGGCGTGTTCTTCTGCACCCAGTTGCCCACCGACATCCCCAACCCGGTGCTCTCCCAGCTCGGCGCCCGCGTCCAGCACGCCTTGCGCGCCTTCACCCCCGACGATCAGAAGGCGCTGTCCAAGACGGTGCGGACGTACCCGAAGTCGTCGGTGTACGACCTGGAAGAGGCACTGACCTCGCTCGGCACCGGCGAGGCGATCGTCACCGTCCTCTCCGAAACCGGCGCACCGACGCCCGTCGCCTGGACCAAGATCGCGCCACCGCGCTCGCTGATGGACACCATCGGCGAGGACGCGATCAAGTCCAAGGCGCTGTCGAGCGCGCTGCAGGGCAAATACGGGCAGAGCATCGACCGGGAATCGGCCTACGAGATGCTGCTGGCCAGCGTGGCCGCCGCCGATCCAGCGCCCGAGGCCCCGCAGGCGCCCGGCCGATCGCAGGCACCGCAGGACGAGGACTCGGCGGCCGAGCGGATGATGAAGAACCCGGCGGTGAAGAGCTTCCTGCGATCAGCGGCGAGTGCCGCCGGTCGCGAGATCAGTCGCAGCATCTTCGGCACCCGGCGGCGCTAGCGGGAGGTCGGTTCGCGTCAGCTGCTGCCGAACCAGCCCCAGGGGAACCAGTTGTTTCCGCCGCGGCCGCGGTCGCAGCGGTCCCAGTCACGGTCGTTCCAGTGGTTGCGGCCGTACCAGTCGTTGTCACAGCGATGCCCGCGGTCGCGGTCGCAGTAGTCGTAGTCCCGGTAGTGCCGGTCGTCGCACCGTGGGCGGTTGGTCTGTACCTGGTCTGGCGCGGCTGCGGGCAGGGCGGTCACGGGCGCCGCCACTGTGATCGGAAAGGTGACCGCCATACCGGCCACCGCCAAGCTCATGAGCAGTCGGCGCAGGCCGACCTCGCGTGTTCTGTTGGTCTTCATGGCTACCTCTTCCGGCGCGCTCGTCACCGGACTCAACGCACCGTCGGTCGAGTTGGTTGATTTTCCCCGACCCATCTGATACTAGGCGCGCGATGGGTGCCGCCACCAGACCGGTGGCGGCGGTAACCCGGCTTATTCCAGAATTTCGCGCATCAGCAGATCGGCGGTTGTCTCGCGGCGCAACAGCTGGGTGGCGCGGCCGGCGGCGACGGCGACGATCGGCGGCCTGCCGACGGTGCTGTAGGTCGAGGCCAGCCCGTGATGGTAGGCGCCGGTGCAGGGCACGGCGAGTATCTCGCCCGGCCGCAGATCGGCAGGCAGGCGCACGTCGGTGGCGATGAGCTGCCCGGATTCGCTGTGCTTTCCCGCGATGGACGCCCTCAGCTGCGCGCCGGTCGGATGCCGATTGACGACCACCGCGCCGCTGTGTCCGCCACTTCGACCGCAGCCACCGCCGTCGACGATCACCCGGGTGCCGCCGTCGGTGGTCTCGGTGACGGCCAGCACCCGATACAGGGTGACACCCGCCCTGGCGACGATCGCCCGTCCTGGTTCCATCGTGAGCACGGGACGGGGGAAACGGTGCCGCGCGCAGCCGGCATCCAATGCGTCATCGAGGATGTCGGCGAGGTCGTGCAGGTTCAGTTCCGCGTCGCCGCTGCGATAGGCCACCGCGTGCCCGCCGCCGATATCGAGGTGGGACAGCAGCAGGCCGTATTCGTGGTCGATCCAGGACATCTCACCGATCATCCGGCGGATCGCCTCGCCGTAGTGGTCGGGGTTGTGGATCTGCGGGCCGAGGTGGCAGTGCAAGCCGACGAGCTGCAGATTGCACCTACCCGCGATCCGGGCGACAGCGGTCTCGAACGAACGACTGCCGAGCGGGAAGCCGAACTGGTCACCACCGGGAACGTCGATCCCGGTGGCGACCCGGAGCAGCACCTGCTGCGGTTGGGTCGCCAAGGCAGTGAGCAGCGTGATCTCGGTGAGCGAGCCGACCACGATGCGGCCGACACCGGCGCGCACGGCGGACTTCAGTTCGTCGAGAGTTTTGCCGTTGCCGTGCAACACGATCCGGCGCGGATCGATGCCCGCGGCGAGCGCGACCGATAACTCACCGCTGGAGCCCACCTGCACCGACAGACCCTCGTCGGCGACCCAGCGCGCCACCGCGCCGACCATCAGCGCGGTTCCCGCGTACACGATCTCGGCCTCGGGGAAGTGCTTGCGGTAGGCGCGGCAGCGCTCGCGCACCTCGGCTTCGTCGACCACCTGGACGGGGGTGCCGAACTGATCGGCGATATCGGCGAGCGCCACCGCGCCGAGGGTGATCCGGCCGTCGGGGTCGTAGTGGGTATCGGCCGGCCAGACCGCGGGATCGAGCCGCGGCACGGTGGTCGCACGCAACGACGGGAAGATGTCGAGCAACGTCACGGTGGTCTCCTGGGGACGCTCCCCGCGTTCGGAATGGCGGGGCCGACTCAAGAAATACGCCGTTTCCGGACCGCTGAACTCGGTGTTTACGGGTCCTTGACCACCAGCGGGGCCTTCCTGACGGGTTGCTGACAGGCCAACCCGTCAGGCGGCGCTCAGCTGCCGAGCTTCTTGTAGAACGCGCCCGCGACCGGGGCGGTCAACGCGCGGGGGCCGTAGTTACCCGCCACGCTCATGCCCTTGCTGATGAGGCCGGGGACGATGCGCATCTTGTTGCGGGCCAGCGCGTCGATGGAGACCTTGGCGGTGTATTCGGAGGACACCCAGAGGAAGTCAGGGACCATCTTGTCGACGATCGACTGATCCTCGGGGGCGGGGATTTCGGTGCGCACCGGGCCGGGGGCCAGCAGGGTGACGTTCACGCCGCTGCCCTTGAGCTCACCGCGCAGCGACTCCGAGAAGGTGTTCGCGAATGCCTTCGACGCCGCGTAGGTCGCGTTGTTCGGGATCGGCATATTGCCCGCGGCCGAACCGCTGATCAGGATCCCGCCCGCTGTGCGCTCGATCATGCCGGGCAGCACGGCCAGGGTCAGGTCGTGCACGGCGGTGGCGTTGAGCTCCATCTGCATGCGCTCGTAGGCGAAGTCGAGTTCGGCGACCGGGCCGAAGGTCGCGACACCCGCGTTGTTGCAGAGAACAGCGATATCGCGGACCGCGAGCTCGTCGACGAGGCCGGCCCGCTGCGTGCGATCGGCCAGGTCGACCGCGCGGACCTCGGCGGTGATGCCATGGGCCAGGGTCAGCCGCTGGGCCAGTTCGGTGAGGATCTCACCGCGGCGCGCGACCAGGATCAGCGAATAGCCGCGCCCGGCCAGTTCGGCGGCCAGCGCGGTGCCGATGCCGGAGGACGCGCCGGTGACGACGGCACGATTGTCTGCAGTGGGGGAGGGCAAGCTCACGAGGGGAGTTTAGGGGATCGCCGGAAACCGGGCCCCCGGCAATAGCATGAGTGACGCCATGACCACTGACTCGACGCAGCCGCGCACCGGGCAAGAAGTGCCGCTGCTGCTCGGCACCGAACCACCGCGCACCTTCGGATTCGCCGATCAGGCCGACCGCTGGACCGATGCGGGGTGTGGGCCGTGCAGCGTGGGCGGGCGTTGCGGTGGCTGACGCGCAGGTGTTCGGGATGGGTGATGACCCGTTGGCCGAACCGACATGGCCCGCGCTGACCGAGGACGAGATCGCTCGCGCTGTCGGCGCGACGTGGAGTGAGTCGGCGCTCTGCGCGATCGAATGGCGTGGTGCGCGGCCGCTGTCGTCGACGGTGGGTGTGCGGTTGGACGATGGCGAGCGGCTCGTCGTGAAGCGAATGCCGATGCGATTGCGCGATGGCGTGGCGCTGGCCGAGGAGCACCGGTTCATGGCGCATCTGCGCGAGCGCGGGATTCCGGTGCCCGAAGTCCGAGCCGCCATGGGCGACGGTGGCTCGGACGGGTTCATCTACGAGGTCCATCGTGTCGGCTCCGGGTACGACCGCTACCGCGCCGACTTCTCCTGGTCGCCTTATCGCGACGCCGACGACGCGCAAGCCGCGGGCGCGATGCTGGCCCGATTACACCGCGCCGCAGCAGGTTTCGACGCACCGGCTCGCCCGGCCCGCCCACTGATCGCGACCATGCACGACGACGTGATCTCCGCGTTCGAATGGCACATCGCCCGCCGTCCCTCGGTCGCCCGGTTCCTCGGTGAAAGGGACTGGCGCGCTGAGGTTCCCGGGCAGTCTGTCGACCTCACCGGCGTCGCTCCGATGTGGACGCATGGGGACTGGCACGGGACCAACCTGCTGTGGGAAGACCACGAGGTGACCTCGGTGCTCGATTTCGGGCTAGCCGACCGCACGACCGCTGTGTTCGACCTCGCCACCGCCATCGAACGCACTGCGGTCGACTGGGTTTCGCTGCGCGACGGCGGTCCCGCGAATATTCGCGAGGACCAGATCACCGCGCTGATCCAGGGGTATCGATCCGTGCGATCACCCTCGATCGCCGAGCAGAACCTGCTTCCCGACCTGCTCCCACTGATCCACATCGGCTACGAACTCTCCGAGATCGACTACTTCCTCACCGTCGCCCACGACCCACGCAACGCCGAAATCGCTTACCACGACTGGCTTCTCGGACATCTGCGCTGGTACGAAGCAGCGGAGGGTCGCGAACTATGTCATGTGATACGCGACCTTTCCCTGCGCTGACTGCCCGGCACCACCACGTCCGTGCCGACCGTATTCCCAACCACACCCACAAACTCCAAGTCCGCCATGACCGCACTGCCAGCCCCGCACGACCCGAGGAGGGTCCCGCCGCGCAGCGGCGGTAGCGGCCCGGCCGCGAGTTAGCCGCCGTTGCGTCCGCGGCGCAGCCGCCAGCCAC
>NZ_JBHZBG010000056.1:0-9589 GCF_042754695.1 Nocardia sp. NPDC059195 | reverse complement strand
CGAAGGCTCTAGTCTCGAGCGCTAACCGGCGGCCCCTCAGGGCCGCGGACACGCGCGCGCCAGCGCGCCAATAAACACAGCGTCAAACCCTCTGGGACTACCGAACAAAAAGGCCCGCCACCGATCAAAATCGGCAGCGGGCCTCCCTGACCTCACTCGTCAGTGCGCGTGACCGTGCCCGTGCCCGTGGTCGTCGTCGGCCTCGGCCGGCTTCTCCACGATGGCGCTCTCGGTGGTCAGGATCATCCGCGCGACCGAGGCGGCGTTCACCACGGCGGAGCGGGTCACCTTGACCGGGTCGACGACACCGTCGGCGAGCAGGTCGCCGTAGGTCAGGGTGGCGGCGTTGAAGCCGTCCTTGCCCTCGGAGACCTTGGCGACGACAACCGCACCGTCGAGACCGGCGTTGCTGGCGATCCAGTACAGCGGCGCCTCGAGGCCCTTGCGAACCACCTCGACACCGACGGCCTTGTCGCCGGTGAACGAGTCACGCAGCTCCACCAGCGCGGCGGCGGCCAGCACGAGTGCCGAACCACCACCGGGGACGATGCCCTCCTCGACCGCGGCCTTGGCAGCGGCGACCGCGTCGTCGACGCGGTACTTGCGCTCCTTGAGCGCGGTCTCGGTGGCAGCGCCGACCTTGATCACCGCGACGCCACCGGCCAGCTTCGCCAGACGCTCTTCGAGCTTCTCGCGATCCCAGTCGGAGTCCGAGGCCTCGATCTCGCGACGCAGCTGCGCGCTGCGGCCCTTGATCTCGTCGTCGGTGCCCGCGCCGTCGATCAGCACGGTCTCGTCCTTGGTGACGACGACGCGACGCGCCTGACCCAGCTGCTCGATGGTGGCCTCGCGCAGGGTGACGCCGAGATCGGGGTTGATCACGGTGCCACCGGTGACGACGGCCAGGTCGTCGAGGAACGCCTTGCGACGATCACCGAAGAACGGCGCCTTGACCGCGACGGCCTTGATGGTCTTGCGGATCGAGTTGACCACCAGGGTCGACAGCGCTTCGCCGTCGACGTCCTCGGCCACGATCAGCACGGACTTGCCGGACTCGGCGATCTTCTCGAGCAGCGGCAGCAGATCGGGCAGCGAGCTGATCTTGTCGCGGTGCAGCAGGACGTAGGTGTCCTCGAGCACGGCCTGCTGGGTCTCGGGATCGGTCTGGAAGTAGGGCGAGAGGTAGCCCTTGTCGAACTGCACACCCTCGGTGATGACGAGCTCGGTGTTCGTGGTCGAGGACTCCTCGACGGTCACGACGCCGTCCTTGCCGACCGTGGTGAGGGCCTTGCCGACCATCTCGCCGATCTCGGGGTCACGCGAGGAGACGGTGGCGACCTGGGCGATGGCCTGCTCGCCGGAGACGGGGGTGGCCAGCGCGAGCAGCACCTCCGACACCTTCTCGGCGGCAGCGGCGATGCCCTGGCCGAGGGTGATCGGGTTGGCGCCGGCGGCGACGTTCTTCAGACCGCCGCGCACGAAGGCCTGAGCCAGCACGGTGGCGGTGGTCGTACCGTCGCCCGCGACATCGTTGGTCTTGGTGGCGACGCTCTTGACGAGCTGTGCGCCGAGGTTCTCGAAGGGGTCATCGAGGTCGATCTCACGCGCGATGGTGACACCGTCGTTGGTGACGGTCGGGCCACCGAAAGCCTTGGCCAGCACCACGTGCCGGCCGCGGGGGCCGAGGGTTACCTTGACGGCGTCGGCCAGCTTGTCGACACCGCGTTCCAGAGCCCGGCGAGCCTTTTCGTCGAACTCGATCTGCTTGGGCATAAGAGGATTCAGCTCCTGAGTCTGATGGCGGCATTCCCTGGCCCCTGCGTGGTTACGCAAGCTACCGCCTCCGGGGCCTGAGCTCATGCCGCGTGTGTGAACGCAATCCGCCCCGGGCCTGTGAAGACGCCGGGGCGGAACGCTGATGCGGCGTTGGCCTTACTTGGTGACGACGGCCAGGATGTCGCGCGCCGAGAGGATGAGGTATTCCCCACCCTGGTACTTGATCTCGGTGCCGCCGTACTTGCTGTAGATGACGACGTCGCCTTCCTTGACGTCGACCGGGATGCGGTCACCCTTATCGGTGACGCGGCCCGCTCCGACGGCAATGACGGTGCCCTCCTGGGGCTTCTCCTTGGCCGTGTCCGGGATGACCAGGCCGGAGGCCGTCGTCGTCTCGGCCTCGTTGGCCTGGACGAGGATCTTGTCCTCGAGCGGCTTGATGTTCACGCTCGCCACGTTGAGCCCTCCACTTTCAGGGGAAATTCGGCCGTCCGGAACTGGTGCCCCGGACCGGGTTTCAGTCAGCTCGCGACCCTGCGCACAGCCCCGTCGTCGCGGGTGCCGGAGCCGAAGCCCAGAAGTCGACTTGGCACAAGTACAGCTACACAGTGCCGACTAGCACTCTATACGTGAGAGTGCCAGCACTCAAGGTCGGGTTCTGCCGATGTCGCATTGTCGACACGCCCACACTGCCCAGTGATCTTCACATCGCCTGCCACAATCTGTAACGTTCGCATAACAGGCTGTGACAGAGCACAGGAAGGCGCCATCCGCTCGGAGAGCACCATCAGCTTGAAGGGAGGTGAACATGCGAACATCCCTCGGCATCTCGGCCGGGAACGAGGTGGTGTGCTCGGCACTGGTCGCTACGGGGCCCGCCGGCGAGCAGACTTTCGACTACCGCGTCGTTTCCGCCGATGAGGCACATTCCGACCTCGGCGATCTCGTGGCGTCCTCGATCGAGTTGATGACCACTCAGTTACCGGTTTCCCAGGCCGCGATGGCAGGCGAACCGCTCGGGCGCTATTCCGGCGGCGGCCGTCGCGCCGAGTCGGCCCGTTCGCGGCCGCCGACCAGCGTCGCCGTCGCCTACCGCAACAAGGAACAGGCACAGGCCATTCGGGCCGCCTGCGCCCGCCACCGCGATCTACGGTTGGTCACCGAGGGCGCCGCCGCCCTGGCCTACCTGCGCCACACCGGACTGCTCGACCGCTACGCCACCGTCGCGGTGATCGATCTGGGCGCAACCGGACTCACCGTCACCGTCGCCGATTACACCGACAACGTGGTCCTGCACACCGAACGCACGCCGACGCTGAGCGGCAACGCGATCGACGAGCTGATCTACCACCACCTGGTGGACCTGCACTACGCCCGTCGCGGCACCCGGCCCAACCGCACCACGCTGACCAACCGCGGTCGCGCCGCCAAGGAACACCTGTCGCTGGCGCCCGTGGTCACGATCGATCACGTCGCGGGACAGGGGCTCGAGCTCACCCGCCCCGATTTCGAGGAGCTCATCGGCGGCCTGCTGCGCAATATCGCGCTGTTCTCGTCGTCGGTGTTCACCCGTGCGCCGAAGTACCCCGACGCGGTCGCCGTGATCGGCGGGTGCGCCAATATCCCTTGTGTCATCGACATTCTCGACTCGCGACTCGAGGTGCCGGTGCTCACCGTGCCCGACCCGGAGGCCGTGATCGCCAAGGGTGCCGCGCTGGTCGCCGATGCCGCGGCACCGTCCGGACTGGCGGGCGGCGCGGCCGCCGACGCACCCAGTGGCACGTTCGCCAAGGTGGTCGGCACCCTCGTCGGTGCGGTGGTGGTGGTCGGACTGGTGATCGGCTACGGCGTGCAAGCCGTCACGCCCGATACCCCCGATGTCACGCCGGCCGGGACGAGCAGCACCGTGCGTCAGTCCCCCTTACCGTTGGTGCCCTCCCCGGCACCCGCCCCCGCCAATCGGGAGAGCACCGAACGCACCGGCGTCACCAACGCCCCGCCCGCGGCTACCACCGGCGCGCCCACCTCCGCGCAGACGACGAGCACGAACGCCACCACCCCGTCCGCGCCCACCTCGACCACGGCCCCCACCCTGCGCCCCGACCCGAAGCTCCCGCAGATCCCCTACCCCGAGTCCCAGCTCGGCCCACTGGACAGCGGCTCCTCCGGCGGCGGCAGGCAACGCCCCTCCACCCCGAACATCTCCCCAACCCAGGCCCCCGCCCGCAGCGGCCTCCCGATCCCGCGTGCCGACGCGACGAACGAAATCCCGATCCAGCCTGACGATCAGCGCGTCGGCACGCCCCGATAGCTCGCTGAGCCGCCGCTGGTCACGGCTGTTGGTTCAGCCCGGCCAGGATGACATCCAACCCTGCCGAAAACTCCTGCTCCGAGATACTGAGCCGCTGGGAGGCCTTCCATCTCGCGCGGGTGGCCTGCGCCGTACAGGTCTTCGCCCTGATCGTCGCTACCACCCTGCTGCCCGCGAAGGAGATCCAGCGATGAGGACCGTCGAACTGTCCGTGTCGGGACCAGCCCTTTCGGCCGAGGCCGAACACGACCGCGCCCTGCGACTCCTGATGGCGCTGAGCTAGCCGCGCAGCGCACTCACCGACACGGGCAGGCCGGGGTCGGTGGCCACGGTCAGTTCGGCGGGTTGCGCGCCCGCCGCGATCACGTGGGCGCCGAGTGCCGCGATCATGACGCCGTTGTCGGTGCACAGCCGCGGCTTCGGCACACGAAGCGTCAAACCCGCTGCGGCACAGCGCTCTTCGGCGAGCGATCGGATCCGCGTGTTGGCGGTGGCGCCACCGCCGAGCACGATTGTGTCTACGCCGATATCGGCAGCCGCGCGCACGGCCTTCATCGTCAGCACATCGGCAACCGCCTCCTGGAAGGACGCGGCGATGTCGGGAATGGGCAGCTGATCGGGAGTGATGCCCTGGCGCTGGGCGGCCTCGACATAGCGGGCGACCGCGGTCTTGAGGCCGGAGAAGGAGAAGTCGTAGCGCGAGTCACGGGGCCCGGTCATGCCGCGCGGGAACGCGATCGCGCGGGCGTCGCCGTCGGCGGCTGCCGCGTCGAGGGCGGGCCCGCCGGGATAGCCGAGGCCGAGCAGCCGGGCGACCTTGTCGAAAGCTTCGCCGGCGGCATCGTCGACAGTGCTGCCGAGTTCGGTGATCGGCTCACCCAGATCGGTGACCTGCAGTAGATGTGTATGCCCACCGGAGACCAGCAGCGCCACCGCGGGCGGCATCGGACCGTGCTCGAGCGTGTCGACCGCGACGTGCCCGCCGAGGTGGTTGAGCGCGTAGAACGGCACATCCCACGCCGCCGCGTACGCCTTTGCCGCGGCGACGCCCACCAGCAGCGCACCGGCCAGGCCGGGCCCGATGGTGACAGCGAGCGCATCGGGCTTACTGATCCCCGCGGTGGCCAGCGCACGACGCATCGCGGGCACGATCGCCTCGAGATGCGCACGCGACGCGATCTCGGGCACCACCCCACCGAAACGGGCATGCTGGTCGACGCTGGAGGCCACCTCATCGGCGAGCAATTCGACGGAACCATCCGAGTGACGGCGCACGATGCCGACTCCCGTTTCGTCGCACGAGCTTTCGATCCCCATGACAATCACGACAACGCCTCGCTCCGCTGGTCGCCCGCCGCCCGGTCGAATCCGGCGACGATCACGACAACACCTCGTCCTGCCTGCCGCGCGCGGCCCACTCATCGGCCGCGGCGGTCAGTTCCGGGCGCCGCATCGTATAAGCGTCGGCACCACTGGGGTGGTAGTAGTTCTTGCGCAGCCCGATGATGTGAAAGCCGTGCTTGGCGTACATCGCGATGGCGGGTGCGTTGTCGGTGCGCACCTCGAGGAATACCGGTCCACCACGTTCGGCCGCCGTGGCCAGCAGTGCTTCGAGCAGCAGCGTGCCGATACCACCCCGATGACATTGCGGGTCGACACCGATCGTGTGCACCTCGGCCTCGGGATGGGCGTCGTCACCGAGCAGCGCGATGCCCGCGTAGCCGACCATCATCCCGTCGGCATCGCGCGCGGTGATGTAGCGATTGTGCCCACCGGCCAGCTCGGACCGGAACGACACCGCCTGCCACGGGTCGTCCTCGGGAAACAGCAGGTGCTCGAGTTCGACGCAGCGGTCGATATCGGGCAGCGTCATGGGAGCGATCAGGTACTCGGTCACGGCACTCACGCCCCGGTCCGGTCGAGGGTGCGGAAGCTGTTCTCCACCGCATCGGGCCTACGCAGATACAACGGCACCAGCGCTGCCGGCACATCCGCGGCCAGTAGCGCGGGCGCGGCGACGGTTACCAGCCCGGCAGGCGACGGCGTCTCGCTCGGCAGCACCGGTAGATCGAAATAGTCGACATGTGCCGCCGACCCGGCGATCGCCGCGGCCTCACCGACCGGCACGTCGGCAGCCTTGTTCACCTCGGGACCGGCGACCCGCACCCCGTTCAGATACTTGGCCCAGTACACCTCACGCCTGCGCGCATCGGTGACCACCAGCAGCTCACCGGGGTCGCGCTTCTCACCGAAGGTGTCGGCGGCGATCGCGTCGAGACTGCACACCCCGTGCACGGGTAACCCGAGCGCATCACCGAAGGCGGCCGCGGTGGCCATTCCCACGCGTAGCCCGGTGAACGGTCCCGGTCCGAGCCCGACGACGACCGCGTCGAGCTCGTCGCGGCGCACCCCCGCCTCGGCTAGACACTCCAGGATCTGCGGGGTGAGGACCTCGGCGTGCGCGCGGGCGTCGACCTTCACGCGCGCAGCGAGCGTCGCCACGGCGGGCCGGGTACCGGGTTCACCGGCAGGTGACAGGTGCACCAATCCCGCTGTAACGGCGGGTGTCGCGGTGTCGACTGCTAGTACGAGCATGATTGTCTCAACAATACCGGGTGGTATCGGCGCTCGGCGCGCACCGGTGCGCGGGTGATCGCCCGTTATTCGATCCATTCCCAGATCGCCGTGCGCACATCGGATTCCGGCTCCCGGGCGAGTTGCACTCGCAGATGCCGGTCGGCGAGGTGTTCGACAACCCCCTTGCCCCATTCCACGACGACGACCGCGTGGTGCAGGTCGGTGTCGAGGTCGAGCGAGTCCAGTTCGTCGAGGTCGCCGGCGAGGCGATAGGCGTCGACATGCACCATCGCCACCCCGGGCGTGCCGTCCGGGCGCACCCCGGCCTTGTGCGCTCGCGCGATGATGAACGTCGGTGAGCTGACCCGGCCCGCGACACCGAGACCGGCGGCGATTCCCCTGGTGAGCGCGGTTTTCCCGGCGCCGAGCGGGCCGTCGAGCACGACCAGGTCACCCGGTCGCAGGATGGCCGCCAGTTCGCGGCCGAACGCTTCGGTGTCCTCGACCGTGTCGAGAACACGCTGGTGCGGATCAGCCACCGACAGCCTCCTCGCCGCGCGTGTCGGTGATCCCCGCGCGTGCCAGCAGCCGATCGAGTGCGGCCAGGCTCACCTCCGGGAACTGCAGGTGCGGCATGTGCGCCGCCTCACGTACCCGGACCAGCTCGCTGCTCGGCAGTTCCGCCGCCAGTTCGCGGGAGTTACGGAACGGGATCACCACGTCGTGCGCACCGCCCAGAATCAGCACCGGCAGTTCACCCAATACCGGCAATGCGGCCGATTCATCGTGCAGTTCAATCGCTTTCAGGAATTTCTCGATGGTGCCGACCGGTGTGCGGTCGATCATCATCGTGGTGAATCGCGACAATGTCGGGCTCACCGGGCCGTGGAACGAGCTGACGTGCAGGATCGGCGTCACCACCTGCTTGCTCGCGCTGCGGCTGAACTGCACCAGCGTCGGCGCCGTTCGGACCGCCAGCCGGAACCCGTCGACCGCGGGATGGCGAATCAGTTGCGAGATCCCGGTCGCGGTCACCTCCGCGGCCGCGGTGCTCAGCAGCCCGACCGCGCGCACCCGAGACGCGAATAGTTCGGGGAACTGCGCGGCCGCCGCGAGTACCGCCATCCCGCCGAGCGAATGCCCGACCAGCACCACCGGCCCCGTCGGCGCGCACTCGCGGATGACGCGTGCGATGTCGCGGCCGAGCTGGGCGACCGTGCAGCTGTCGGTGCTCGGCGTGCCGGAGCGTCCGTGTCCGCGCAGATCGAAGAAGACCATCCGCAGCCGCGACCCCCACTGCCGCGCGAGATCGCGGCGCTGGAAGTGGAACGACTCCATGCTGTTGCAGAATCCGTGCACGAAAACGACCGTGAACTCGGCGGAATCGTCACCGAAGGTACGGGTGGCCAGCGACACACCGTCGTCGGCGAGCACCACCCCCGGTTCGTCCTCGTCGATCAGGGCGAAGTTCTCGTCGCGATATTCGTCGCGTTCGGCAGGCCACAGCACCCGGGCGCCGATCTGGCGCAGGGTGTGGGCGATGGCGAGCCCCGCGAGCAGCCCCGCAGTCGCCAGGCCGCCGCGCCGGATCACCGTGCGCCGGGTCATCGGCCGGTCCCCACGTAGCGGCGGACCGTGCGACCACGCGGTGCGCAGACGACCTCGTAGTCGATCGTGTCCAGCGCCCGCGCCCAGTCGAGCGGGTGTGGCTGTCCCGCGCCGCCGCCGAACAGCACCGCCCGGTCGCCCTCCCGCACGCCGCCCGCGTTGTCGCCGAGGTCAACCACGAACTGGTCCATGCACACCCGCCCGACATTACGGTGTCGCGCCCCGCCCAACCACACCTCGAAACGCCCACTCAGCGAGCGGAATACACCGTCGGCGTACCCCGCGGGCACCACGGCGACCGTGGTGTCGCGCGGTGCGACCCACCGATGCCCGTACGACACGCCCTCCCCCGCCGCCACCTGTTTCACCAGCGCGACCTCCGCCTGAAACGTCATCGCCGGCTTCAACCCGAATTGCCCGAGCTCGGGGATGGGCGAGAGCCCGTACACCGAGATGCCCGGCCGAACCATGTCGAAATGCAGATCAGGCCTGGTCAACGTGGCCGCCGAATTCGACAGATGCACGAGCTCGGGTTCGAGCCCGTATTCCTTGGCCAGCGCGATCGCCTCGACGAACCGTTCCCGCTGCCGATCCAGCATCGGATGCCCCGGCTCATCGGCATGCGCGAGGTGGGAGAAGATCGCCCGAAACCGCGCCACCTGCCCGTCGACGAGCCCCCGCAAAGCCCGCAAGACCTGCGGATACTCCGTCACCGACACCCCGTTGCGATTGAGCCCCGTATCAACCTTCAACGTCACCGTCGCCGTCTGCCCCACCACCAGCGCCGCCCGCTCCACCGCCCGCAACTGCGCCAGCGAAGACACCCCGATCTCGAGATCCCCCGCGATAGCCGCCGCGTAATCAGCATCAACGGTATTGAGCCAGCAAAGAACAGGCGCGGTAATCCCCGCCGCCCGCAACGCCAGCCCCTCGCCGACCGTAGTCACCCCCAACTCCCGAGCCCCCGCCCCCAAAGCGGCCCGAGCCACCTCAACCGCCCCGTGGTTGTACCCGTCAGCCTTGACCACCACCATCACAGCGGCCCCCTGCGCATACTCCCGCAACACCCGCACATTGTGTGCAATGGCATCCAAGTCGACAACAGTCTCCACTTGCGCATTCACACCCCCAATCCTGGCAGGACCACCTCCCAAGAATGTCAGCGGGCCGTCCCCGAACCCCGCAGCGTCCCGCACTCCCAGCCACACCGTCCAACCCCAAATCCGCCATGACCGCACTCCCAACCCCCACCCGCGACCCCTGGGGAGCGGCGGCCACGAAGTGGCCGGTCCGCGGCCGGGTCGCCGGTTAGCGCTC
>NZ_JBHZBG010000055.1:0-11034 GCF_042754695.1 Nocardia sp. NPDC059195 | reverse complement strand
GCACTCCCAGCAGCACACCGGCTGCGACCACCAGCCTGCCGCACAACCAGCAGCCGCGTGAACCCCCGAAAAACCTACGACCAGGACCACTAAGCCTGTCTTCGAGAGATGTAGCCATGCTGGCTGTGACGCCGAAGGGGATGCGCGATGACGCTGCGATCGGTACTGGACGAAATACGTGAACGACCCGGAAAAGGCGAGGTCATCCCGATCATCGACCCGGTGACCGAGGAACAGATCACCGAGTTCACCGACTGTGGGCCCGAAGCGGTGGACGAGGCGGTGGCCCGCGCCAAGACCTCCTTCGAGGCCGGCGTCTGGCAGGGGCTGCCCGGGCGCGAACGGGCCAAGATCATGTGGCGGATCGCCGACCTCATGGACGAGCACGCGCAGGAGCTCGCGGAGCTCGACTCGCTCAACACGGGAATGCCGCTCGCTCAAGCGAATATGATCGTTCCCACGTGCGCCGAGTTCTTTCGCTACTACGCGGGCTGGTGTACCAAAGTCAACGGCTCGTCCTACGAGGTGCAGATGACCGGCGGCGTCTCCGGCGCCTACGCCGACATGCACGCCTACACCCTCAAAGAGCCCTTCGGTGTGGTCGGCCTGATCTTCCCGTGGAACGGGCCGGTGTTCAACGCCTGCGCGAAGCTGGCTCCCGCGCTGGCCGCCGGTTGCAGCAGCGTGGTGAAACCCGCTGAGGAGACACCACTTTCGGCGCTGCTGCTGGATCGGCTCATCGCCGAGGCTGGCGTGCCCGACGGTGTGGTGAATCTGCTGACGGGCTACGGGCACACCGCCGGTGCGGCGATCACCGCGCATCCCGATGTCGAGAAGGTGGCCTTCACCGGCTCCACCGAAGTCGGCAAGCAGATCGTGCAGGCCTCGGCGGGCAATCTCAAGAAGGTGATGCTCGAGCTGGGCGGCAAGTCGCCGGTGCTGATCTTCGACGACGCCGACCTGGACATGGCGGTGATGATGGCCGCGATGGGCATCTTCGTGCACTCGGGCCAGGGCTGTGTCTGCGGTTCCCGGATCTTCGTGCAGCGCGGGGTGTACGAGCGCGTAGTGGAGGGCATCGCCACGGTGGCGAACAACCTCAAGCTGGGCGGCCCCAAGGAAGAGGGCACCATGATCGGCCCGCTGATCAGTGCCAAGCAGTTGACCCGCGTCATGGGCTATATCGACGAGGGCAAGTCCGACGGTGTCGAGGTGGTCGCCGGCGGGCACCGCCTCGACCGCAGTGGCTATTTCGTCCATCCCACCGTGCTCACCAATGTGGATCCCGCGACGAGCAGGCTCTACCGCGAGGAGATCTTCGGCCCCGTGGTGACGGTGCTCCCGTTCGACGACGAGGACGAGGCGGTCGCGCTGGCCAACGACACCTCCTACGGCCTGGCGGCCACCGCGTGGACCACGAATCTCAGCCGTGCGCACCGGCTCGCCAAGCGGCTGCAGGCAGGCACCGTGTCGCTGAACTGCCAGCTGGTGTTCGACCACGCGGTGCCCTTCGGCGGCTATAAGCAATCGGGCTGGGGGCACGAGTTCGGGCGCGAAGGTGTTGAGTCGTACATGAAGACGAAGTCGGTGTGGGCGCAGCTCTGAACCGGTAGCGAGAAGCGGCGGCGGGGTATCCCGGCCGCCGCTTCTCGCCTTGTGTGGTCAGTCCACGAACAGGTCGCGGGTCGGGTGCTCACCGCCGCCGTAGCGGGACAGGTCGTCGATCCCGGCGAACCGGGTGACGGCCTCCGCGTCGAGGAAGCACCGGCCGGTGACGACACTCGCCGGTTGGGCGGTGATCGCCACGGCGGCGTCGGCCATGATCCGGGGGCTGCGGGCCGAGGCGAGCTGCTCGGCGCCGTCCTCCAGCGCCGCGACGGCCGAGGTGGCGATGAACGTCTGGGGCCACAGGCAGTTGAATCCGATTCCGGCAGCACCGAATTCGGCGGCCCACCCCTGGCTGAGCAGCGTCATGGCGTACTTGGACTGGGTGTAGGCCGGGTGCGCGCCGAGCCAGTGCGGGGCGAGGTTGACCGGCGGCGAGATGCTCAGGACGTGCGGGTTGGCCGACTTGCGCAGGTGCGGCAGGCAGGCCGTGGTGAGCAGGAAGGTGCCGCGCACATTGATCTCGTGCAGCAGATCGAAGCGCTTGATCGTGAGCGCCTCGGTGGGCTCGGTGGCGATGGCGCCCGCGTTGTTCACGCACACGTCGATGCCGCCGAACCGTTCGATCGCGGTGGCCACAGCGCGGGCGACATCCTCTTCGCGGCGAACGTCGCCGACCACGGCGGCGGCCCGGCCACCGGCGGCCTCGACCTCGGCCGCGGCGGTGTGCACGGTGCCGGGCAGGCGGGGATGTGGTGCGTCGGTCTTGGCCAGCAGCACGACATTGGCGCCCTGCTCGGCGGCGGCCACGGCGATCGCCGCGCCGATGCCCCGGCTGGCGCCGGAGATGAGGACGGTGCGGTCGCGCAGTGGGTGATCCTGGTCTGGCATCTCATTCTCCAAATATGGTATTGGTGTTCTCATTCTACGCAAGTAGCATATTCACCAACTTGGACCCACTTGGAGGAACCGTGCGTATCGGCGTGATGATCGGCCCGGAGAGAGGCGACTCGGGGCGCAAGCTCGAGCGCATGCTGCGCGATATCGCCTGGGCGGAATCGGCGGGGCTCGACACCGCCTGGATCCCCCAGATGCCCACCGACTTCGACGCGCTCATCACCGTCGCGGCGATGGGCCTGGCCACCTCGCGGATCGAACTCGGTACGGCCGTGGTCCCGCTCCAGGCCCAGCATCCGGTCGCGCTGGCCCGCCAGGCGCTCTCGGCGCACGCGGCGGCGGGCGGCAGGCTCGCCCTCGGGGTGGGGCCCTCGCACCACTGGATCGTGCGCGACATGCTCGGCCTGGCCTACGACAAGCCCGCGGCCTACACCCGCGACTATCTCGAGGTGCTCTCGGCCGGACTCACCGGCAGTGGCTCGGTGGACGTCGAGAACGACACCTTCACGGTGCACAATCCGCTCGATCTCGGCCCGGTCGCCCCGGTTCCGGTGCTGGTCGCCGCGCTGGGGCCGGTGATGTTGCGGATCGCGGGGGAGCAGGCCGACGGCACGGTCCTCTGGATGGCCGACGAACGCGCGATCGCCGATCATGTGGTGCCGCGGATCACCAAGGCCGCCGCCGATGCGGGCAGACCCGCGCCGCGGGTGGTCGCCGGATTGCCGGTGTGCCTGTGCGCGCCGGGGCAGGTGGACGAGGCGCGGGAGCGCGCGAACCGGATTCTCGGCGAGGCCGAGGTCTCGCCGAACTATCAGCGGCTGCTCGAACAGGGCGACGCGCGCACCATCGGTGACCTGTGCCTGGCCGGCGACGAGGACGCCATCGCGGCGGGACTGCGCCGCTACGCCGAGGCGGGTGCGACCGATATCTCGGTGCGGCTGTTGCCGATCGGCGACGATCGCGACGCGCTGGTCGCCTCCAAGCAGCGCACCAGGGCGATGATCGCCGAGCTGGCCCAGCAGCTGCGTGGCTGATGCCCCGGTGGCGCCCGGTGGTATTCGCCTGGGCGCCACCGGAACTCACTCGTAGTCGACGGTGAGGTCGGTCGAGTCGGGCACGGCCTGGCAGGTCAGGACGTAGCCGTCGGTGACCTCGTCGTCGGTCAGCGCGTTGTTCTGGCGCATGGTCGCCCGGCCCGCCGTCAGCTTGGCGATGCAGGTCGCGCAGTTGCCCTGTTCGCAGGAGAACGGCGGGGTGAGGCCACCGCGACGCGCGCTTTCCAGCAGCGTCTCCCCGCCTTTGCGAGGTACCGATCGCTTCTTGCCGTTCAAGATCACCGTGATGGTGCCACCTGAATCCGGATCTGTCGCAGCGTTTTCCGCTGATGGTGCGGTGTTCTCGGCGACGGGTGTGCCGAAGCGTTCGCTGAACACCACGCCCGGTCCGGGGAGGGCTCGCTCCACCAGTTCCATGAAAGGCTCTGGCCCGCAGATGTAGTGGTCACCAGGCGCGTCGGCACCGACGAAGGCGCGCACGGCCGCCGCGTCGAGGAATCCGCGCTCGCTGTCGAGGTGGCGGACCACCTCGAGGCGATCCGGATAGCGGGCGACCAGCTCGGCGAGCGCCCTCTCGAACAGCATCGATGCCCGGTCGCGGTCCGCGCACAGCAGCCGGACCCGGCGGGTGGTGCCGGCCAGTGCCGCCTTGGTGAGCGACAGGATCGGGGTGATGCCGCTGCCGCCGCTGAAGCCGAGCAGCGCGACCTCGGTGTCGCGCAGGCAGAACCGGCCCGCGGCCTTGGACAACTCCACCTCGTCGCCCGCGGAGACGGTGTCGAGCAGCCAGTTCGACACCGCCCCGCCGGGTACGCGTTTGACCGTGGTCATCAGCTCGGTGTCGGTCTCCGGCGCGCTGGACATCGAGTACGAGCGGAACAGTTCGGTGCCGTCCACGGTGACCCGGAACGTGCAGAACTGGCCGGCCCGGTAGCTCAGCGGGCCGTCGTGCGGTGCGAGCACGAAGGTGCGTGCGTCCGGGCTCTCGGTCACCACCCGGGTCACGGTCGCTCGCAGATATGAAGAGAGTGTCGCCATGGACCGCATCCTCCTGGTATGAAGATTCTATCGAAATGAGAATAGTATTCTCTCTCATGAGACGGGAACCTTCCAAGATGGCCGATACCGTGCCGAGCGCACTCGTATTCGAGGATCGGGCCTACACCGCGAACGAACTCGACGCCCTCGCGGCCGGGCTCGGTGAGGAGCTCACCGTAAGGGGTGTCCGGCCGGGGGACCGGGTGGCGCTCATGTCGTCGAATCGGCCCGAGTTCGTCGTCGCGGTGCTGGCCGTGTGGCGGATCGGCGCCTGCGTCGTCCTGATCAGCCCGGCCTGGAAACACGACGAAGTCGCGCACGCCGTCGCGCTCACGACGCCGGTCGCCGCGCTGGGCGACAGTCCAGTGCTCGGTGCACTACTGGCGATGCGGCACCTCGACGACCCCATCGTCACCTCGGAAACCCGTGCGGCCGAAGCTGATCCGGCCGCGGACGCGGTGCTGGTTTTCAGCTCCGGCACCACGGGAATGCCGAAAGCGGTGCGGCACACGCACGGTTCGCTGGCGGTGGCGGTGCGGCAGTGGACCGAGGTGCTCGGGCTCACCGGCACCGATCGGATCCAGATCGCCACCCCGCCCTCGCACATCCTGGGCCTGCTCAATATCGTCACCGCGTTGCGGGCCGGTGCGTGGATGCGGCTGCACCGGCGCTTCGACCTGAACACCATGCTGTCCTGTATCCAGGACGACCGCATCACCGTCGAGATGGCCGTCGCGCCCATCGCGATCGCGCTCGCGGCGCATCCCGATCTCGAACGCTACGACCTGAGTTCGCTGCGCTACATCATGTGGGGCGCCACCCCGGTGACGGCGAGTATCGCCGAGACGGTGACCGCGCGCAGCGGGGTGTCGTGGCTGCCTGCCTACGGTGCCAGCGAACTGCCCGTCATCGCCTGCAATCCCCTCGACGGTGCCCGCCTGGATTCGGTCGGCAAGGCCGCGCCGGGCGTCGAGATCCGGGTGGTCGACCTCGACACCGGAAAACCGTTGGCGGCGGGGGATACCGGCGAGCTCCAGTGCCGCTCGGCCTCGACGATGGCGGGCTATCTGCCCGCCGAGGCGACCGCGGACGCGTTCGACGGCCCGTGGTACCGCACCGGCGATGTCGGCCATGTCGACGCCGACGGCTGGATCCGGATCACCGACCGGGCCAAGGAGATGATCAAGGTCCGCGGTTTCCAGGTCGCGCCCGCCGAGATCGAGGCGGTGCTGCACGCCCACCCCTTGGTCAGCGACTGCGCGGTATTCGGCACGCCCGACCCGCGCGACGGGGAGGCGGTGGTGGCCGCGGTCGCCGTGCTCGACACCGTCGCCGCCGACGAGCTGATCACCCTGGTCGGTGACCGCCTGGCCTCCTACAAGCGGCCCCGGCGTGTCGTTTTCGTACCCGAGATCCCGCGCCTGCCCTCGGGCAAGGTGCTCCGCCGAGTCCTCGAGGAGCGTCATGGACGTCCGACTGACCAGTGAGCAGCGTCAGCTGCGCGATGCCGCGGCCCGGCTGGCCGACGAACTCGGGCCCGGCTCGGTAGCCGAGCTCGACGACGTCCACCGGCGGCAGCGGCTGGAGAAGGCGGTCGATGCCGCCGGGTGGCGCGCTCTGCGCTCCGACGGCGCCTCCGGTGTCGAAGTCGCCCTGGTCGCTGAGGAATTCGCGCGGGGACTGGTGGATGTGGCGTTCCTGGGGCCCGTCCTGGCCGACGACCTGCACCGTGCGGCCGAAGGCCGAAGGACGATCGGTGCCGAAGGCCGGTGGACGATCGGTGTCGACGGACGCGCCGTCGACACCGACGGCCGCGACCGGGTGCTGCTGCTCGACGACCGGCGGCTGCGCGCCGCCGCGGTGGGCGCCCGCCTGCCCGGCGCGGATCTCACCCGGGCGAGCGCCGAAATCGGCACGGCGACAGAGCTACTGGGGGAGCTGTCACCCGAACAGCGGACCCGGTGGCAGGCACTGGCCGTCACCACCACGACCGCCGATCTGCTCGGCGCGGCCCGCGGAACCCACCGGCTGGCCGTGGATTACGCCAAGGTGCGCGCACAGTACGGGTACCCCATCGGCACCTACCAGGCGGTGGCGCATCTGCTCGCCGAAAGTTTGGCGCTGATCGAGGGATCGATCAGCGTGCTGCGCTACGCCGCCTGGTCGGTCGACGAGTTGCCGCCCGCCGAGGCCTTGCGCGCGGCCCGGATCGCCAAGGTCTACACCGCGCGCGCCGCCCGCACCGTGTGTGAGACCTCGATCCAGGTGCACGGCGGCATCGGCAACACCTGGGAGTGCCTGGCGCACGTCTACCTGCGCCGGGTGCTGACCTCGACCGAACTGTTCGCAACCCGTCTGGAGGACATCGACCGTGGACTATCGTGATTCGCCCGACGAAGCCGCTTTCCGTGCCCGCCTGCGCGAGTGGCTGGCAGGCACGGCCGCGTCCTTTCCCGCGTCCGGCGACGAGTACTGGGCGCGCGCGGGGGACTGGCATCGGGCTCTGTACGGCGCGGGCTTCTTCGGTCTGTCCTGGCCGAAGGAATTCGGCGGGCACGCGCTGGCGCCGGTCTACGACGTCATCCTCGACGAGGAACTGACCAGAGCCGGCGCACCGGCCCGCCCGAGCCTCGGCTACCTGGTGCACGGGCTGGGCAGGCACGCGAGTTCGGCACTGCAGCAACAGTTCCTGCCCGGCATGATCGACGGCTCGCAGCGCTGGTGCCAGGGCTTCAGCGAACCGGACGCGGGCTCGGATCTGGCCTCGCTGCGCACCACGGCCACCCGCGAGGGCGACGAGTACGTCCTGCACGGGCACAAGATCTGGACCAGCTACTCCGATGTCGCCGACTGGTGCCTGCTGCTGGCCCGCACCGACCCGGATGCCCCACGGCACAAAGGCATTTCGGGATTCGTCGTCTCGATGCACCAGCCCGGGATCGAGCAGCGGCCGCTGCAGATGATCAGCGGCGTCACGCGTGAATTCGGGCAGGTGCGGTTCCACGGTGCTCGGGTGCCGGCCGACCGCATGGTCGGTGCGCCCGGTGACGGCTGGAAGCTGGCGATGACGGTGGTCGGGCACGAACGCGAACCTTCCACCCTGGGTTTCGCGGCCCGCTACGCCAAGACGGTGCGGCAACTCGAATCCCGGGTGACCGGCCGGGTGCCCGACGAACTCGCCTGGGCCGCAGTCGAATCCGAGATGCTGCGGCTGCATGTCCGGCGCAGGCTCTCCGAACAGCTCGACGGCCTCGTGCACGGCCCGGACGGTTCCCTGGACAAGCTGCTGATGACCTGGGTCGAACAGTCCGTCGGCCACGCGGCACTGGCGGTGGCGGGCACCGGTGACGACGAGATGTTCGGCCACTACCTCTACAGCCGTGCCCAGAGCGTCATGGGCGGCACCTCACAGATCCAGAAGAACATCATCGCCACGCGAATTCTCGACCTAGGAGCCTGACATGTACGACCTACCCCCTGAGATCATCGTCGAGGCCGACGGCCCGCTGCGGATCATCACCCTCAACCGGCCCGACGCGCTCAATGCCGTCAACGACGAGCTGCACTCCGGCCTGGCCGCCCTGTGGCCGCGGCTCTCCGCCGATCGCTCGGCCAGGGCCGCGGTGCTCACCGGCGCGGGCACAGCGTTCTCCGCCGGTGGCGATTTCGCCTATCTTGCCGAACTGTCGCGCGACGCCGACCTGCGTGCGAAGACCATCGCGCACGGCCGCGAGATCGTGCTCGGTATGGCGCGGTGCCGGGTGCCGGTGATCGCCGCGGTGAACGGTCCGGCAGTCGGGCTCGGCTGCAGCCTGGTGGCGCTGAGCGATGTCGCCTACATCGCCGAGGACGCCTACCTCAAGGACCCGCACGTGCAGGTGGGTCTGGTGGCCGCCGACGGCGGTCCGCTCACCTGGCCGCTGCACACCAGCCTGCTGCTGGCCAAGGAATACGCGCTGACCGGCGCCAAGATCCCGGCCGCGCGAGCGCGCGAGATGGGCCTGGTCAATCACGTGGTGGCCGACCCGCTGTCGGAGGTCATGGCCTGCGCCAAGCGGATACTCGAGCTGCCCCAGCAGGCGGTGGAGAGCACCAAGCGGCTGCTGAACCTGCATCTCGAGCGGGCCGTGCTGGCCACTCTCGACTACGCGACCACCGCCGAGGACCTCTCGTTCCAGACCGAGGACTTCCGGGCCGTGATCACCCGGCTCACCGCCGGGAAATAGGTTCGACACACACTGAAGGGGCCGGAGCGATCCGGCCCCTTCCAGCTGTGTGGTGCTAGCGCGGCGGGAATCGCAGCGCGCCGTCGAGCCGGATGACTTCGCCGTTGAGATAGTCGTTCTCGACGATGGCGGTGGCCAGCTTGGCGTACTCGTCGGAGCGTCCCATCCGTTTGGGGAACGGTACCTGCGGACCCCAGTAGTCCTCGAGCTTGTCGGCCGCTTTGCCGTAGGCGGGGGTGTTGACCGTGCCGGGGGCGATGGTGACCACTCGGATGCCAAGCGGGGAGAGATCGCGTGCGGCGACCAGCGTCATCGCGGCGACACCGCCCTTGGCGGCGGCGTAGGGCAGTTGCCCGATCTGGCCCTCGAACGCGGCGATGGAGGAGGTGTTCACGATGACGCCACGCGCGCCCTCGTCCAGCGGCTCGGTGGTCGCGATCGCCTCGGCGGACAGGCGCAGCACATTGAACACGGCGGTCAGATAGAACTCGATGGTGGTACGGAAGCCGTCCAGGCCCAGCGCCGAGCCGTCCTTGCCGACCAGCCTGCCGCCGGTCGCCGGGCCGCCGTGGGTGTCGACCGAGATCCGCAGCGGGCCGAGCGACTGCGCTTCCGCGACCGCCGCGCGCACCGAATCCTCCTGTGTCGCATCGGTATGTATGTAGCGGATGCCGAGCTCGTCGACCAGCTGTTTGCCCTTGTCGTCGGCGACGTCGGCGACGACCACCTTCGCGCCCGCGGCATGCAGCCGCCGCACGGTCGCCTCGCCGAGCCCACCGGTGCCACCCACCACGAGCGCGGAACTTCCACTGATCTGCATAGCGCGATTCCTCCTTGTGAATATCAATCTCTGTAGGAGAGAATAGTGTTCTCAACCGTATCAGTCAGCCCTTTGCGGGCAATCCACCGAGGAGGCCCTCATGCCTGAAGCCGTCATCGTTTCCGCCCTACGGACGCCGATCGGGACCGCACGGAAGGGAACGCTGCGCGACACCACCGCCTTCGATCTCGCTCACCACGTGGTCGGCGCGGTCGCCGCGGAGGTCGACGCCGACCGGATCGATGACGTGATCCTCGGTGAGGGCCGCTACGGCGGCGGCGTCCTCGCCCGGCACGCCGCGGTGACCGCGGGCCTGACGACGGTGCCGGGTCTGGCCCAGAACCGGCACTGCGCCGCGGGAATGGCGGCCGTCCAGTCGGCGGCGGCGAGCATCCGCGCCGGCATGGACGAACTGGTGATCGCCGGTGGCGTCAACAGCGACTCGACCGCACCGCGCGCGCGATTCAAGGTCGGTGCCGACGAGTGGATCGACCCGTGGGTCTCGCCGAGTCATCCCGACCGCCCCGATGCCCCCGCCCTCGACATGTCGATCACGGTCGGCTGGAACACCGCGGTGCGGGCGGGGCTCACCCGGGAAGACATGGACCAGTGGGCGTTCCGCTCGCACCGCAACGCGATCAGCGCCATCGACGAGGGACTGTTCAAAGACGAGATTCTCGCCGTGCAGACCCCGCACGGGCTCTTCGACGTCGACGAGCACCCGCGCCGCGACACCAGTCTGGAGCGGCTGGCCTCGCTGAAGGTGCTGCACCCCGAGATCGACGGCTTCTCGATCACCGCGGGCAATGCCTCCGGCGCCAACGACGGCGCGGCCGCACTGGCCATCGCCTCGGATCGGCTGGGATTGCCCGCGCTGGGCTACATCCGGGGCTGGGCCTCGGTCGGCGTCGACCCGGCCGACACCGGACTCGCGCCGATCGAGGCGATCACCAAAGCCGCGCGGCGGGCCGGGATCTCGCTGGGCTCGGTGCGGCTGATCGAGATCAACGAGGCGTTCACCTCGGTGCCGCTCGCGGCGATCCGGGCGCTCGACCTGAACCCGGAGATCGTGAACTACAGCGGCAGCGGCTGCTCGCTCGGGCATCCGGTGGCGGCGACCGGCGCGCGGATGATCGTCACCATGGTCCACGAACTGCGCCGTCGCGGTGGCGGATTCGGCATCGCGGCGCTGTGCGCGGGCGGCGGGATGGGATCGGCGACGGTGATCGAGGTGCCCGCGGGCTGAGAGGTCCGGACAGAGGGAGAACCGGGCGGGGGGGGGTTGGCGGCCGTGCGCGTGTCCGGGTAGGTGGAAGTCCAAAACCGCGCGATAGGCCCCGGGGGGCCGGGGTGTGGGGGCGGGGGGCGCGAGGGGGGCCAAAATACAGAACAC
>NZ_JBHZBG010000054.1:0-11712 GCF_042754695.1 Nocardia sp. NPDC059195 | reverse complement strand
AGCGCTAACCGGCGACCCGGCCGCGGACCGGCCACTTCGTGGCCGCCGCTCCCCAGGGGTCGCGGGTGCGGGGTTGGGAGTGCGGTCATGGCGGATTTCAGGAGTGCCGTGTGGCTGGGTTCACTGGGGTGCGGTGTTGCTGGGGTGCGGTGTGGCTGGGTTTGTTGGGGTGCGGGTGTGGGCGGGTTCGCCGGGATGCGGTGTGGCTGGGTTCGCTGGGGTGCGGTGTGGCCGGGTTCGCTGGGGTGCGGACCCGGCCGACTTGCCGAACTACTGGGCTGCGCGGTTCACGGCCGAGACGACGGCCCGCAGGGAGGCGGTGGTGATCGAGGTGGCGATGCCGACACCCCACACGACCTTCTCGCCGATCGCGACCTCGACGTAGGCGGCGGCCTGCGCATCGTCACCGGCGGACATGGCGTGCTCGCTGTAATCGAGCACCCGCACATCGAAGCCGACGGTCGCGATCGCGTCGACGAACGCGGCCAGCGGGCCGTTGCCGGAACCGCTGATCTCCTGCTCGGCGCCCTCGACCTTCACGGTCGCCACGATCGAGTCGACGCCACCGTCGGTCTCGGCGGCGGTGACCTTCTGCTTGATCCGCTCGAGCGGCATGATCGGGTTCAGGTACTCGGTGGCGAAGACGTCCCACATCTCCTTGGGCGTCACCTCGCCGCCCTCGCCGTCGGTGATCGCCTGGATGGCCTGCGAGAACTCGATCTGCAGGCGACGCGGCAGCACCAGCCCGTGATCGGTCTTCATGATGTAGGCAACGCCGCCCTTGCCGGACTGCGAGTTCACCCGGATCACGGCCTCGTAGGTGCGGCCGACATCCTTCGGGTCGATCGGCAGGTACGGAACCTCCCAGACGATGTCGGACACGTCGGCGTCCTGCGCGTCGGCGGTGGCCTTCATCGCGTCCAGGCCCTTGTTGATGGCGTCCTGGTGGCTGCCGGAGAACGCGGTGTAGACCAGATCGCCGCCGTAGGGGTGACGTTCCGCGACGGCCAGCTGGTTGCAGTACTCCACCGTGCGACGGACCTCGTCGATATCGGAGAAGTTGATCTGCGGGTCGATGCCGCGCGAGAACATGTTCATGCCCAGCGTTACCAGGCAGACGTTGCCGGTGCGCTCGCCGTTGCCGAACAGGCAGCCCTCGATGCGGTCGGCGCCGGCCTGGTAGCCCAGCTCGGCGGCCGCGACGGCGGTGCCACGGTCGTTGTGCGGGTGCAGCGACAGCACGATCGAATCGCGGCGGGCCAGATTGCGGTGCATCCACTCGATCGAGTCGGCGTACACGTTCGGCGTGGCCATCTCGACGGTCGCGGGCAGGTTGAGGATCAGCGGCTTCTCGGGAGTCGGCGCGATGATCTCGGAGACCGCGTCGCACACCTCACGGGCGTAGTCCAGCTCGGTGCCGGTGTAGGACTCCGGGCTGTACTCGTAGCGCCACTCGGTGTCGGGGTAGCGCTGCTCGATCTCCAGGCACAGCTTCGCGGCATCGGTGGCGATCTTCTTCACCGCGTCGCGCTCGGCGCGGAAGACCACGCGGCGCTGCAGGATCGAGGTGGAGTTGTAGAAGTGCACGATCACGTTCGGTGCGCCGGCGCAGGCCTCGAAGGTGCGCTCGATCAGCTCGGGGCGGCACTGGGTGAGGACCTGGATGGTGACGTCGGCGGGGACAGCGCCGTCTTCGATGATCTCGCGGACGAAATCGAAATCGGTCTGGCTCGCGGCCGGGAACCCGACCTCGATCTCCTTGTAGCCCATCCGCACCAGCAGGTCGAACATGCGGCGCTTGCGGGCCGGGCTCATCGGGTCGATGAGGGCCTGGTTGCCGTCGCGCAGGTCGACGGCACACCACGCGGGCGCGCGATCGATGATTTTGTCGGGCCAGGTGCGGTCCGGAACCGTGATCGGCTCGACCTCTTCGGCGAAGGGGCGATACCGGAACGACGGCATCGAGGAGTTCTTCTGGGTGTTCCAGGCGGGCTGGTCGGCCGGTGCGGGTTTGCCGGGGGCCGTAATGGTGCGCGAAGCGGATACGAATGCGTCAGCCGAGGACATGCAAGTTTCTCCGTGGGTGTGAAGGATTCCCTGAATGGGAGCGGGTCGACCGGCGCGTTGGAACCCCGCGACGGGAGCCGGTCCGTATCAGGACCCGTCGCGGCGGCCGAGAAGAAGAGCCCGCTGCAGCATGATCCTTCGAGCTTACCGCGTGCCCACCCTCGCTCGTAAGCGGCCTGGAGAATCCACCTAGTTGATTTTGCTCACCAGTTGACCAGTACGGTTTCCCCCATAACGCACGCTTGTACGGACCCGCGCGTCCGACGAGACGTACCAAAGGAATTCGAATGACTTGGTTACAACAGGTGGCCATCTTCGCCGCGGGTATCGCGGCGGGTGGCATCAATACGATCGTCGGATCGGGCACGCTGATCACCTTTCCCACGCTGCTCGCTTTCGGGTTGCCGCCGGTGACGGCGAATGTGTCGAACACGATCGGGCTCGTTCCCGGCTCGGTGAGCGGGGCTATCGGATATCGGCGCGAACTACGAGGGCAGCGGTCGCGACTGCTGCAACTGGGCATCGCGTCGCTGCTCGGCGGCATCACGGGCGCGATTCTGCTGTTGACGATGCCGGCGGAGGCGTTCAAGGCGATCGTCCCGGTCCTGATCATCGTGGCGCTGATCCTCGTTATCGTGCAGCCGCGGCTGGCCGCGTGGGTGAAGAAGCGCCGGGAGGGCGGTGAGTCGGCGGCGCCGGAGCACGGTGGCCCGATTCTGCTGATCGCGGTGTTCGCCACCGGCATCTACGGCGGCTACTTCGGGGCTGCCCAGGGCGTGCTGCTGATCGGTCTGCTCGGGGTGTTCGTGCACGAGGACATCCAGCGGCTCAACGGCGTGAAGAACGTCCTCGCCCTGATCGTCAACGGGGTGTCGGCGGTGATCTTCATCGCGATCGCCGAGGTGGACTGGCAGGTGGTCGCGTTGATCGCGGTCGGCTCGATCATCGGCGGGCAGCTCGGCGCGAAGGTCGGGCGGAAGTTGCCGCCGAATGTGCTCAGAGGGGTGATCGTGGTGGTCGGCACGATCGCGGTGGTGCGGTTGTTGACCAGCTGATCCACGTTCGGTAGTCCCAGATGGTTTGACGCTGTGTTTTTGGAGCGCTGGCGCGCTCGAGTTCACGGCCCTGTTGGGTCGCCGATCAGCACTCGAGACTAGAGCCTTCGGCTCAGCGCTTTCGAGCGCTGATCGGCGACCCGCCGCGAACCGCCGCTTCGCGGCGGACCCGCCTCGAGGTCGGGTCGTGCGGGGCTGAGTGTGTGTGGTGACATTCGACAAATGTGGGTACTACCGGGCGATATCCGGTAGTTGCGGGGTATTCTTCGCGTCGGCCATGCGTGATGAGGGAGGTGGCCTGGTGCACAGACGTGCCTTTTTCAAGGCGGCGGGACTGGCGGCTGTTGCCGGTGCCGCGGGAACGACGCTGACCGGCGCGCCCGCTTCGGCGGATCCGCGCGAGGCGATGTTCCGGTCCTGGGTGCCGGAGATCTTCGCCCCGATTCCGGACGCGCCCGCGCACTCGCCCGCCATCGTCATCGGCTCCGGCTTCGGTGCCGCGGTGACGGCGCTGCGCCTGGCCGAGGCCGGCATCGCCAATACCGTGCTCGAGCGCGGTTCGCACTGGCCCAACGACCCGTGGCGGGAGATCTTCACCGGCGACGATCTGCCCGATGGCCGCGGATTCTGGCATCGCACCAGCTTCACCGGCGTCACCAAGGTGCCGATGAGTTTCAGCGCGTTCGGCGGGGTGCTGGATGTGACCGAGTATTCCGGGATCGATGTGTGGCGGGCCGCCGCGGTCGGTGGCGGATCGGTGATCTTCACCGGGGCGATGGTGGCGCCGCAACGCAGGCTCTTCGACCAGGTCTTCGGTGGTGTGGTCGACTACGGCGAGCTGGAAAGCGTGTACTACCCGCGGGTGCGCCAGATGCTGCGGCTCGACACGATGCCCGCCGACATCTACAACTCCTCGCCGTTCGCGCACTCGCGCGCCTGGGACGACCAGGTGCGCGCGGCCGGTTACCAGCCGCTGCCCAACGATTCGATCTTCACCTGGGATGTGCTGCGCAGCGAGCTCGCGGGAACCTCCCGTGCCTCGGCCACCTCGGCCCGCTCGAACCTCGGCAATTCCAACGGCGCCAAGTTCGATCTCAATCAGAACTACCTGCGCTACGCCCGCGAGACCGGCAAGTCCCAGATCTTCCCCGGCCACCGCGTCGACGCCATCGCCCAGGAGGCGAGCGGCAAGTTCGTGGTCGCCGTGTCGAAGCTGACCCCGAGCGGCCAGGTACTGAGCACCCGCAACCTGACCTGCGACAAGCTCTTCCTCGGCGCGGGCTCTGTCGGCACCTCGGAGCTGCTGGTCCGCGCCCAGGCCACCGGCACACTACCCAACCTGAACGAGCACATCGGCGACGGTTTCGGCACCAACGGTGACGTGGTGCTGGCCCGCGGCGCGAGCGCTATCGCGGGCCACGGCCAAGGTGTGCCGAGCGCCAGCCGGATCTACGACGAATCCAGCGTGCCGCTCACCCTGGAGAACTGGTACATCCCCGGTATCCCGTTCGAGACCGGCGCGCTGGCCTCGCTCGGCATGGTTCTCGACCCGAGTCGCGCCCGCTTCGGCTATCACGCCGCGACGGGCGGCGTCGGCCTGAACTGGTCGACGGGCACCCAGCACGCGGTCGCCGCAGCGGCCCGCGCGGTCGACCACCGGATCGCCGAACGCGCGGGCGCGGTCGCCGAATACAGCGCGCTCGGCTACGACGCCAACGCCCAGTTCACCGCGCATCCGCTCGGCGGCGCGGTCCTCGGCAAGGCCACCGACGCCTTCGGGCGCGTCCACGGACACCCCGGCCTCTATGTGATGGACGGTGCCGCGATCCCCGGCAGCACCGCGACAGTCAACCCGTCCCTGACCATCACCGCACTGGCCGAACGCAATATCGAGGCAGTGCTGCGCGGCTGAACACGCCACCGACCGGCGTCGGCAACTCCCCTCGCCGCGCCGGTCTACCAATTAGCGTGGGAAAAGCACTAGGCGACCCCGCACCGCCTCGATGAGGTAGCCGGGGTTGCCTGCCATGCCCGAACTCGCGGATTCAGCCGCCAGAAATACAGGAGCGACCAGTTGGCTTCACCGGGGATCGAACGGGTCGAGGCCCTGCCGGACGTACGCTCGAAAACGCCAACGCTGCGTACCGATATCTTCATGCTGATCCTCGCGATCATCTCGGTGGTGCTGGTCGTGTGGATCACCTTCTTCGACGTCAGCGAGCCGACCTATCACGCGATCGTCATCGTCGACACATCGATCTGCGCGATCTTCCTAGTCGAGTTCCTCTGGCGCTGGCGGCGGGCGGGCTGGCCGTGGTCGTACCCGTTCATCTACTGGTACGAGATCCTCGGCATGATCCCGGTGACCAGCCCGCTGTTCCGCGGGTTCCGGCTGCTGCGCATCGTGGTGATCGTGATCCGGCTCGGCCGGGTGGCCGATCGGGCGCTGGGGGAGCGGGTCACCGCGACGATCGTCAACCGGTTCGTCGGCACGATCGTCGACGTCATCAAGCGCCCGATGACGATCGCGATCCTCGACGAGGTCTCCAAGGTCCTGCGCGCGGGCCATTACACCCAGAACATCGCCGCCGCGCTCGAGGAGAACCACGCCGAGGTCGACCAGCTGATCATGGACCTGATCAAGAACGACCCGCAGACCGGCAAACTGCGCTACGTCCCGTTCCACGACGACATCATCCGGCTCGTCGCCGACACGGTCTACCGCATGCTGCGCCAGCTGCTCGACGACCCACGCACCGACGAACTCGTCGCCGACATGCTGCGGGAGAACCTCGACCAGATCAACGACGCCGTGCGCGCCGGGGTGCGGGTTCCGCCGTCGCACCGTGGGGCGACGCCCGCCGAGCACGGCGTGCGCCACCACCTCAGTCAGATCAAGCGTGTCTGATCTGGTCGCGCGGCTGGGCGAATCGCAGCGTCTCGAAGACCACCAGCGCGGCCAGCAGCGCGCACAGCAGGGTGAGCGAGGCGAGCGCGGGCAGGTGCGCGGCGAACGGGATGAGCGCGAACAGCAATACGGCGACCACCACGCGTTCGGCCGACAGTGACTTGGTCGCATAGTATTTCGCGAACGTGATGCCGAGCAGGAACAGCGCCGGACCGCCGTAGAGCGCGCCGAGCGGGATGCCGTACAGCGGGTCGGTGAGCGTGTGATGCGACGAGTCGCCGACGTAGTACAGCACCTTCTTCAATCCGAGCGAGAGGCCGATGATGCCGACGATCATCGGAAAATGCCCGTACATGTAGGTGTTCTGGGCGATCTTGATCTGCCGAGCGTCCTTGGCATGGGCGAAGGCGTGCTCGATCGAGATCGCCGCGACATCGAAGTACAACCACCACAGCAGGCCCGAGATGGCCAAGCCGAGCATGGAACCGAGTGCGATCGGCCAGGAGATGGGCAACCCGGCCACCCCGATGCCGATCGAGACGATGGATTCGCCCAGCGCCACGATGATGATGAGCCCGTAGCGTTCGGAATAGTGCTTGGCCGAGTTGAGCCGCCAGTCGGTGCCCGCCGCCCAGGTCCACAGCATGTCCCCGACGATCGCGGCGAGCCACAGCAGGATCTGGGTGAGACCGGTCGTCATCGCGGCGACGACCAGCAGCGTGGTGCCGACGGTGATCGAGCCGAGCGCCCAGCGCAGCAACTGCTTGCGCAGCTGCGCATCCCCGGCGCTGATCGTCCAGAACACCGTGACGTGCACCAGTCGCACGATCAGGTAGGCCACCGCGAAGACCAGCGGACCGAACCAGCCACCGGAGAGATCGGCGAAGGCCTCGGGAATGGTGAGCGCGGCCAGGAACGCGCCGCCCATCGCGACGAACATCGCGACCCGCGTGATGCCCTCGTCGGCCCGCACCACATTGCCCAGCCACGAGTACGCGATCCACAGCCACCACATCAGGGCCAGGACCAGTGTCGCCCGCAGCATGTTCGCGGCGGTCGTCTCGTTGGCGGCCAGCGCGGTGACCATCGTGAACGCGAAGACGATCACCAGGTCGAAGAACAGCTCGAGCTGGGTCACCGAGTTCTCTTCGGTAACGGGCTGGTACCGGGCCCGCCGATTTCCGATCATGCGCCAATCGTCGCACCCCCGGCCGCGATTCGCGCGGACAGAAAATCGACGACGCGATGGTTTCGCCGACGGCGCAACTAGCCGGCCGCGTAGCCCCCGACCTCGGGGTACCGCTCGGCGAATTCGATGAAGTTCGCGACCGTCTCCTCGTGCAGCTTGCGCAGCGTGCGGTTGAACAGGATGCCCGGAATGGGCAAGGGGAGCGAGAGCTCCACGTGGTAGTCGACCTCGGTGCCCTCTGGAGTGTCCAGCAGCTCGATCCAGCCGCCGCCCTTGGAACCGCGACTGCTGTCGACGACCCGCCACGACGACCGGTACTGCTCCCAGGTGTACTCGAGCACCTGGGCGTCGGAGTTGCCCATGAAGTGGGCGGTGGCGAAGACCCGGCGTGGCCTGCCGTCGGCATCCCGTGGCCCGACCCGGACATCGCTGAGCGAGGTCGACCACTCCGACATCAGGTCAACGGCCAGTAGTGCGTCCATCACTTGGTCGATCTCGGCGTCAACGGTGAATCGGATGTCGATCTTCGAGCGCATCTGTGTCTATCCTCCGAACCCCCGCAGCTTTCGCGCCCGATTGTGCACAGTCGTACTAGTGATCGTCAACACGTCTATGGTCTGGACATATGACCGGGGTCAGCTGCATATCACACGCTCTACGGCTGTTTCGATCAACGCCATGCTCTGATTCTCGGTGAAGATTCCGGGCAATGTGAGATGTTCGACAATGAGCCAGTTGAGCGCCAGATAGAGCAGTAGTACCGACTCCGCGTCGCCGGGCAGGCCGGATGCCAGATGGTTGCGCACGTTGAAATCGATGTCGGCGCGGACCCGTTCGGTGAGCACTTCGCGCAGTTCGGGGCGGCGGGTGGCCTCGAGGCGGAGTTCGAGCAGCGCGAGATAGGCCTTGCGATGCGATTCGATGCGTCCGACCACCTCCTTCATCAGTGCCGTGATGTTCTCGATGTTCTTCGGCCCGTCGCTGACCAGGGCCATCGTTTCCTCGCTCGGCTGCACCACCTCGTAGAAGCGCACGCCTGCCTGGGTGAGCAGCTCGTCGCGATTGGCGAAGTAGTTCGACGCCGTGCCCGCGGGCACGGCGGCCTGCTTGTCCACGGCACGGAAGGTGAGGCCGCGGGCGCCTTCGTCGGCGAGGACGTCGATTGCCGCGTCGAGCAGGGCTTGCCGACGTTCGGGATTAGTTCGCACTTGACACCACTCCATCCGTAGTACTACGTTGAAACCACTTCAATCAGAGTACAACACCTGAGGCGGTAACCATGCGAAAGCTTGTCTACTACATCGGCGTCTCGATCGACGGCTACATCGCCGGCCCCGGCGGGGAGGCGGAGTTCTACCCGGTCACCGACACCTACGCGGCGGCGCTCGGTGCCGAATTCCCCGAAGCCATCCCGACCCACCTGCGCGCGAGCATCGGCATGGACGTCGATACGCCGAACAAGAACTGGGACACCATCCTCATGGGGCGCGGCACCTACGCCCCGGCATACGACGCCGGCATCGCGAGCCCGTTCGCCCATATGAAGCAGTACGTCTTCTCGTCCTCGCTCGGTCCGGTCGACGATCCGAACGTCGAGGTCGTCACCGGCGACCCGGTCGAACTCGTCCGGGAACTCAAGCAGCACGACGGTCTCGACATCTATCTGTGCGGCGGCGGCAACCTGGCGGGCCAGTTGGTCGATGAGATCGACCAACTGATCGTGAAGAGCTACCCGGTCGTCGCGGGCGACGGCATCGCGGCCTTCACCGGCGTCTTCAAACCGACATCCTTCACCGCGGTACAGCGCAAGGAATTCGACAACGGCGCGCAGGTCACCTGGTTCGATCGAGCGTGAATCCCATGGTTATCCACAGGTGACAAGCCTGTGTCGTTTTCCACAGGCAGGGTAGGTAGCAGCAAAACCGGTGGCCCGAGCCCGGTACTCTTGGTCGCTGATACCAACCTGACACTCGATCGTGAAGGACCTGCTGTGGCTCTCGTAGTTCAGAAGTACGGAGGATCCTCGGTGGCCACCGCCGAGCGGATCCGGCGCGTCGCTGAACGGATCGTGGAGACCAAGAAGCAGGGGCACGACGTGGTAGTCGTGTGCTCGGCCATGGGTGACACGACCGATGAGTTGCTCGATCTCGCGGAGCAGGTGGCCCCGGCGCCGCCCGCGCGCGAGATGGACATGCTGCTCACCTCGGGTGAGCGCATCTCTAATGCCTTGGTGGCCATGGCTATTCACACTCTCGGCGCCGAGGCCCGCTCGTTCACCGGCTCGCAGGCCGGCGTGATCACCACCGGCGCGCACGGCAACGCCAAGATCATCGACGTGACCCCGGGCCGCCTGCAAGAGGCCCTCGCCGAGGGGCAGATCGTGCTGGTGGCGGGCTTCCAGGGCGTGAGCCAGGACAGCAAAGACGTCACCACACTGGGCCGCGGCGGTTCCGACACCACCGCCGTCGCGCTGGCCGCGGCGTTGAAAGCCGATGTCTGCGAGATCTACACCGACGTCGACGGTATCTTCTCCGCCGACCCGCGCATCGTGCCCGACGCCCAGAAGCTCGACAAGATCTCCTACGAGGAGATGCTCGAGATGGCGGCCTGCGGCTCGAAGGTGCTCATGCTGCGCTGCGTGGAGTACGCGCGCCGCTACAACGTTCCCGTTCATGTTCGGTCGTCCTACACCGACAAGATCGGCACCACTGTTTTCGGATCGATGGAGGACATTCCCGTGGAGCAGGCAATCCTGACCGGCGTCGCGCACGACCGCAGCGAAGCCAAGGTGACCGTCGTCGCCCTACCGGACGAGCCGGGCTACGCCGCCAAGGTGTTCCGCGCGGTGGCCGACGCCGAGATCAACATCGACATGGTGCTGCAGAACATCTCCAAGGTCGACACGGGCAAGACCGACATCACCTTCACCTGCCCCAAGACCGACCTGGTCCGCGCGGTGCAGATGCTTACCGCGCGTCAGGACGAGATCGGTTTCGCCGAGATCCTCTCCGACGATCACATCGGCAAGGTTTCTCTGGTCGGTGCCGGGATGAAGTCGCACCCCGGCGTCACCGCCACCTTCTGTGAGGCGCTGGCCAACGCGGGGGTGAACATCGATCTGATCTCCACCTCGGAGATCAGGATCTCGGTGCTGGTGCGCGATACCGAACTTGATGAAGCTGTCCAGGTGTTGCACAAGGCATTCGATCTCGGCGGCGACGAAGCCGCTGTCGTCCACGGCGGAACGGGGCGTTAAGCAATGGGTGTACGTGTAGGTGTTGTCGGTGCGACCGGTCAGGTCGGCGCCGTCATGCGCAAGCTGCTCGAAGAGCGCAACTTCCCGGCTGACGAGGTGCGGTTCTTCGCATCCGCTCGCTCGGCGGGCAAGACGCTGCCGTGGCGCGGTGGCGAGATCGTTGTCGAAGACACCGAGACCGCTGATCCCTCGGGTCTTGACATCGCGCTGTTCTCGGCCGGTGCCACCATGTCGCGCGTGCAGGCCCCGCGTTTCGCCGCGGCGGGCGTCACCGTGATCGACAATTCCTCGGCCTGGCGCAAGGATCCCGATGTGCCGCTGGTGGTGTCGGAGGTCAACCCCGAGGCCACCCGCAACCTGCCCAAGGGCATCATCGCGAACCCGAACTGCACCACCATGGCCGCGATGCCGGTGCTCAAGCCGCTGCACGACGTGGCCGGTTTGCAGCGCCTGATCGTCTCGAGCTACCAGGCTGTTTCGGGTAGCGGGCTGGCCGGCGTGGAGGAGCTCGCCTCGCAGATCCGCGCGGTATCCGCCGATGCGGAGAAGCTGGTGCACGACGGTTCGGCCGCTGAGTTCCCCGCGCCGAACAACTACGTCGCGCCGATCGCCTTCAACGTGATCCCGCTGGCCGGTGCCCTGGTCGACGACGGTTCCTTCGAGACCGACGAGGATCAGAAGCTGCGCAACGAGAGTCGCAAGATCCTCGGGCTGCCCGATCTGCTGGTGAGCGGCACCTGCGTGCGGGTTCCGGTCTTCACGGGGCACTCGCTGTCGATCAATGCCGAATTCGCCGAACCGCTTTCGGTGCTGCAGGCCAAGGAACTGCTGGGCAAGGCGGCGGGTGTGCGGCTGGTCGACGTGCCGACTCCGCTGGCCGCCGCGGGCCAGGACGAGTCTCTTGTGGGACGGATTCGCCAGGATCCGGGTGTGCCTAGCGGTCGTGGTCTCGCACTGTTCATCTCGGGTGACAACCTGCGAAAAGGTGCCGCTTTGAACACGATTCAGATCGCGGAAGTTCTGCTCGCCAACCGCTGATTGTTCGGTAGTCCCGGATGGGGGCGGAGCCCCGGGGTTTGGTAGTCCCGGGGTGGGTTGTGTGGCAGAGCTTGGGGTTCGAGTAGTCCCAGGCAGGTTTGACGCTGTGTTTATTGGCGCGCTGGCGCGCGCGTGTCCGCGGCCCTGAGGGGCCGCCGATCAGGGCTCGAGACTAACGCCTTCGGCGTAGCGCTTTCGA
>NZ_JBHZBG010000053.1:0-12016 GCF_042754695.1 Nocardia sp. NPDC059195 | reverse complement strand
CGGCTCAGCGCTTTCGAGCGCTAACCGGCGACCCGGCCGCGGACCGGCCACTTCGTGGCCGTCCCTCCCCAGGGGTCGGGAGTGCGGGGTTGGGAGTGCGGTCATGGCGGTCTTGGGGTTTACCGCCTGGTTGGTGGTGCGGTCATGGCGGATTTTGGGGTGGACGATGTTCTGCCCGGATCGGTGTGGGCGGCTACCGTCTATACATGACTGGACCGGCGCCCCTTGACCTTGCTTCGATCCGACGCGCACCGAAGGCATTGCTGCATGATCACCTCGATGGTGGTCTGCGGCCCGCGACGGTGCTAGAGCTGGCCGCTGATTGCGGCTATGACGAATTACCTGCTTCCGACGCCGAGAGTTTGGGGGCGTGGTTTCGCGACGCTGCCGATAGCGGATCGCTCGAGCGGTATCTGGAGACGTTCGCGCATACGGTCGCGGTGATGCAGACCCCGGAGGGGCTGCGCAGGGTGGCGCGGGAATGCGCTGTCGACCTCGCGGCCGACGGGGTCGTCTACGCGGAGGTGCGGTTCGCGCCCGAGCAGCATCTGGAGAAGGGTCTCACGCTCGACGAGGTTGTCGAACACACCCTCGCGGGGTTCCGGGAGGGTGAGGCGATCGCGGCTGAGCAGGGCGATGTCATCCGGGTGACGTGTCTACTCACGGCGATGCGGCACGCGGCCAGGTCGCGCGAGATCGCGGAGCTCACCGTGCGGTTCCGTGACTCCGGGGTCGGCGGGTTCGACATCGCGGGCGCCGAGGCGGGATTCCCTCCCACCCGCCACCTGGACGCTTTCGAGTATCTGCGAGCCAACCACGCGCACTTCACGATTCACGCGGGTGAGGCGTTCGGCTTGCCGTCGATTCACGAGGCGCTCGCGTTCTGCGGCTGTGATCGGCTCGGCCACGGGGTGCGGATCACCGACGACATCAGTGTTCCGGGCGACATCGAGGACGCGCAGCTCGGCCTGGTCGCGAACTATGTGCGCGATATGCGGGTGCCGCTGGAACTGTGTCCTTCGTCGAATGTGCAGACCGGCGCGGTGCCCTCGCTGGACAAGCATCCGTTCGACCTGCTCGCCCGCCTGCGTTTCCGGGTCACCGTCAACACCGACAACCGCCTGATGAGCGACACCTCCATGAGCGAGGAGATGCGCAAACTGGTCGACACCTTCGGCTACGGCTGGAGCGACCTGGAACGCTTCACCATCAACGCCATGAAGTCGGCCTTCATCCCGTTCCCGGACCGGCTGAAGATCATCGACGAAGTGATCAAGCCGGGTTACGCGGTACTGCTCGGCTGAGATGAAATCAGGGGTGGCACCACGTCGGCGCCACCCCTGATTTCGTCAACACCTATTCGCTGACCAGGCGCGCTTCGAACGCACGCTGCAGGTCGCGGAACTGCTGGGCCTCCGACGCGTACGGCGGGTTCGGCGCCATCCGGTTCGGATCCGGGTTGAGCAGGTACGAGACGTACCAGCCGAGCGGATTCGACTGGGCGAGAGCCGTTTCCACACTGTCGTCATCGGCGTAGTCGGCCGCGTCGCTGAACAGTTCGACCGCGAGATCGAGCTGTTCGATGTCGACCGCCTCCGGCCCCTCGGCCAGATCGTCGACCAAGCCGGTGAGCACGTAGACGTTCTCGTCGGTCACCTCGACCGCGAGCGAACCGTCCACCGCCGCGGTCTGCACCTCGGCGAAGGTCGAGACCCGGGCCAGCTCGTGCTCGTGATCGTCGGCCAGGTAGCGGGCGAGTGCGCGCTCGGAGCCGAAGACGGTGATGGTGCTGCCGTTTCCGAGGAAGATCGGCTCGTCGTCGAGGTAGCAGCGCAGGGTGAACTGCTCGCCGTCGGAGGTGACGATCTTGACGGGGTCGATGCCGACCCCGTCCCAGAAGGACTCCTCTTCGTCGTCATCGTCGGAGGCGGTGAGGTCGACGTTCTCGAACTCTTCCTCCTCCTCGGCGACATCGTCGGCGTCGACCTCGTTCTCCTCGGCCGCCAGCAGCTCCGCCTCGGCGACGGCGACCGCGGCCGCGTCGACCTCGGGCGTGCTCACGACGCTGTCGATGGCGTCGAGCACGTCGTCCCAGCCCTTGACAATCGCGGCACCGACCTGGTCCCACAGCTCTTCGCCGTCGCGGCCGACGAAGGTGCTCGCCCCGCTGGCCAGTGCGCCGAGCACCGGGTTGTTGCCGAAGAACTTGGTCACCACGTCGAGCTCGCACACCTCGGCGATATTGCGCACCATCGCCAGGGTGTCCTCGAGCTCGCCGATGACATCGACGTCCGGGTCGCCCGCGGCCAGCTCCGGTACGGAGACCAGATCGAAGCTGAAATTCTCCTCCGGCTCCAGCTCAGCGGCCGATAGGCCGGCGATGACCGCCCAGGACGGGTGGTCGACGAGGTCGTTGTCGGAGTTGGTGCGGATGAACGCCGCCAGCTCCGCAACGGACTCGAATCCGTAGAGGTCGTCCTCGTGACCGAGGAACGCCTCCCACTCGTCGTCACCGTCGCGCCAGCGCGGTGCCCACAGGGTGACGAGATCGCCATCGGTCAGACCGAGCTCGATCGGGACGATGTCTCCAGAAGCCATGACGCGAAGCCTAGCTAGCTCGAGCGCCGGGCACTATCCGGCCCGGGTGCTAATTGCCCGCCGGGCTGTGCACTCGAACCGATGAGCGATTCGTTCAGTGTCGCAATGATGTTGGAACGAGCGTCACCGGCGGTCTCGGTGGCCTGTTTGCAGGCCGCCAGGATGAGCGCGGCGGCCTCGGTGGGGGCCAGCGTGGTGATGGCTTCGTCCAGCGTCAGGCCGACGAGGGCGCCGTCGCTGTTCACCTCGGCGGTGACCAGCCCGTCCTCGGTGGTGAATCGCCCGTTGACCTGCTTCAACCCGTACAGCGCCGCCTCGAGCGCCTCGAGTTTTCCGGTGACACCCGCGACCAGGGCGTCCATTTCCGCACTCACAGTGGCCTCATCCAACTCGTCTGACCGGTGTCGGCGTCGTCGATGCGATCGAGCTCGTCGACCGCCTGACGCCGGGTGGGCAGGTTCATCTTGTCGAGCAGTTCATCGGGGATCTGCGCCTGCTCGCTGTAGACCTCGCGCAGGCGGGCGGCGGCGGCGATGGTCGAGCGCCGGGTGAGGCGCAGGATCTCGTCGGCCAGCGCCTGGGCGCCGAACTGGTATTCGCTGCGTTCGAACTTGAGCGCGATCGGCAGACCCATGCTGGTCGCGCGGACCGAGATCGTGCCCGACCGGTTACTGCTGACCGCGGACTCCACATTGGGCACCTCGGGGATCGGCGTGCCGCTCATTCGGTAGGCCTGTAGAAGCCGTAGAACTCCATGCCACTGTTCTCCGTTCGGATGGAACTGATCGAAACCGGATCGCCCGCCTCGACGAGCTGCCCGTTGCCGACGACCATGGCGACATGGCCGTCCCACACGGCCAGATCGCCCGGCTGTAGGTCACCGGGGGATACCTGAGGATTGCCGATGTGCTGTTCCTGCGCCAGCCGAGGCAGTTCGACCCCGGCCTCGCCGTAGGCGTACTTGGTGAGCCCGCTGCAGTCGATGCCCGCTTGCGGGTCGTTGCCGCCCCAGACGTACGGGGTGCCGACGGCGCCGATGGCCGAGCGGACCGCGGTCGCGGCTTTCTCGTTGGGCGCCTCGACGGTGCTGCCGTCGGGCAGGGTGATCTTGACGCCGGTGCCGGACCCGGTCGACGAACCGGCCGATGACCCCGTCGACCCACCCGTGCCCGCGGAGGTTCCGCCGGTGGTGGTCGACTTCGAGCTGCTGCTGTTGCTGCCGCCCATCGCCGTCGACAGACCGGATCCCATGGCACTGAGCACGGTGCTGCCGGTGCTCGCGGCGGTCGAGAGCAGACCGGAACTCGACGCCGAGGACACGAGGTTGCTCGCGCCGGACGCGACGCTCGCCAGCGAGGTGCTCGACGGGGCAGGGGTGAGCTCCTGGATCGCGGCGGTCTGGGTGCCCATCTCGTCTTGCACCCGGCCGACGACGCCCATGCCCTGACCGATGTGGTCGATCGCCGAAGCCACCACGGCTGTCAGACCCGCGGGGGTACCGAGGGTGGGGCTCAGCGCGGAGACCTGGGACAGGAACGAGTTGACGATCCCGTCGAGCTCCTTCTGCCCGGTCTCCACGTAGGCGGCGGCCTGGTCGACGACGGTCGCCATCTCGGTGCCGTTGTCGGACAGGGTGGCCGAGGAGGTCTGCACGCGCAGTGCCTTGGCGGTGGCCGCGTCGACGGCTTGGCCGTCCCACGCGGTGTTCACGTTGTTGATGCTGTTGCGACCCTGTTGATAGATCTGGTCGAGGTTGGTCGAGGTCGAGCGCAAGCCGTCGGACGCGCCGCCGGTGCCGAGCACGCCGGTGCCGAAGCTCGACAGCAGATCGAGGAGGGGCTGAGCCAGCCCGCTGAGGTCGATCATGCGTCGGTGCCGATATCGCCCGCGGCCGCGGCGAGCGAGGCCGCGTTGTTCAGATCGGTCTCGACCAGGGTGGTCGCGGCGCTGGCGGTGGCCAGGCCCATGCTCCCCATCACTGCCGACAGCTGGGCGATCGACGCCACGTGGCCGGCATGGGCGGCGGAGTAGGCGGCGGTGAAATCGCCGCCGATGAGACCCATGATGGGGCCGAGCAGGGTGGGGTCGGAGGCAACCGAACCAGCCGCCGCCGTGGCCAGTTCCGTGGCCATCACCTCGGCAGCCGCGCTGTACGCGACGATGCCCTCGGCATCGGCCGACATCTTTTTCGTCATCGAACTTCCCCCAATCCTCGAGTTCCCGGGCAGAGTACGTCACTCATTATCTTGGACGCACCGACTCCGCGTTCGGTTCCCTCGACTGCGAAAATATTTCCCCGGCGGTCGTAGGCGCGAAGCGCCAAGCGACCCTATCGTCTTTTCATGCGCACCGACACCGTCGACCATCCGCTCGCCGCAACCCTGCTCAGCACCATGCGGGACGCTCGTACCGACAACGCCACCTTCCGCAATGCTCTGGCCGATCTCACCGGCATCCTCATGTACGAGGCGCTGCGCGACGCGCCGGTGGTGCGCGAGCCGATCGACACGCCGGTCGCGGTCACCGAAGGCGTCCGATTGGCGGCGCCACCGCTGCTGGTTCCGGTGCTTCGGGCCGGGCTCGGCATGGTCTACGCCGCAGCCGAACTCGTCCCGCAAGCCCGCGTCGGATTCGTGGGCATCGCCCGCGACGAGCAGACCCACGACCCGGTGCCGTACCTCGAGTCGCTGCCCGCCGACCTCACCGGCCTGCCGGTATTCGTCCTCGACCCGATGCTGGCCACCGGCGGTTCGATGCGCCACACCATCGAACTCCTCGTCGCCCGCGGGGCCACCGACATCACCGCCATCTGCGTCGTCTCGGCCCCGGAAGGCGTTGCCGCCCTGGCAGGCTCGGGCCTGCCGGTGCGCCTGATCACCGCAGCCATCGACGACCGCCTCAACGAGCACGCCTACATCGTCCCCGGCCTCGGCGACGCGGGCGACCGCCAGTTCGGCCCACGCTGAATCAGCCTCCCACCGCCCGGTTTTCGTGAGATCCTGGCAGGTATGGGGAGTGGGGTTACCGGGCCCGAGAAGCCGTTCGAGCTGGTTTACAGCGATGTCGCGGCCTGGGTAGACGACTATTTCGTCCGAGTGTTCGGTGACGCGCTGGGGTATCGGCCGGACGATCAGCTCAACTGGTGTCCGGAGTGGTGGCGGCACCCGAGCGCGGCCATCCGGCTGGACGCGCTGTGGCGGGTGTGGGAACGCCACCGGCTCGAAGGTGGGCTCGGCATCAGTCTCTGGTTTCTGGACCATGCCGATCCGCATCTGCGGGCTCTGACCGACGGGAACGGACCTTTCCGTCGATGCTCGATCGAGCACGGACACCAGGAGACGTCGCCGCTGCCCACGGCGGGGCTTCCGGCGCACGACGTATTCGGCGATCCCAGCCGCGAGCTGTTCCGCGATCCCAGCCGCGAGCCGGGTCCCGGCCTCGGCGACGCGGGTGACCCTTCGTTCGGCCCACGCTGACTCAGCGCGGCCGGGCGAGCGATTCCAGCCGTCGACTATTCCTTGCCTCCTGCCAGCGACCGGCAGAACGTGGTGAGCTCGGAGAGTCGCTGGGCGGCAAGCTGTCTGGCGTTGTTCAGGTCGTCCGGTTCGGATACCTGGGCGAATACCTCCAGGTAGCACTTGAGTTTGGGTTCGGTGCCAGAGGGGCGGACGACGATGCGGAAGTCGTCGGCGTCGAAGATCAGCGCGTCGGTGCGTAGCCGGCCGCGGACCTGCGCCTGGTCGGTGAATTTCACCGGGGTACCGGCGATTTCGCTTGGCGGGTCCGCGCGGAGGGCGGCGACCAGCACGCTCGCGGCGGCCTGGTCGGGCAGGCGCAGTGAGACCTGATCTCCCGCGTGCAGTCCGAATTCGACAGCGTAGGAGTCGAGTTCGTCTTGCAGCGTCCTGCCCTGAGCCTTGAGCAGGGCCACGAGATCCGCGGCGGCGACGGCGGCCGAGATGCCGTCCTTGTCGCGGACCTTCGTGGGATCGACGCAGTGCCCGATGGCCTCCTCGTAGGCGTATACGAGTCCATCGCCCGCCCTGGCCAGCCATTTGAAGCCGGTGAGGGTCTCGGCGTAGCGCGCCGTTCGCGCGGCGGCCAGCTTCGACAGCAGACGCGAGGACACGATGGTCGTGGCGACGAGCGGATCGGCGGGACGGGTGCGCAGCACGTAATCGGCCAGCAGCACACCGGTTTCGTCACCACGCACCATGCGCCAGCCCTCAGGACCCGGGATGCCGAGAGCGCAGCGATCGGCGTCGGGATCGAGAGCGATCGCAACATCGGCGTCGATCCGCGCGGCCAGCGCGAGCAGCAGATCGGCAGCGCCCGGCTCTTCCGGGTTGGGGAAGGCGACGGTGGGAAAGTCGGGGTCGGGGGTGAACTGTTCGGCGACCACGTGCACGTCGGTGAACCCCGCCGCGGCCAGCGCGCGCACCGCGAGCTCACCGCCGACACCGTGCAGCGCGGTGAGCACGATCCGTACATCCGCTCGTGCACCGGGCCCGCCGAGCAGGCCGGGCAATTCCGCGACGCGCGCGAGATACCGATCGACCAGTTCGGTGCCCGATACCGAAACAGGCTCCCGCGCAATCGGTTCGACAACCGTCTCGATGGCCTTCTCGATCTCGCTGTCGGCGGGCGCGATCAGCTGCGACCCACCATCGAGATACACCTTGTAACCGTTGTCGGCAGGCGGGTTATGCGAGGCGGTGATCTGCACCCCCGCGACCGCACCCAGCTCACGCACCGCGAACGCCACCACCGGAGTCGGCACCGGATCCGGCAGCACCGTCACCGGAAACCCTGCGGCAGTGAAGATTTCCGCCGTCGCGGTGGCGAACTCGGCAGAGCCGTGCCGCGCATCGCGCCCGACCACCACCGCTCCGCCGCCGAGGCACCGCTCACGTAACCAGCCGGCCAGCCCGGCCGTAGCCCGCGACACCGTCGTCACGTTCATACCGTCGGGGCCTTCGCGCAACGGTCCACGCAGGCCTGCGGTCCCGAAGCGCAGCATCTACACGCGCTCCAGAATGCCGCGCAGTAGCTTGCCGAGCCGGGGCGCCGCGGCCTGCCCTTCGGCCAGCACCTCGGCGTGCGAAAGATGTTCCCCGGTAACGCCCGCGGCCATATTGGTGACCAGCGAGATGCCGAGCACCTTCGCGCCGAGCGAACGCGCCTCGATCGCCTCGAGCACCGTCGACATGCCGACCAGATCGGCGCCGATGGTCGCGAGCATGCGGATCTCGGCAGGCGTCTCGTACTGCGGTCCGGTGAGTCCGGCGTACACACCTTCGGTCAGGCTCGGGTCGATTTCCCTTGTCAGCGCCCGCAATTCGGGATCCCAGGCATCGACCAGGTCGACGAACCGTGCACCTACCAGCGGGGTGCGCGCGGTGAGGTTGATGTGGTCGGCGATCAGCACCGGCTCGCCCACAGCCAGACCCGCCCTGAGTCCACCCGCGGCATTGGTGAGCAGCACGATCTCGGCGCCCGCCGCGATCGCCGTGGTCACCGGATGCACCACCTGCTGGGGTGTGTAGCCCTCGTACAGGTGCTGACGACCCATCAACAGCAGCACATTGTTCTCGTTCACGGTGACCGAATGCACTATGCCGCCGTGACCCTGCGCGCTGGGTTTACCGAAGCCGGGTAGCTCCGTCATGGGGATCGAGGCATGCGGCGCGCCGATCTCGGCTGCTGCCTCCTGCCACCCCGATCCGAGCACCACGGCCACGCGATGACGCGGCACTCCCGTACGTTCGGCAATCGCCGCAGCGGCCTGTTCGGCAGTCATGAGCGAAGTCTAAAGGGCGCAGGCGCGCAGCGATCCTCAGTCGCGCATGGTCGCAGCGAAGGCGGAGGTACGCCTGAGCCGCATGGGTATCCCCGGCCCGGGCGGCCGTAGCTGGGCCACGATCGGGCTCTTGCGTGTCGTACCCGCGAGTAGGTACGTCTGCCGTCGCGGTTTATTCTCCCTGCATGCCGTATTTGGAGCGCTCTGGTGATGTTTTCGTCCTGTACCTCGGCAACGAGGGTGAGACCGACAACGAGAACCGTTTCTCGCCGGACTGGATCGATGCCTTCCACGCCGCACTCGACAAGGTCGAGGAGTCCGAGGGCGCTGCCGCGCTGGTCACCGTCGCGACCGGCAAGTACTACAGCAACGGCCTCGACACCGATTACGTCTTCGGCAACCTCGACAAGGTCCACGGCTACCTCGACCGGGTGCACTCCCTCTACACCCGCCTGTTGACCTTCCCGATGCCGACGGTCGCCGCGGTCAACGGCCACGCGTTCGGCGCGGGCGCCATGCTGGCCACCTCCCACGACTTCCGGGTGATGCGCGGTGACCGTGGTTTCTGGTCGCTGCCCGAGGTGCATCTCGGCATGCCGTTCACCATCGGCATGAACGGCTTGCTGAAGGGTCGCCTGAGCAACCAGGTGTGCGTCCAGGCGATGACCACCGGCCACCGCTTCGGTGCCGACGAGGCCATCGCCGCGGGCATCGCCGACGCCAAGGCCGACTCCGGGGAGGTGCTGCCCGCCGCGATCGCTCGCGCCGCCGCGCTGACCAGCCTGCGCAAGCCGATCACCCCGATCATCAAGACCGCGCTGCACGCCGAGACTCTCGCCGCGCTGGCCACCCCGGTCACTCCGGAGAACCTTCCCTTCGGCAACTGACCGCGCTCGCCGGTGCGCCGCTGTCGTGCACTGATGCAAGACTGGGGGTATGGCACCCTCGCGCACCGGCGAACTCACAGCCACCGCCTCCGACTCCGCGATTGTGGCGGCCTCGGACGAGCTGATCGGGCTCTCGCACGCGATTCACGCCGAACCCGAGCTGGCCTTCGCCGAAACGCGTAGCGTCGCGAAGGTCCTCGCGCCGCTGGTCGAGCGCGGATTCGCCGTTACCACGGGCGTCGCCGGGCTGCCGACGGCCTTTCGCGCCGTCTACGGCAGCGGCCAGCTCACCGTCGGCATCTGCGCCGAATACGACGCGCTACCCGAGATCGGGCACGCCTGCGGGCACAACATCATCGCCGCGTCTGCCGTCGGCGCGGCCATCGGGCTGGCCGCGGTGGCCGACGCGCTCGGCCTGACCGTGGTCGTGCTCGGCACGCCCGCGGAGGAGAGCGGCGGCGGCAAGGTGCTCATGCTGGACGCGGGCGCCTTCGACGACATCGCGATGGCGATGATGGTCCACCCAGGTCCCGGCGATATCGTCGGCGCGCGTTCGCTGGCGCTGGCCGATCTCGCCATCGTCTTCCACGGCCGTGAGGCGCATGCCAGCGCCGCGCCCGAACTGGGCCGCAACGCGGGCGACGCGGTGACCCTGACCCAGGTTGCTGTCGGCTTGCTACGTCAGCATCTGCGACCTGGTCAGCAGCTGCACGGTATAGTGTCCGACGGTGGCGTAGCCCCCAACATCGTGCCCGGACGTGCGGAGTTGCTGTACTACCTCCGCGCGGCCGATTCCGGCTCCCTCGACGACCTGATGCGCCGAGCGAAGGCGTGTTTCGAAGCGGGCGCCCTGGCGACCGGCTGCACCCACGACATACGGACGCTCGCGCCCACCTATACCGAGCTCACCCCCGATCCGGTTCTTTCCGCTGCCTACCGCGCGCAGATCACCGGATTGGGACGGACGCCGATCGCGCCCGAGCTCGAGGTGCTGCGGCCGCTCGGGAGCACCGACATGGGCAACGTCACCAATGTCATCCCCGGCATCCACCCGGTGATCGGCATCGATGCGGGCGGCGCGGCGACCCATCAGCCGGAGTTCGCCGCCGCCGCGGTGAACGCCTCGGCGGACCGGGCGGTGCTCGACGGCGCGCTGGCATTGGCACGTACCGCTGTCGCCGTGGCGGGCGATGAAGTACACAGGGACAGGTTGTTGCAACGGCTGATCGAACGACAGGAGGACATTCGGTGACCATTTCCGGCCATCCGGGCACCGCACGCGCAGGCTCCGACGCGCTATCGATGGGTGTGGGTACCCACTCGATGGCACGCGAGACCGCAGCGTGTCCGACCACGCCGGACACCGAACCAACTCTGATGTCGGGAACCGAGATCGTCGACGCATGGCTGGCCGAGCACACCGGTGACCTGGTGCAATGGCGCAGGCACATCCACGCCAACCCCGAGTTGTCCCGTGCCGAGTTCGCCACCACCGAGTTCGTGTCGGGCTGGCTCACCAAGGCCGGGCTGAGCTGGGAAGTACTGCCGGGCGGCACCGGCTTGATCTGCGACTTCGGCCCAACCGATCGTCCGCGCATCGCTCTGCGCGCCGATATGGACGCGCTGCCGATGCAGGAGTTCACCGGCCTGACCTTCGCCTCGACCGTGCCCGGTGTGTCGCATGCCTGCGGGCACGACGCGCACACCACCGTGCTGCTCGGTGCCGGTCTCGCGCTCGCCGAGGCCGAGGACAAGCTGCCGGTGGGGGTGCGGCTGGTGTTCCAGCCCGCCGAGGAAGTGATGCCGGGCGGTGCGCTCGACGTGGTCGCGGCCGGTGGGATGACCGGGGTGGACCGGATCTTCGCGCTGCATTGCGATCCGCGCCTCGAGGTCGGCAAGGTCGGTTTGCGGACCGGGGCCATCACATCGGCGGCCGACACGGTCGAGTTGGTGCTCGATTCGCCCGGTGGGCATACCTCGCGGCCGCATCTGACCAGTGACCTGGTCTACGCGATCGGAACTGTCATCACGGGGTTGCCCGGGCTGCTGAGTCGACGCGTTGACCCGCGCACCAGCACCGTCATGGTCTGGGGTGCGGTGAGTGCGGGCAAGGCGCCCAATGCGATTCCGCAGACGGGCATGCTCACCGGCACGGTCCGCACCGGCGATCACGCCACCTGGCTGCTGCTGGAACCGCTGGTCCGCGAGATCGTCGACGGGTTACTCGCGCCGACCGGGGTGCGTTACCAGCTCAACTACAAGCGCGGTGTGCCGCCGGTGGTCAACGATCCGACCTCGGCCCTGATGTTCGAGGACGCGGTGCTGGCCATGGGCGAGGACGCCCTCGCCGACACACCGCAGTCCGGCGGTGGCGAGGACTTCTCCTGGTACCTGGAAGAGGCACCCGGCGCTATGGGCAGGTTGGGAGTTTGGTCGGGCGTCGGTGAGCAACTGGACCTGCATCAGCCGACGTTCGATATCGACGAGCGGGCTTTGGCTGTTGGTGTGCGGGCGTTGACGAACCTCATCCTGCAGGCTTAGGGGTTTGTGGTCCCGGGGCTTGTAGGGGTGCCTACGGGTTTTGGTGGTGCCAGGACGGTTGTAGGGCATAGCCACAGGGCTTGGTAGTGCCAGAGGGTTTGACGCTGTGTTTATTGGCGCGCTGGCGCGCGCGTGTCCGCGGCCCTGAGGGGCCGCCGGTTAGCGCTCGAGACTAGAGCCTTCGGCTCAG
>NZ_JBHZBG010000052.1:0-12853 GCF_042754695.1 Nocardia sp. NPDC059195 | reverse complement strand
ACAACCAGCACGCCCGACCCAAGCGAGACTTCGCCGTCAACTCCAAGATCCGGCTACCGGATTACCTACCGAAGGTTGCTTGACGAGGCACTAGCTCACCCCGGCGGTGGGTCAGAAAAGGAAGTAGCGCTGGGCCATCGGGAGTTCGGTGGCGGGTTCCTCGGCCCAGACCTCCCCGTCGATGCGGACGGTGAAGGTGTCGGGGTCCACTTCGATGCGTGGCATGGCGTCGTTGTGGGGCATGTCGGCCTTGGTGACACGGCGAGCGTTCTTGACCGGCACCAGCTTTCGGCGCACGTTCAATCGGTTCGCGAGGCCGTCGTCGATGGCCTGTTCGGAGACGAAGTGCAGGGAGGTGGCCGCGGCGGCGGGGGCCGCGGCGCCGAACATGGGGCGCGGGAGTACGGGCTGGGGAGTGGGGATGGAGGCGTTGGCGTCGCCCATCGCGGCCCAGGCGATCATGCCGCCCTTGAGGACAGCGTGCGGCCGGACGCCGAAGAACGCGGGCTCCCACAGCACCAGGTCGGCGAGTTTGCCGACTTCGATCGAACCGATCTCGTCATCGAGCCCGTGCGAAACCGCCGGGCAGATGGTGTATTTGGCGATGTAGCGCTGCACGCGGGCATTGTCGGCCGCGCCGTCGCCGGGCAGGGCGCCGCGGCGGCGTTTCATCACGTGCGCGGTCTGCCAGGTACGCATCACCACTTCGCCGATGCGGCCCATCGCCTGGGAGTCCGAGCCGATCATGGAGATGGCGCCCAGGTCGTGCAGGAGGTCTTCGGCGGCGATGGTGGACGGGCGGATCCGCGATTCGGCGAAGGCCAGATCCTCGGGGATCGACGGGCTCAGGTGATGGCAGACCATCAGCATGTCGAGGTGCTCGTCAAGGGTATTGATGGTGTGCGGCCTGGTGGGGTTGGTGGAGCTCGGCAGCACATTGAGATGGGAAGCGACAGTGATGATGTCGGGCGCGTGGCCGCCGCCCGCGCCCTCGGTGTGGTAGGCGTGGATGCCGCGGCCCGCGATGGCGGCGAGGGTGTCCTCGACGAAACCGGCCTCGTTCAGCGTGTCCGAGTGCAGCGCCACCTGCACGCCCGCCGCGTCGGCGACGGTGAGGCAGGCATCGATCGCGGCGGGGGTGGAGCCCCAGTCCTCGTGCAGTTTGAAACCCGATGCGCCGCCGCGCAATTGCTCCCACATCGATTCGTGGCTGACCGTGTTACCCTTGCCGAGCAGCACGATGTTCATCGGCCAGTGATCGAGCGATTCCAGCATCCGCGCCAGATGCCAGGAGCCCGGTGTCACGGTGGTGGCCTTGGAACCTTCGGCGGGGCCGGTGCCGCCACCGATGAGGGTGGTGATGCCGCCGCCGAGCGCTTCGTCCATCAGCTGCGGGCAGATGAAGTGGACGTGGCAGTCGATGGCGCCCGCGGTGAGAATGCGGCCGTTACCCGCGATGATCTCGGTCGACGGCCCGACGACCAGGTCCGGGTGCACGCCCGACATCGTGTCGGGATTGCCTGCCTTGCCGATGCCGCAGATGCGGCCGTCGCGGATGCCGACGTCGGCCTTGATGATGCCCCAGTGGTCGACGATGACCACGCCGGTGATGACGGTGTCGGGGGCACCGTCGGCGCGAGTGGCGCGCGACTGACCCATCGACTCGCGCAGCACCTTGCCGCCGCCGAACACCGCTTCCTCACCGGCGAGTCCCGGTCCGCCACTGCGGTCTTCGGTGATCTCGATGAGCAGGTCGGTGTCGGCCAGGCGAATACGGTCGCCGGTGGTCGGCCCGAACAGTTCGGCGTAGCGGGCGCGGCTCAGTTCCGTCATCGACTCTCTCCCGGATATCGCGGTGAATCATCTGCATCCAGCTGCCCCGGCGGGTTCACGCTGATGCCGTATACCTCGCGGGTGCCACCGAGTGGAACCAGCGAAATCCGCTGCGGCAGACCGGGTTCGAAACGAACCGCGGTGCCTGCCGGAATATCGAGCCGGTGCCCGTAGGCGGCCTCGCGGTCGAACTCCAGCGCGGCGTTGGACTGCGGGAAATGCACGTGGCTGCCCACTTGGACCGGGCGGTCACCGGTATTGACCACCTCGAGTTCGACGCGTACCGCGCCCTCGTTCAAGGCGATCGTGCCCTCGGCACACAGATATTCACCGGGAATCATGCGCGTCGCCTATCCGATCGGGTGGTGCACGGTGACGAGCTTGGTCCCATCGGGGAACGTCGCCTCGACCTGCACGTCGTGAATCATCTCAGGCACCCCGTCCATCACATCCGCACGGGTGAGCACCGACCGCCCCGAGGACATCAATTCCGCGACGGTTCGCCCGTCGCGTGCACCCTCGAGCACATGATCGGTGATCAACGCGATCGACTCGGGATGGTTCAGCTTCAACCCACGCGCCTGCCTCCGGCGCGCCAGCTCGGCCGCATAACTCAGCAGCAACCGTTCCTGCTCGTGCGGCGACAGGCGCATACGTTCTCTCCTCGGCGGGTGGTGGTCGGTGAGCGACATTCTGGCACGTCCCGCGTCCGCGCGGCGACCGCCGCCGAGCGCGACCGGGGACGACCCCGAGGTGGTTAACGAGATGTTAACGATGGGCCCACGCTCGGCTCCGAAGCAGCCACGTCACCGGTCGAGCAGCGGTTGCGCCGACTCCACGCCCGCGAATATCGCTGGAGCGCGCCACTACCCGCCCGTACCGTCACACCCATGAACGAATGGACCGGCCTGCTCAATGTGGTCGACGTGGAGGCCACCTGCTGGGCAGGCGATCCGCCCGCCGGGCAGACCACCGAGATCATCGAGATCGGGATCACCGTGGTCGATCTCGCCACCCGAACCAGAGTGAGCAAGCACGGGATCATCGTGCGCCCGACCCGGTCCACGGTGAGCGATTTCTGCACCGAGCTCACCACGCTCACCCAGGAGCAGGTCGATGAGGGCGTCGACTTCGGTGCGGCGTGCCGTCTGCTGGCGAGCGAGTTCGCGGCGAGCGAGCGGCCGTGGGCGAGTTGGGGCGACTACGACCGCAAGCAGTTCCGCGCCCAATGCGCGGCGACCGGCGTCGAATACCCGTTCGGCCCCGAACACACCAACGCCAAACAGGTCTTCGCCGAGACCCACGACCTGCGCCGACGACCGGGCATGGACCGCGCGCTCCAGATCGCCGAGATCGCCCTCGAAGGCACCCACCACCGCGGCGACGACGACGCGTGGAATATCGGCGCGTTGATCGTCGATGTGCTCGACCGCGGTGGGTGGCGGATCACCACCTTCGGCTGACGCGCAGCTCTACCGAGGGGACTGCTAGGCGGCCAGGTTCTGCAGGCGGACCTGGCCGCGGGCGACGGTGCGGCCGTCCGTGTCGGTGATGACGACGACCCAGAGTTGCTGGCTGCGGCCGCGATGGATCGGGGTGGCCTCGCCGGTGAGGACACCCTCGCGGACGGCGCGCAGGAAGTCGGTGTTGTTGTTGACGCCGACCACCGAGCCACGCTCGCCGAACCAGACGCCGCCGCCGACGCTGGCGAGGGTTTCGATGACGGTGCAGTAGACGCCGCCGTTCTGGATACCCGCGGGCTGGTACAGCGCGGGGCGCACTTCCCATTCGCCGCGCACCCGGTCCGGGGAGACCTCGGTGTAGCGCAAGCCGATGAGGTCGGTGAAGGTGCCTTCGCTGGCCTTCGTCATCAACTCGGGGGTGACGTCGGCCAGGGACAGGGACAATTCGCTCATATGATCCGGTTTACACCATCAGAAACCGTGCGAGGCAGCCGGGAAGACGTAGCGGCGAGCTCCGTCTCGAAAACGGAGCCCGCCGCGGCAGGATGGCGGAGTCGACCGCAGCCCTCGGGACTACCGGCTCATCCGTACGCCGAGATCAGAGTAGGTCAGGCTTACCTAAGTAGTCAAGTGCTCACACTTTTGTCTGCTCAGGTGCGTGACGCGCCGGTGGCCCGGCCTCGGGCTTGCTCAACACGATCGCAATACTCCATGATCGCTGTACCTCTATGTTTCCGAGGCTTGTGTCGATGGTGAAAGCTCATGTTCTGGGCGTACGACGACCAGGGGTGGGCGCGGCGAGAGAGGCAAGATTTCGTGAGTAGTAGTCGTATTCCCCGGTGGGCCGTGCAGGCGGCGATGTGCGCGGCGATGGTCGGAGCCGCGGTCGCAGCACCAGTGCAGGCCGAACCACTGTGGCCGGGCGGGCCCGATGTGCCCGGCGTGCCCGCCATCATTCCCGCCCCGCCGCCGGAGCCCGTGGTGGCCCCGTGCAGCGAGAAAGCGCGTGCGTGCCTGCAGCTGTCGACCAATAACGCGTGGTTGATGGACAACGGCAACGTCACCTTCGGGCCCAGCCCGATGTCACACGGCCGTCCCGGCTACGAAACGCCCCCCGGAGTGTTCAACGTGGCGTTCAAGAAGCCGTTCCACTGGAGCACTTTGCACAACGCACCCATGGAATACGCGATCTTCTTCAACGGCGACATCGCCTATCACATCGGACCCACCGAGGAGCAGTCCCACGGCTGCATCCGATTGACCCCGGAGGGCGCGAAGGCGCACTACGAGTGGCTGGAGCCGGGCGACATCGTCGAAGTTGTTCCCTGAGTTCTGATTCGAGAAAGGGGAGGCCGGTCATCGGCCTCCCCTTGTCGCGTCACCGAGTCGCTCAGGGCGTCGAAGAGCCAGAGTTGGGCGGCACCGGAGGTGACGGCCTCGCCGGTGAATCTTGTTGTCAGTTGCCAGTATCGGCGGACTCGGTGGTCCGCGCCCGGAGCGTCGGTGAGGAGTTGGCGACGAAAGGTCGGGGTGTCGTGGCGGCCACGGGCGGTGGCGTGGACATCGACGTAGTGGTCGAGTTCCGCGCCGGGGTGGGGTGGATGGCCCGCGGCTACGCGGGGTGCTGCCGCGACGCAGGCGTCGGCGACGTCGAACAGTAGGCGGCGTTCGTCGCGGACGCCGGGGGTGCTGCGGTGGCGGATCGTGTCGTACATGGCGGTCGCGATGTCCGGGTTCGATACGGCGGCAATGAGTTCCGCGTAGGCGATGAGGTGTTCAGGGTTGGCGTCGGCGCTCAGTTCGGGGACGTTCATGCCGAGGAAGCCGTCGACGGCCGCGGCCGGTAGCGGGGCGAGCTGGCGGCGCCAGAACGTGACAAGCACATCATGGGCGGCTCGCGGATCGATCACGGCGGCAAGCAGATTCAGGTGCTCGTCCTGGGTATCGGGGGCTGCCGATTCGACAGCGCGCAGGAGCGCCCGACGTCGGTTCAGTGCGTCGAGTTCGTCGTCGACGGCGACCCGTTCGGCCGCGATCACCTCCGCGATCGACCGGGTGCCGTCCAGCACGTCTTCGATCGCCGCGAGTCCGACGCCGAAGGAACGCAACCGGCGCAACAGCAGGAGCCGATCGACAGCGCCGGGTTCGAACACTCGGTGACCGGTCGGCGAGCGAGCGGCGGCTAGGAGGCCCGCGTCGCAGTAGAACCGGACCGTTCGCACCGCGACACCGGTTCGGGCGGCGAGCTCGCCGATCGTCAAATATGTGATGTGGGTCACTTTTACTGGCACCTCCACCTCGGTGGAACTCCTACGGTACCGAGGACGCCCCTCTGAAGGAGACTCGACGATGACCGGACACGACACGATGAACGACACGATCTGGCAGGCGGTGGCCGAGGAACGAGCCACCCTGGTCGAACTGCTGCGCGACCTGCCCGAATCGGCGTGGGATACCGCCTCGCTGTGTACGGGGTGGCGTGTTCGCGACGTCGTGGCCCACCTCGTGTTGGCCACCCGCGTCACGATCGTCTCCTTGCTGGTGAACCTGATCCGTGCTCGCGGCAACACCGACCGTCTCATCCACGACACCGCCGTCCGGCACGCCGACCGAACACCGACCACCGAATTGCTCGCCCAACTGCGCGCCACGACCGACTCCAGGGCGATCCCGATCGGCACCACACCGATCGACCGGCTGATGGATCTGCTTGTCCACGGCCAGGACATCGCCATCCCGCTCGGTGTCGACCGGGTCATGCCGCCCGCAGCAGCGCGACTTTCGCTGGACCGCGTGTGGACGATGGGCGCACCCTTCCACGCGCGAAACCGTCTGGCCGGATACTCGTTGACCACCACCGACACCTCCTGGACCGCGGGAAACGGCACGCCGATCACCGGCACGGCGGCAGAACTGCTGATGGTGGTCACCGGCCGCACCTCCCCCGATGATCTCGGCAACCGGCAGTAGTCATCGATGGCGTCGGCGCGCAACTCCAACGCTGCTGCGGCGCAAGGGCATCGGGGCCCGGTAGGACAGCGATCCACAGCACCTGTGAACTGGTGCTGCGGATCGCTGAGGTCGGCGGATCCCGCGACGGTCAGACAGCGACGGTGGTTCGCTCGGTGTCACCCCCGGCCGCCGAGACCTCCGTTGTCGCTCCAGTTTCCGGAACGGAGGTCGCACCGGCCGGGATCCGGCGCAGCAGCGCCACCGCCAGCACCGCACCCACTGCGGAGAGCACAGCGGCAGCCCATGCCGCGGCGTTGAGGCCGTTGGTGAACGCCTCGCGGCCGGCGGCCACGACGGACTCGGCGACCTCGGTGGGCAGGGACTCGGCCGAACTCAGCGCGCCGGGCAGGGTTTCCGCGGCGGCGCCCGCTTCGCCCGACATTCCGGCCCGGTAGACCGCCGCTCCCATACTGCCGAGCAGGGCGACACCCAGTGCCACACCCAGATCGCTGGCGGTGCTGTCCACCGCCGACGCCGCGCCCGCCTTCTCGGCGGGCGCCGCACCGATGACCAGGCCGGGGATCAACGCCATGGCGGGGGCGATGCCCGGGTACAGGATGTAGAAGCCGACGATGAGCAGCGGCAATCCCGCCACGCTCTCGACCTGGGTGAGCGCCAGATAGCCGACGGTCGACAGCGCCAAGCCCGCGGCGATCACAAACGCCGGACGGACACGGCGGGCGATCGCCGGGGTCACGGTCGAGACGATGACCAGCGCGATCGCGGCAGGCAGGATCCACAACCCGGCCTGCAGCGGCGACTGGGCGGCGACCAGCTGCAGGTACTGGGTGAACAGCAGGTACACCCCGCCCAGGGCGATGGCGGCGAGCATGTACACCGCGAGCGATCCGCTGAAGGTCCGGTTCGCGAACAGCCGCACATCGAGCAGCGGGTCGGTCAGTCGCAACTGCCTGCGGACGAAGACCACCGCGAACACCACACCGGCGAGCACAGTGACCACGGATTCGGCGGTGAACCCGGTCTCGGCCAGTTTCTTCACGCCGTAGACGAACGGCAGCAGCGCGGCCAGCGACAGCGCGACGCTGATCGGGTCGAGCCGACCCGCCTGGGGCGCACGGTATTCCGGAATCAGCACCGGCACGCCGAGCACGACGAGCGCCATCACGGGCACGCCGATCAACATGGACGCACCCCACCACAGCGAGTCGAGCAGGAGGCCGCCGAGCAGTGGGCCCAGCGCCACACCGGCCGACACCGAAGCCGCCCACAGACCGATGGCGGTGGCGCGCTGCCGGTCGTCGCGGAACATCGTCGTGATCAGCGACAACGTGGCGGGCATGACGGCGGCCGCGCCGAGACCCATCAGCGCACGCGCCGCGATCAGCAGGTCGGGGCCGGGCGCGAACGCGGCCAGGATCGAGGCGATGCCGAACAGCGCGGCACCGGCCAGCAGCAGCCTGCGGCGGCCGAGCCGGTCACCGAGGGTGCCCATGGTGACAAGGAACCCCGCCATCACGAACCCGTAGATGTCGTTGATCCACAACAGCTGGCCGCTACTCGGCGACAGGTCGGCCGCGATATAGGGGGTGGCCAGGAACAGCACGGTCATGCTGAGGAACAGCAGCACCGTCGGCAGGAGCAGTACCGCAAGTCCCAGCCATTGGCGGGTACCTGCCCGCTCGGGGATATCGGTGAACTCGGACATCAGGAGTTTCCCTTCGAGGACGATTCGAACTGGGACCGACAATGCCGGGCCGCACTTCAGGAACCCTTCGGGTCGACTCCAGACGACCTCGAGCTGCCGTCGCCGGCACTGTGTTCGAGGCGCAGCGCAATCCACCCGCGCCGAGGCGCGTGTTGGCGACCGCCACATCACCTTCGTGGTCGGTGCCGCAGATGCCCAGTGAGATCCCGTCGACGAGCAAGGCACCGCACGTCGCCGCACTCATACCCGGGCCGTTTAGGGTGGGTGACATGCGTTTCGGAGTGCTCGGTCCGTTGGCGGTCTGGACCGACGATGGACAAGCCGTCCGGGTTCCAGAACTCAAGGTGCGGGTCCTGCTCGGCGCACTGCTGGTCGAACCGGGCCGGATCGTGCCCGCCGACCGCCTCGTCGAGGATCTGTGGGGCACGGCGTTGCCTGCCAACCCGGCGGGTTCGTTGCAGACTCGGGCCTCGCAATTGCGCCGGGTCCTCGGCGACGCCGAAGCGGGCGGGCGGGAGTTGCTGGTGTCGCGCTCCCCCGGCTATCTCCTCGAGGTCGCCGAGGCCGCGGTGGACTCCCAGGTGTTCCAGCAGTTGCTCCACCAGGCGCGCGCGAGCGAGGATACTGCCGCTCGGGCAACGCTTCTCGCGCAAGCGCTCGCGTTGTGGCGCGGCGAGGTCTTGGCCGACCTCGCCGATCACGACTTCGCGCGGATTCCGGTGCTGCGCCTCGAGGAACAGCGACTCACGGCCGTCGAGGAACTCGCGCAGGCCCGGATCACCCTCGGTGAACACGATCAGGTCGCCGACGAACTCGGTGAGCTCACCGCACTACATCCGCTGCGCGAACGGCTGCGCGCCGCCCACATGCTGGCGCTGTACCGGTCGGGGCGACACGGCGAGGCCCTGGATTCCTATCGGCGCCTGCGCGAACACCTCGCCGAGGAACTCGGACTCGACCCGAGCCCCGAACTCGCCGCCCTGCATCGTGCTGTGCTGGAACAGGATCCGGCCCTCGGCGCCCGGGTTCGGCCCGCGCCCACCGCACCCGTGACACCGCGCCCCGCACTGCCGGTGCCCGCGACCTCGCTCATCGGCCGCGACGACGACCTTGCCGCGATCGCCGCGTTGATCCGTGCCGAACGGCTGGTGACCCTCACCGGACCGGGCGGAGTCGGCAAGACCCGCCTCGCTTCGGCCACCGCCGCCGAGCATTCCGCGCGTGAGGGCGTGTTGTTCGTCGAGCTCGCCGGGCTGTGCCTCGGTGCCGACCCGGACAGCGCGTTGACGACACTCACCGAGGTTGTGGCGGCCGCCTTCGATGTGCGTGACGATTCCGCGGGTTCGAGCCCGTTCCCGGTGCCCGACAACGGAACTCAGCTCGCTCATCTCGCCGACGCGGTGCGCGGCAAGCAATTGCTGCTCGTGCTGGACAACGGTGAGCACGTCGCCGAGGCCGCCGCCACGCTCGTCTCGCGGCTACTGGCCACCGCCCCCGATCTACGAGTACTGGTCACCAGCCAGGTCCCGCTGAACATCGCGGGCGAATTCATCTGGCACGTGACACCGCTGGCCGTGCCGGCCACCCGAACCTCGGGCGACTCCGAGACGGCGGAAACGTCGCCTGCCGCACAGCTTTTCGTCGAGCGTGCGCGCTCGAGCGCACCCGGCTTCACCGTCACCGCTGACAATGCCGCCGCGATCGCGACCATCGTCACCCGTCTCGACGGCCTGCCGCTGGCCCTGGAACTGGCGGCGACCCGGGTCCGCGCACTCGGCGTACACACCCTCGCCGACCGGATCGAGGACCGTTTCACGCTACTGTCGTCCGGGTATCGGGACGCACCGGATCGGCAGCGCACCCTGCGCGCGGTGATCGATTGGAGCTGGGAACTCCTCGACGAGCCCGAACGTGCTGTGCTGCGGCGGCTTTCGGCCTATGCCGACGGCAGCACAATGGAATCGGCCGAGGCGGTCTGCGCGGGTGGCGCTATCGCGGGTACCGAGGTCGCGGAGTTGCTGGCCCGCCTGGTCGATCGTTCCCTGATCATCACGCCCGCCGCCGATGTTCGCCCGCGCTATCGGCTGCTGAAATCGATCGCCGCCTACGGCGTTGACCGGCTGCGCGACAGCGGCGAGGAATCCGGCACGCGGCTGCGGCATCTCGCCTACTACCTCGCCTTCGCCGAAGGCGCCGACCAGCACCTCCGCACCGGCGACCAGCGCCGCTGGCTGTCTCGGCTGGACGCCGAATCCGCCGATCTGCGCCGGGCACTCGAAACCGCCCGTGCCGCGGGCAGATCCGCGGATGCGTTGCGGTTGGTCAACGCGCTCGCCTGGTACTGGGTGATGCGGGGACGCCTCGCCGAGGGCATCCGGTCCCTCGGCACCGCTCTCGCGGTGCCCGGCGGGGCCGATTCCCCTGCGCGCCGGGTGGCGCTGCTGTGGCGCGACGCGCTCGAAGTCGGTGTCGGCCGCACCGTCGACACACTGCCCGCCGTCACCGCGCGACCCGCACCGGCGGAGCTGCGCGCTCGCTGGTATCTCGCGCACGTGTACTCCGGATTCGCGGCCCAGCAGGGGATGGACGACGCGACCGACCTGCGCAATGCCTTCGCCGACAACGCAGATGACTGGGGTATCGCGGCGGCCTCGGTATCGCTGGCGCGGGACGCGTTCGCCCGCGGCGACCTTATGGGGCTGTGCGAGCACGCCGAACGGAGCCGGGATCTGTTCGCGCGGGTAGGTGATCGCTGGGGCCAGGCCATCGCGGGTTTCCTGCTCGGCAGCTATGCCGAGGTGACCGGCGACCTCGATGCTGCCCGCGACTATCACCGCAGCGCGCTGGCCACCGCCGAAGAACTCGGGCTGTGGACCGAAGTGGGCGAGCGGCTCACCTCGCTCGGCCGGATCGCCCTGCTGCGCGGTGAGCTCGACCGCAGCGCCGAGCTCCACGAGCGAGCCCGTCGGGTGGCGGTCGATCAGGGACACCTCGTCGGCGAAGAATCCGCGGTACTCGGGCTCGGCCTGGTCGCCCGGCGCCGCGGCGATCTGGCCGCGGCCCGCGAGTACCTCAGCACCTGGCTGGACTGGCATCTGCGGTCCGGATCGCATTTCGGCGCCGCCCTGATCCTCGCCGAACTGGGTTTCACCGCCGAACTCGCCGGTGACGCCGACGAAGCCGAACACCGGCACCTGCGCGGACTCGACTCCGCCCTGCGCACCGGCGATCCCCGCGCCCACGCACTCGCTCTGGAAGGTCTCGCCGGCGCGCGTTCGCTCGCAGGGTATTCCGCGCACGCGGCTCGGCTACTCGGCGCCGCCGACACCCTCCGCCGGTCGACCGGCGCTCCGCTGCCCGCGGCCGAACGCGGGGATGTCGACCGGATCGAGGCGCGCATCGGCGCCGACATCGGCGCCGACCGGCTCACCACCGAACTCGACGCGGGCCGGGCCGCCGACCCCCACACGTTGCACACGGCGCACGCCCGAAGTCGATCCTGAGTCCGTCCGAAGTCCACCGGTGCACGGTGAACCCATGACTCACACCGTGACCGACAGCCCCGATCCCTCGGCCTCCGGACGACCGGCCGCGCAGCCGATTCCGGCTGTCGTGCTCGAACACGTCGAGGTGCAGCAGTGAGTAACCGCACGCGCGCCCACGTCCATACTTTCGCCGATATCAAACCCGACTTCGACGCCATCGTCGGCGCCATCAACTACGCGACCATGACCACCGTCGACGCCGAGGGCCGACCGCGCTCGCGGGTCCTGATTCCGGTCTGGGAAACCGATACCGACCACCCGGTTGGCTGGCTCGGGACGTACCGCACTCCGGTAAAGGCCGCCCACATCGCGGGAAATCCGCACGTCACGTTTTCCTATTGGAGCCCGGCGCAGAACACCGTGGCCGTCGACACGGTCGCTGAATGGACCGATGATCCCGGCGAGCGCGCACACGTGTGGGACCTGTACCGGCACGGCAGCCCGCCCGGCGCGGGCTACGACCCCGGGCAGTTCTGGCAGGGACCCGACGACCCGGCCTTCCAGGTGCTTCGCCTCGACCCGTGGCGGATCCAGGTGCTGCGGCGCCGGGATCTGGTCAGCGGAATTCCGGCGCGCATCTGGCGCGGCCGACTCCAGGGGGATTGACAGATTCGGCGGCGAACGTGGCCGTTCGCCGTCGATCTGACGGGACTGGACATCCGTACAGGTCACGGCGCGATCCTTAGTGACAGGTACCAACACCGTCCGGCACTTCCACCGGGAAGGATCTCAGTCCGAATTGCGCGAATCGCACGATTTTCCTGCCGCAGAAAATGCGCGGAGCTACGTTGTCCACATCACAACAGAGATCTGATTGTGATCCACATCCCGGTCGACGGTACCCCCATTTTCCGGCGGGATGCTTACCAATCATGCAAGGAGATTCGCCATGGGTTCACTGACCGAGATAATGATGGCCGCAATTGCGGGACTGGGTTCGATGGTCGAGGGTGACGGCCTTCTCGCGGTCTTCCTCGGCTCGGTCGAGGCCTTCTTCCCGTAAACGCTACACCCGAAGAACATCGCCGAACTCCAATCGAGTTCGCTGATCATTCCCTCACCCAAGGAGAAGACACATGGGATCCCTCTACGAATTGATGGCGACCGGCGCGGGCAGCCTGAGCGAAGCCGTTCTGCCTTTCATTCAGGCGCTGATCTCGGTCAGCGGCGGCACGCCGACGCCGGGTAAGTAATACGCGGTAATGCAGTCGGGGGCGGGGGGCGGGGAAGGGCGGCCCCCCCCCCAGGGGGGACCGGTCGCACCCCCCCGGGGCACACCCCCAGATCTAATGGTATAAAAACAATAACAAAAGAGAGACGCCAGAAAATAAAAA
>NZ_JBHZBG010000051.1:0-12903 GCF_042754695.1 Nocardia sp. NPDC059195 | reverse complement strand
GTCGGTGTAGTTCTTCTTGGGCATCGGGTAGATCTTCTCGCTTTTCTGGTCTGAGACCAAGATCAAGCGTGTCCATCACCCGGGGTCAAGGCCCGGGTCATTCGGAAGCTGGTGAGGTGCGAACACCATGTTCTTCTGCGTGCACGCAGGCATCTTTGATGCTTTGCCCAGTCAATTCGCCTGAACGGTAACGAAAGTTAGTTTTGCGAAGATCACCTCAGCGTGGGGTGATTGCACCTCCGAGATCACCCGAGCGACGAATACTGTTCTGCAGGCGAGTCTTTCGCTCGGGCATCCTGTCCAGTTCGCACATGATCGGTGGTAGGAAGACTTGAACATCTCACGTATGCGTATCGGTTCGATCGGCGCGGTCGCAGTGGCCTGTCTGGCAGGCGCTGTTGTCGCCGTCGCCCCCATGGCTGCGGCGCAGCCCGCCAAGTCGCTGTGCTCGATGACTTACCTGACCCCCGACAACCCCGAAGTCAACGGTTCCAGTGAGGTCAAGGTCGACCGCAACTCCAACGGTTCGCTCGAGCTGACTCTGATCACCGACGCCAACTCCAAGGGCGGTTACGACCAGTCGTTCACCGCGACCTGGGCGAACATCGACACCGGCCGCAGCGGAGGCGGCGATGCGAAGACCTGGGTAGCGGGCCACCGAACGCTGCTATCGATTCCCGAATTGTGGACCGAGCCCGGCCGGATCGCCTTTGTCTTCGGCACGTCCAACCAGACCGGCCAGAGCGTTACCTCGGGTCAGTGCATGGCGGAGTACGCCGCGTAGTTCTCACGCGGGACGCGCGTGACGTCTGGACTTGGCGTCACGCGCGCTTCGAGAAGTCCCCATTCGCCAGCAGCATCTCGGTGCCGTGCTTCGGCACCGGGCCGCGCTCACGTCTGCAAACAGCCGTGAGCTGCGGGTTCCGTGCTGGCACGGATGTGGTGGATCAGTGGGCGGCCGCACACTGGAGCCCGTCGACCGAATTCGGTCGATGTGGTGTATCGGCTCCGAACGCCGATCCAGTGGAAGGTGAAAGACATGAAGAAGTTTGCAATGCGCGCGGCGATCGCCGCAGCTGCGATCACGCCGATGGTCGCCTTCGCGAGCGGGGTCGCTTCAGCAGAGTCTGCGAGCTCTGGCGTCAACGTTGGTTCGGTAGAAAGCGTCACGTCAGCCAGGCCTTGGGCAACACCAGTGCACGCTTGTGGCGGCACCGGCCTGCTGAACATGAACATCACACTTTTCCATGCGGACGTCCCTTTCCCCATTTGCATCAAAATCTGATGCAACGTCTTGCGGGCCTGTCATAGCGCGTTCTTTCGCGTCATCCGTAGGTAAACGTTCACAGCTACCTTTGAACTGTGAACGTTTTCCTGCGGAATTCCGCGGCGATCACAGCACCTCTCGAGACCGGTCAGCTCCAGGAGCAGAGGTTCGAGAGCATCATGGTCAGAGTTGTCGTATTCGTGTTCGGTCGTTCGTGGAGAGGGTAGAGGCTGCTGAGGTGGCGGCCGCCGACGAAGGAGTTCGAGATGGCTCAGTACTTGCTTTCCGTAGTTGTCGACCCGAGTGCCTACGACATTCCGCAGGAAGAGGCGCAGCCGCAGTACGACGCGACGGGGAGGTTCAACGACGAGCTCAAGGCCGAAGGGGTGTGGGTGTTCGCGGGTGGGCTCGGGCGCATCGATGAGGCGACCATGGTCGACAACACCGGCGCGGATGTGGTCGTCACCGACGGGCCGTACGCCGAGACCAAGGAATGCCTCGGTGGATTCTGGGTCGTGCAGGCACCTGACCTCGATGCCGCTCTGAAGATCGCCGCAAGGGCGTCGAAGGTCTGCGAGCAGAAGATCGAGATCAGGACGTTCGACGGCGCATGAGCGACGACACTCGCGCGCGGATCGATCGGATCTACCGCGAGGAGTACGGCCGGGTGGTCGCCTCGCTCGCCCGGCGCTTCGGCGATCTCGACATCGCCGAGGACGCGGCGGCCGAGGCCCTGCTCACCGCCATCGAACGGTGGCCGGTCGACGGCATTCCGCCCAACCCGGGCGGCTGGCTGACCAAGACCGCGGGCAACCGCGCGATCGACCGGATCCGCCGGGAATCACTGCGCGACTCGAAGCACCAGGCAGCCATGATCATCGAAGATCACGAACCGCACGAACCGACCGGACCGATCAACGACGACCGTCTCCGGCTCGTATTCACAAGTTGTCATCCGGCATTGGCGCCGGAGGCGCGAGTCGCGCTGACACTGCGCCTGCTCGGCGGACTCACGGTCGGCGAGATCGCAAGTGCGTTCCTGGTAGCCGAAACGACTATGGCGCAACGCATCACCCGCGCCAAAGCCAAGATCAAAGCCGCGCACATCCCGTTCCGTGTGCCCGATCGCGATGACGTCACCGATCGGCTCGGCGGTGTGCTGGCCGTCGTCTACCTCATCTTCAACGAGGGGTATCTGGCCGGCGCGCAAGCTATTCGGGCCGACCTGATGGCGGAGGCGATTCGGCTCGGCCGCATCGTGCGAGATCTGCTGCCTGATGACGGTGAGGTCGCCGGGTTGCTCGCGCTCATGTTGCTCATCGATGCGCGCAGTGCGGCCCGTTTCGCGGGCGGGGAGCTGGTGACGCTCGACGAACAGGACCGTGGCGGCTGGGACCGCGCCCTCATCGTCGAGGGGCACGCGCTGGTGCGCGAATGCCTAGGTCGAGTCGCGGCAGGTGGGCCTCGACCTGGTCGCTACCAGCTCATGGCGGCGATCAACGCGGTCCACACTGACGCGTCGGACTCCCGCGATACCGACTGGAACCAGATCGTCGCCCTCTACGACCAGCTCTACGCCGTAACCCCCACCGCGATAGTCGCCCTCAACCGAGCCGTCGCCATCGCCGAACTCGATGGCCCCAATGTAGCCCTGGCACAAATAGATTCACTGCCGCTCGACGGATACCATGCCTGGCACGCCGCCCGCGCCGATCTGCTTCGCAGGTTGGGACGCGGCGCCGAGGCGAGGTCCGCCTACGACGCCGCGATCGCCGCCACGCAGAACCCGGCGGAGCGCGCGTACCTGACCAGAAGACGCGAGCATCTGGTCGATCCGGGCAATTGAGCAGCGCTTACGGCACGTAGAGGTCTGTGCGGAGCACTGCATGGTCCAGTGGGAGGTTCGCCTGTTGCTAACATGCATCTTACTAACATTGATGTTAGTAAGATGCGGTATCCTCTGGAGGGCGGCGGTATGGCTGAATTCGTGGGTAGGCGACATGAGCTCGAGACGTTAGATCGTGAACTGGGCAAGGTGACGGCTGGCGTCGGTGGGGAGCGGCCCGGGCGGTGCATCATGCTTCGAGGACGCCGCCGGGTGGGTAAGTCACGATTGGTGGAGCGGTTCGCTGAGAAGTCTGGTGCGCCGTTCCTCTTCTACGCAGCCACGGGCGCTTCGCCCGGGGCGGACCTCGAGCGGCTCAGCCGGGATGCGCAGTCGTCCAGCCTTCCGCTGGCAAATCTGCTGTCTGCCGCCCGTCCGGCGAGTTGGGATGCCGCATTCGATGTGTTGGCGGCGGCGTTGCCACAGGACCGGGCGAGCGTGGTTGTCATGGACGAGGTGCCCTATTTGATGGATGCAGATGGCGCCTTCGAGGGGATGTTGCAGCGGGCTTGGGACCGAATGCTGGAGACGAAGCCGGTGCTGCTGGTTCTCATCGGCTCTGACCTGTCGATGATGGAGGCGCTCAACAGTTATGGACGCCCGTTTCACCAGCGTGGGCGAGAGATGGTGCTGGGGCCGCTCAACCCCGCAGAGGTGGGGCAGATGCTGGACCTCGGTCCTGCTGAGGCTTTCGATGCGGCCTTGATCACCGGTGGATTGCCTTTGATCTGTGCGGAATGGATGCGCGGTGCCGGAATATGGGATTTCTTGGAGGCTGCGCTCAGCGATCCGGTCTCGGCTTTGCTGGTGTCGGCGGAGCGCTCGCTTGCCGCGGAGTTTCCACAACAGGTCCAGGCTCGCACCGTTCTTTCCGCGATCGGTAGCGGTGAGCGGACGTTCTCCAACATTGCCCGCGCCGCGGGCGGGATGGGAGCGAGCCCGTTGCAACGGTCGCTGGGGATCCTTGCCGACAAACGTATTATCGCCGCAGAACTGCCGCTGTCCATGCGCCCGTCGAAGGATCGTCGCTATCGGGTGGCGGATCCCTATCTCCGTTTCTGGTTGAAATTCCTGGGTCCGGCGATGGCGGAGATCGAGCGCGGCCGGGGTGACCTGACGTTGAATCGCATCCGCGAGAGCTGGACAAGTTGGCGCGGCAGGGCGGTTGAACCTTTGGTGCGTGAGGCGCTGGCACGTCTGCTGCCCGACGCAAACCTCCCCGCTGCACCTGCCATCGGTGGCTACTGGACCCGTACCAACGATGTAGAGATCGATATCGTCGGCGCTGACCGTGCGCCGATCGCCAAGGAGTTGTTGTTCGTCGGCTCGGTCAAATGGCTGGAGAACTCCCCATTCGACCGGCACGATCTCGCTGCCCTGCTTCGGCACCGGGCCGCGCTCGCGCCAGATCCGGTGCCGGTGATCGCAGTCTCGCGCAGCGGGATCGACTGTGCCGGACTCGACGCAGCGTATGGTCCGGCGGACTTACTCCCGGCGTGGTCTTCGTGAGTGCGGCCGAGCTCGTGGCGGCGATCAACGCCGCCACGCAGAACCCGGCGGAGCGCGCGTACCTGACCAGGAGGCGCGAGCATCTGGTGTAGAACTGCCCGGTCTTCTGTTCGGTCTATGTGAGGACCGAATCGGTATACTTGTGTCATGAATGTGGCCGAGTATGCGGAGCTTGCTGGGGTGTCACCTCGGCGTGTTCGCGCGCTGGCCCGGGCAGGTGCGGTGCCGGCTCGCAAAGTGGGTGGCCGTTGGGTGGTGGATGCGCCTCATCCGGTTCGGCGGGCGGCGCGGCGGCCGTTGTCGGAAGCATCGCAGCGCGCGCTTGTGCGCGCACTGCACGCCAGATCATTGGGCGAATTGACCGGCCAGGTGCGTGCCCGCACGGCCGAGCGGCTGAGGCTGTTGCGCACGGTGGATGATCCGGCCGAACTATTGGTCGATTGGTGGGCCGGGCGCCCGCCGACACAGTTGGACGGCGGGTCCAATCTGGTTGTGCACGCGATCGCGGGGAACAAGACGCGGGTCTGGGAGGTGCTTCACCGGCCTCGTCAGGAGTATTTGCGATATCCGTCGACACTGGCACGGGTGGTTCGCGACGAACGGGCAATCCAGGGGCTGGCGCGGAGTGACCTTGCCGAGCGCGCCGGGGTGGATCGCGCCTTGGTGGTGGCCATCGAGCGGGCCGAATCGGTACGTGATCTTATCGGTCTGCGAAAAGTGTTGCGGGCGTTAGGCGTCGAACCCACGGCCCTGCCCGCGATGGACCTGCGATGACAGAGGTTCTCCATGCGTGGTTGGAGGGGCACCACGCGGGAACGTTCACGCGCGGGCCATCCGGACACGTTCGTTTCGACTACAGCGAGAACGCGCCCACCACGCCGATCTCGCTATCGCGTGGCAGCGACAGCGCAGTTCGATCAGAAGCTGGCAATGGGTAGCGGCGGGCGCGGCGTGCAGCGGAAGTAAGGCTGCCGCACTGGCGCAAACTCGCCCGGATTTCGGGCTTGGTCGAGGATCGGGTAGTCGAACTGGTGACATCGCTGGCCTATTCCCTTCAGGAAGCGGTCGACGCTGTCGAGGTGGAATCGGCTGTCGATGAGATCGCTCGGAGCCGCGAACTGATCGGCAAGAACATCGCGTCGATCGCGAGCCGCTCGGCGCTACGGCACGAATAGGTCTGTGCCGGAGCACTGCATGGTCTGGCCCGCGGACACGCCGGAGGTGCCTACCGAGCCGGTCAGACGCACTGTGCCCCAGCCGGGGTGGATATCGAAGCTGGGCATGTTGCCGCTGACGGTGCCGTGCTGGGCGGTGACGCCGGATTCGCCGGTGTCGAGGTTGGTCCAGTTGACGGTCGCGTGGTAGCTGAAGGGGCCGAAGGCCGAATCTCCGCGCGGCTGGACCGAGATGGTGCCGGGGCGGTCGTCCGACGAGGTCGCCACGAGGGACAGATAGAACGGGTACAGGTGGAAGTTGGCGTTCGAACCGAGGCACTGGATCTTCGCCTCGCGCACCTCCGCCGACGCTGTTCCGGTGCCGAGTAGCGAAATCGCGACGATAGCGGTGAGCCCGATGGTCGAACGCATCTGCGAAACCTTCCGTTAGGAGCTATCTGACCTACTCAGGTCGCTAGTAGGCCAGGCTTTTTGACGGGATCGTGAAAGGGAAGGGCAGGTGGTAGGTGAAATCGCCGACGCCGACCCACTGTGCGACCGGTTCGTAGTGGAACGCCCGCAGGGGAGTGACACCGGCTGGGCGGTGTTCCGGAGCGGGTAACAGCGCGTTGATTCGAATGGTTACTGCTTGCTCACCAGCATCGACTTCCCAGTACCAGGGGATTCCGGCCTCGGCATAGCGGGTGGTCTTCCGGGTCATGTCTTGAACGGAGTTCGACGGCGACAGGACTTCACCCGCGATGACAACGGCGGACGCGGGCACGTCCTGCTCCTGGTCTGGCAGGCACCGGTACAGGATGAAGTCAGGTTTGAGGAAGTCGTTCTTGGCGGTGAAGAATATCGGCTGCTCGACATCGGCTTCGAAGCACTCGTCGTGTTCTGTACGTACGGCCGACCAGGCAGACTCCAGTGCGTTGCGCAGGCGTACCGCGGCCCGCTGATTTCGGCGGGGCCCGGTGCGTGCCCAGATGACGCGACCATGGTCGAGTCCTTCCACGCACTGCGCGATGGCATCGGGCAGTGCTAGGAATTCCTCCCAGGTGAGGGTTTCTGGGAGCGAACCGGCGCTGCCGAGGTCTGCGGTCACCCTGCAAGGCTAGCGTGCGGGACCCGCCAGGTCTCCAGGAAACATGGCCCTACCGGCTCTCGAGCGTGACCGCGTCGGCCGACACCAACCTCACCCTGATGCTCACACACCTCGTCGCCACCGCGATCGTCATCCCGGTGGTCGCCACGCGGCTCGATCGTCGGAGTGCATGACGGGGCATCGACTGTGGGTGGTGTTGCAGTGTTCGCACTCGAGTAGCTGAGACTCGCCAGGTCGGCAGACCGCGGTGATTCTCGGCCTTGAAGAGGCCGAATGTTGGTGGCATACTCAATGTACATACATTGGATACAAGGTGGTGTGTCATGTCGGTAACTCAGATCGATCTGGACGACGAAGCTCTCGCAGAAGCAATGAGGTTGATGGGCTCGACCACCAAGAAGGACACTGTCAACGCTGCCCTGCGGGACTATGTGGCGCGGGTGCGACGGGTGGAGGCCGCACAACGGTTGTTCGAGCGCGGGCAGCGCGGTGATTTCGATGAAGCCGCTGCGGCGAGTGAGGCGGCGAAAGCGGCACGCAGGCAAGCCTTCTCGCGGTGATCGGGTACCTGCTGGATACGTCGGCGCTGTGGCGCCTGTTCCGTGAGAAAGATACGTTCGCGAGATGGCGCCCCGAAATTGATGCCGGCGCGCTCCGGGTCTGTGAAGTCACGCGGGCAGAGTTCTTGTTCTCGGCGACAAGTTCAGCCGACCGCGATGATCTTGCTGCCGATATCGATGCGGTATGCCTACCCGCGGGCGTCCCCAAGAACGCCTGGAGATGGGTCGACACTGCTCAGTACAAGCTGACTCAGCGGGGACAGCACCGCTCGGCAGGCGTGGGCGACCTGGTCGTCTGCGCTACTGCTGTCCACCACGACCTGACTGTCCTGCACACTGACGACGACTTCGCGACTGTCGCCCGCGTGCTACTCGAGCTGCGCCAACGCGATATACGTACGGGGTGACGGACCGGCCACACCGGATCAGTAGCTACGGCAGCCTGTTTCGTATAGAGGTGGAATTCAATGAGTGAGTTTCATGTCACGGCTATCTACCCGGTTAGCTTCATGGACAACCCGTATGTCGTGGGCAGGGCCACGGGAAACTTTGAGATCGGACAGCAGGTGACGCTGCACCGGGGTGATGGAACCGAGGTTAACGGCATGCTCGAGTCGATGCACTTGAAAAGATCGGTGCCGGGTGTCTATTCCCTCGTATTTTCGGAGGGAATATCGCGTGTTGTCCAGCCCGGTGACGTCATTTGTTTTGATGTGTCCTCGTTGTAAGAATTATCTTGGCGCAGGGCTTGCTCGTCGGCATCGACGTCTCATTACCAGGGGATTCCGGCCTCGGCATAGCGGGTGGTCTTCCGGGTCATGTCTTGAACGGAGTTCGACGGCGACAGGGATTCACCCGTTTTCCTTCAGTGTTCGCGAACGTTCGGCGAGTGATTCGGCATGATCATCCCAATCTGGTCCGAAACTGTACAAGTCGACAGACGCTTCGTGTAGAAGTTCTGCGTTATTTGGATCCTGTAGGCACGCTAGGCGAAAACTGAGGTTTCGCGCCCACACCGGCATGCCCATCCAGTCTTTTTGCAGCTCTTCGCTCAACATCGAAGTGATGTCATCGACATCGGCGAATGTTATCAACTCAATAAATGCTCGTGCCGCATCGGAAACTTGCTCCCGAGATGAATCATCGAGGCTGGAGATCAGTTCCCGAGCCGCCCTACCAAGGTTGGTCATATTGTTATCCAATCAATTGAGCCAATACGTTCCAATTCGAAACACGCCATCCGGTGACTGCATTATTCGGTATCCGACGTTGTGCCCATTAATAACCGCGTTTCGTTGCAATGGGCCGCTGAATCCGGGTGTTCCACCCTGAGGTATCGCGCCGCCACGGTCTATATGATCGTAGACGTCCGAAACGATACCCTGTTCGATTTCATCGGCAGTCATCCCTGTTGTGCGCAGATCATTCTGCACGCCACCCGGCCCCGTGTGTGCCCGATCATATCCATGGCCCGTGTTGAATTGCCACTGGTCGGTACCTACTTGACCATTACGTTTTAGGTCCTTTCCTGTTCCCTGGGAGCCGGTGTAGCTGACCTGGCGACATGCACTCGGCGCAAGGCCCAGCGGGTCTGCCCACACGACGGGGTTGTGAGGGTATGTCATCGGGTTGGGCGCGGGGTCAAGGCCCAACGGATCTTGCGTGAGGTATCGGCCGGTTTCGGGGTCATAGTAGCGATGCCTGTTGTAATGGAGGCCGGATTCACAGTCGTATTGCTGACCCTGAAATCGATGGGGCGTGTCCTGCCCGGTCCAGACAGTTTCACCCCAAAGCGTCGCGGTAGCGGTCGAGGCTATTTCGCCGGTGGTGGGGTCGGCGAGGTGGGTGGGGCTGCCTTCGAGGTTGGTGACGATTGCCCAGAATTGGTCGTCGATGGACTGGGCGAGGGGGACGTGGGTAGTTGGGTGGTTGGTCCAGGTGTAGGTTTCGGTGCCTGCGTGGTCGGTGGTGGCCTGTTCTGTGAGATGAACGCCGTCCCAAGCGAATTCGGTGTAAGTGTTGCTGGCTTGGTGGTGTTTGCTGGTTCGACGGCCGAAGGAGTCGTAGGTGTAGGACCAGGTGGTGTTGTCGGGGATGGTGACTTCGATGAGTTGGTCGAAGGCGTTGTAGCGGTAGTGCCAGATGGCGGGTTTGCGGGAGATCCGGGTCTTCTCTTTGCGGATCAGGCGGCCGGCGGGGTCGTAGTGGTAGCGAGTACGGCCGGCGCGAACAAGGAGGTTGTTGCGGTACTCGAAGCGAGGATCGCTTGCGGGTTCGGGCGGGATATGCTCGGGCCCAATGGGATCGGATGGCGCCGTTGATATCGCGAAATCGGCGGTCGTGAGGTTCGAGAGAGCGTCGTAGGTGTACTGCTCGGTGACACCAACGTTGGGGGTCGCGATGTCGGTGATGCGCCCGATCACATCCAGGGTGTAATCACGACGGCGGTTTGTCGTCGGTGTCGCAGTGGTGTGGCTCGTGATGTAGCCATCTGGGCGCCAAGTGTATTCGTCGCGTTCGAGCAGCCGGGTGGGCATGCTGCTGTGCGGGTCGAGCTGGACGAGTTCGCGGCTGAGAGTGTAGCCCGTTGGGCTGTGGGTGTTGTGTTGCCCGATTCCGGCGCTGTGCCAGCTATTTTGGCGAGCGATCGGATCGTGGGTGAAGTCGAAGCGGTGCCCGTTGGTGGTGAGAGCGGCTACCTGGCCGGTCAGGGTGTGTTCGTAGCTGGTCTGCACCCCGCTCGGGGTCGTGTACCCGGTGCGGCGGCCGTGCTCGTCGTAGTCGTAGGTGACTGCGTGTCCGTCGACGTGCTGGGTCAGGACCCGGCCGGCAGGCGTGTGGGCGAAGGTGACCGAATGGATGGTTTTGTCGTGTAGGCCGTTTCGAGCCGTCGCGAGATGCCCAGTCGGGATGTAGGTGTTCGTGATCCATTCACCGGTATCGGTGCTGACACCGGTGAATCGGCCGAGGATGTCGTAGGTGTGGCGGCGTTGGACACCTGTCGGCGTCATGGTGGTAGCGGGCCGGTTGAGCAGGTCGTGCTCGGTGTGGGTGACCGATCCGTTGTAGTCGGTTTCGGTGCAGACGTTGCCGGTCGGGTCGTATTCGTAGGTCCAGGTGTCCCCGAGCGGGTTGGTTACCGAGGTGAGACGACGCTCGGTGTTGTGGGTGTAGGCGGTGATGGTGCCGTCGGCGGCTTCGCGGGTGCTGATCAAGTCGAAGGCGCCGTGGGTGTAGCGCGTGATGGCACCGATCTGGTTGGTATGGGTGAGCAGGTTGGCTTCGCCGTCGTATGTCCACGACTGGGTGGTGCCGTCGGTGTCGGTGTGGGAGAGCAGCTTTCCCTCGGCCGAGTATTGGTTGGTGCTGATATTGCCGAGCGGGTCGGTGATGGTCGTGGGTCGGCCGAACGTATCTCGCTCGACGAGGGTGACCGCGTTGTTGGGTTCGACGATCCGGATCGGTAGCCCGGCGGCGTCGACGTCTATGCCGGTGGTGGCGCCTGTCGATAGCCTGATCGAGGCCGTCGCACCACCTCGATGATGGGTGTAGGCCGTGGTGACACCGTCGGCATCGGTGATGCTGGTGAGGTTGCCGTGGCGGTCGTAGGTGCGTGTGATAGTCGTGCCATCGACATCGGTGATCGTGGCCGGGCAGTGGGGCGCGGCGTAGCTGATGGTGATGATTGCCTGGTCGGGGCGTCGGAGCAGAACCAGGTCACCGTCGGGGTTGTAGAGATAGACGGTGGTATTGGCATAGGCGTCGACGTGGCGGACCGGTTGGCGGTACTCGTTGTAGTCGGTGATCGACGTCGCGCCGCGTGGATCGATCAGGTTGCGCAGGCAGAGGTCTTCGTCGAACTCGAAGACGGTGGTCGCGCCGAGAGAGTTCGTGTGATGAGTGCGCGACCGCCCGAATTCGGGAAGCGGTTCGTACGCGAAAGTCGCCGACAGGATGCCGTCGGTGCCGACCTGTTTGATGACCCTTCCGGACCGGTCGTAGGTGTTGTGCATTGCTGTGCCGCGGGAATCGCGCCATGACAGCATGCGGTGCGCATCGTCGTAGCTGTAGGTCGTGGTCGCAGCGACACCGTTGGTGACCGAGGTGAGATCATCTGCCGTATAACCGAATTCGCGAACAGTGGTTTCAATCGGTTCGCCGGCGGGGGTGGTGCCGAGCACTGTCAGGCCGGTGACACGGTCGTCGGTGGTGTCGATCCGGACGCAGTATCCGCCGGAGTGGGTGACTTCTACCGGATGGCCGGTGTCGCTGTAGTGGAAGGTGATTCGGTTGTGGTGGCGGTCGGTGATCTCGGTGATCGGATAGTTGCCGAGTGGGGTTTCCAGCCCGGACGTAACAGGTTTGGGCCGGAAGCTCCAAGTGAGTTCGCGGTCTGGGTCGTGGACTGAGTATCCGCCCGTTTCGGTGCGGGTCATGGTCGCGCGGATGCCCTTGTGTACCGGGCGGACTGGAACATCGGGGGCGGCGTGAGGGAACTGCCACAGCTCACCGTCGGGTCCGACGAACCGGACCCCGACTTGATCTACTTCGACCCGCATATCCAGCGACGCGGCCCAGGAAGGCCCGAACCAACGACCGAACCGGTAGGAAGAACGGTGCCGACGAGTCAACACCAAAGCCAGCACACCGGGGAGCTCGACATCGGTTTCGGGGAGCAGGAACTCGCCGGTCGCGACGTCGACCGGGTCACCACATTCAGTGGTTTGCGTCGTGGTCTTGTTGAGGTTCGGTTTATCGGAGCCAGACTGGTCGGGAAGCTTGCCCGTATCGCTCGGAGTGCTCGCCGGTTTCGTGCCCGGGGTGTCCGGATTGTCGGCCGTCTTCGCAGGCGTGTCGGGCGTGGTTGCCGGATTCGTCGGTGTATCAGGCTGTTTCGTGCTCGAGGGCGTTGTCGAGGTATCGGCGGGCTTCGTACTCGTGGGGCTCGTGCTGGTGTCGTCGGCATTCTTCGACTTGGACGGGGTCTTCTTGAATGCCTTCGCGATATCGCCGAACGCTGACTTCAGCTGCTTGAGTAGCGGTTTCAGCTTCGACATCGTCTTGGCCAGCTTCGAGAACAACTTCGAGATTGTCGCGACGGTTTTGGCGATGTAGGCGGTGGCTTGGACCGCGACGAGCGGGGTGGCCAGACCGACCGAGAAGACCAGTTCCGCGGCCCAGACCGCGAGGCGGCCGACGGTTTGGGCTACCAGGTCTCGGACGGTTTCGCGGACCGCGGCCACGATCCCGCCTGCCATGCGGATTGCCGAGGCTGCGGCCGTGGCTGCGGTGTTGGCCGCGGTGAGCAGGTTCGTGGTGTTGGAGGCCGCGGATTTGTAGGCGGTGGCGGTTTGGCCGGTCCAGTCCGCGACGTCTGCGGTGACGGCGGCGTTTTGGGCGGTGGCTACTTCGCTGATGCG
>NZ_JBHZBG010000050.1:0-12949 GCF_042754695.1 Nocardia sp. NPDC059195 | reverse complement strand
GCCGTTGCGTCCGCGGCGCAGCCGCCAGCAACGGTGGCTAACTCGCGGCCCCCAGGGGGCCGCGCTCGAGCGCGCCAGCGCTCCAATAACTCAGCTATACCGTGACAGGCAGGTGGTTTCGCCGTTGAGGACGCCCGCGCGGAAGGCGTCGACGCGGGAGAATCCGCTTGGCACCGTTTTGCCTTCGGTGTCGCTGGCGGCCAGTCCGTCGGTGAGCAGGCCCGAGACCGCTTCGTCGAGGTCGCCCGCGGACAGCTGGATGTCGCCCTGGCTCACCGGGCGGCCTGGCAGGGCGAGTCTCCCGGTGACGACCCCGGACAGGCAGGCCGCGCGCAGACCGGTCTTCGCGCCGGTCAGCTGCTGGCCGTGGCTGCGCTGCACGGCCAGCGTATAGCGGGAGATGAACACGACGTAGCCGTTGTAGTCGCCGCTGACCTTCACCGGCAGCGGGCCGTCGTCGTCGGTGTCGGTGGCGCCGCGGTCGGCAAGGCCCGCGACGTCGGTGGCGATGGTGTTCTTGGCGGGGCAGTAGGTGACCGGGTCGGTGATCGTGCCGTCCTCGCAGTCGATGCGCGAGCCCGCGTAGTCGTAGGTCGGTGCCTCTTCCACCGGCAGGATCGCCTGCAGCGCCTTGCTCAGCTCGACCAGGTTTTCCTTGGAGACGGGGTATTCGCCGCGACCGCTGTCGCCGGAGAAACTCTGCGGGAGGTTGCCGCGGCGCGAGTCGATCTCGTCCTCGTCGATGCCCTTGCAGCCGCGCGGTCCGTCGGTGAACCCGATCTGCACGGCGGTGACCCGTTCGAAGGCCGAGCCGTGCACGCTCTCCGGGTCGTCGGGATCGGAGTCGCGAATCGAAACAGTCGCGGCCAGTACGGAATTCAGGCCGTCGGAGGTGTTGATCGTGAAGTGCTTCGACTTGTCTTCGGCGACGTGTCGCATGAACGCGCCCGCGAAGCAGTCGGCCTGCTGTTCCTTCACCAGGACCGGCGTCTTCTTGGTGACCATCTTGGCCATGGTCTGGATGGCGTGGCCGTATTCGTGGGCGAGCACCATCACCACCGACATCGGGCCGAAGGTCTCGCTCATGGTGGGCAGCAGCATCTCGCGGTCCCAGCCGATGGAGTTGTCGCTGCGGCAGTAGGCGGCATTGACCAGGTGATAGGTGGTTTCGGAGCAGAATTCGATCGCCTGGCTGCGGGCAGCGCGCGCGTTCCAGGAGATCAGCTTCTCGACCGGGTCGAACGTCTCACCGGGAAACTCGGTGCCGAAGCCGGCCTGCCAGTAGGCCTGGATGTCGTCGATCGCGTTGAGCGCCAACTGGTCCACGTCGCCGTCGTCACCATTTTCCGCGGTGAGGGTCGAATCGGCGATGCCGGTTCGCGGGCCGTTCGGCCCACCGGTGGTTGGCAATCCCGCCACCTGGAACGGGTCGTCGTAGACGGAGACTCCGTGCCCGTCGACCGCCCGTGTGCAGCCGACACCCATCAGCGCGCATAGCACGACAGAAATCGCAATGAACACTTGGGCTTTCGGCATCAGTCCCCCTGGTCGGCCGGATACACGTGCAGGTCGATCGCCGGATCGGGCTCCAAGCCGTCTCGGGGGCACCGCCGATGTCCGGGCGATGGCATAGTATCCGCTCCATGTCTTCACCGGGGGCGCAGACCATCACCGTGCGCCATGATGGAACCGAACGAGTCTTCGAAGCGAGTCAGCAGATCACCATGGGCCGCGCGCCCGAGGTCACCCTGTTCGTGGACAGCCCGCTGGTCTCGCGTGTGCACGCCACTCTACGATTCAGCAACGGCGCCTGGGTACTCGCCGACAACGGCAGTACGAACGGCGTCTTCGTCGACGCGCGCAGGCTGAACCAGCCCGTATCGATCGACCGGCCCACCCAGGTACGCCTGGGTGACGCCATTACCGGCCCGCTGCTACACCTGGTCCCCGCGGCGCCTGGGGCGCGCCACGCGGCGACCATGGTCGCGCCGCCTTCGCAGCCGCAGCAGCCCCACCAGCCACAGTCACGTCCGCAGCAGCAGCGACCCGGTTTTCAGCCGCCTTCGCGCCCGCAACCACCGCAACCGCAATACGTGCCGACCTCGCAGCTGCCCGCGCAGCCGCAGGACAACATCAACATGACCCGCCGCGCCGATTCGTCGATGCTGCCGCCGGTCCGCAAGGCCGCCTCGACCGAACCGGTCGCGCGGGGTGACCGCATTCCGCCCGGTGGCCTGAGCATCGGCCGCACCTCCGACAACCAGATCGTGGTGAACGATCCGCTGGCCTCGCGCGCGCACGCGAAGCTGCTTTCCTCGCCAGAGGGCCTGGTGATCGAGGACCTCGGGTCGGCCAACGGCACCTTCGTCAACGGTCACCGCCAGCAGCGCTCGGTGCTGCGCGAGCGCGACATCGTCACCATCGGCAATATCGACTTCGTCGTCACCCAGGGCGCGCTGGCGCATCGGCAGAAGCCGGTCGCTGAGCAGGGTCTGTCGGTGCACGGGGTCGGGTTCACGGTCGAGAACAACAAGCAACTGCTCGTCGATGTGAACATGACGGCGGGTCGTGGGACGCTGACCGCGCTGATCGGACCGTCGGGCGCGGGCAAGTCGACGCTGTCGAAGCTGATCGCGGGCAATACCCAGCCCTCCGGCGGTGTGGTGACCTTCGAGGGCCGCAACCTGCACGCCGAGTACGAGGCGCTGCGTTCGCGCATCGGCATGGTGCCGCAGGACGACGTGCTGCACCGTCAGCTCACCGTTCGCCAGGCACTCGGCTTCGCCGCCGAGCTGCGGTTGCCGCCGGATACCACCAAGGCCGACCGGCAGCAGGTGATCGACGGTGTGCTGCAAGAACTTTCGCTCACCCAGCATGCCGACACCAGGGTCGACCGGCTCTCCGGTGGTCAGCGTAAGCGCGCGTCGGTGGCGATGGAGCTGCTCACCGGTCCGTCGCTGCTGATCCTCGACGAGCCGACCTCGGGCCTCGACCCGGCGCTGGATCGACAGGTCATGCAGATGCTGCGCGAGCTGGCCGACGCCGGCCGCGTGGTGATCGTGGTGACGCACTCGGTCGCCTGCCTCGATATGTGTGACCAGGTAGTGCTGCTGGCGCCCGGTGGTAAGACGGCGTTCGCCGGACATCCGGGTGGGGTCGGTGCGGCGATGGGGACCAGCGACTGGGCGGAGATCTTCGCCGAGGTCGCGGCCAACCCCGACCAGGCCTTCGCGAAGTATCGATCCAGGCAGGCGCATGTGCCGCCACCACCGCCCGCGCAACCGAACCGCGGCAATGTGGGTGCGCCGCCGCAGTCGAACGGGATGCGTCAGTTCTCGACGCTGATGCGCAGACAGCTGCGGCTGATCTTCGCCGACCGCGGATACCTGGCGTTCCTGGTGGTGCTGCCGTTCATCCTCGGCGCGTTGTCGCTGGTGGTGCCGGGTAGTGACGGGTTCACCGAGGCGCCTTTGATGCAGATGCCCGATGGTTCGTTCGGGCGGGCCAGCGGCGGTGAGGCACAGCAGCTGCTGGTGGTGCTCATCCTCGGCGCGTGCTTCATGGGTGCCACGCTCACGGTGCGTGACCTGGTCGGCGAACGGTCGATCTTCCTGCGGGAGCGCGCCGTCGGCCTGCTGCCATCGGCGTACCTGATGGCCAAGATCGTCGTGTTCAGCGTGACCGCGTTCCTGCAGTCGGCGGTGCTGATCGGCATCACGTTCATCGGCAAGAAGGCGCCGGGCCAGGGTTCGCTGATCCCGAGCGGCAGCGTCGAGCTGTATTTCGACATCGCGATGACGGCCGTGTGCTGTGTGGTGTTCGGCCTGCTGATGTCGAGCCTGGCCAAGTCCAACGAGCAGGTCATGCCGATGCTCGTGGTGATGATCATGGTGCAGCTGGTGATGGCAGGCGGCCTGATCCCGGTCACCGACCGGGTCGGCCTCGAGCAGGTGTCGTACCTGTTCCCCTCGCGCTGGGGTTACGCGGCGGGTGCGTCGACGGTGAACTTGAAGGAGCTGGTCCTCGGCACCCAGGATGACTCACTATGGACCCACTCGATCGGGATCTGGATTCTCGACATCGTGATGCTCATCGTGATCACCTCGATCATCGCGCTGTTCACCTGGAGCCGCCTACGGCTGAAGAAGGCACAGGCATGATCGGCCAGGTCAAACCCATTTCGGTGGGCAAGATGCGCGTGTCTGTCGCCGACCGGGCACACTTGATCCTGTGACCGTTCGAGTTGGGGCCCTACATCTGGGGTGGGACGTGGTGTCCGTGGCCGCGGGTGGCGGTGCGAGCCCGGTCCGCCCGGTACAGGTCGAGGGCACCTACACCCCGCCCGCCTACCTGCTCGCCGATGCCGCGGGCAGGCTGCACACCGCCGGTGTCGACCGGCAGCGACCGGATCTGGGGATGGCGATCGCCGATGTGCGCGACATCCTCGGCCATCCGCAGATCGTGATCGCCGGCGCCACCTGGCCCGCCGAGCTCGTCTTCCGGGCCCGGCTCTACAACCCCCTGGCCGCGATCGGCAAGCATCTGCAGGGCAAGCCGCAGGTGGTCGCGTTGCCGTATCCGGACAGCTGGCCCGAGGACAAGGTCGACGTGTACGCGGCGCTCGTCGAGCAGCTCGACGTGATCGTCGAACCACTCCCGGAAAGCGTCGCGCTCTCGGGCTATGTGCGCGCGCTCGGCCTGGTGTCCCCGCCCAGCGAGCGGCATCGCGACGGCGTCGGCGCCACCGGGATCTACTCCGACGGCCGCTCGCTGCTGGTGGTCGCGGTGCACGGCGACGACGAACAGCCGACCGAATCGACGGAGGTCGCGGTCGGTGCCGAGGCGCTGCGCGATGCCCGCACGGCCGACAACGTGGTGATCGAGGCGATGGCCGCGGCCCGCTCGATCGGCGCCGACACCTCGACGGTGCTGCTGGCGGGCAATGTCTGCTTCAACGACGCCCTGCGCTTCGCCTTCCAGAACCACCTCGGCCAGCGTCTGCACGTGGCCGACCATCCGATGCACGCGCTCGTACTCGGTGCCGCGCATCTGCTCGTCACCGAGCCCGACCCCGACGAAGACGACGACGACTACCCGGAGCCGAACCATCCCGGCCAGGCGGTCGCCGCGCAGGTCGGCTGGGGTGCGCAACCCACGGCACCGCCCGCCGCGCAGCCGCCGGGCCCCGCTGGGTTCGTCGCCGGTCCGCCCGGTGCGCAGCCGCCGAGGCCCGCGGGTCCGACCGGTGGTGCGCCGCGGCACGCGCTCGATGATGACGACGATGACGACCGCCGCGGCAAACTGCTCGGCAAGGTGAAGAAGGGCTTCTTCGGCGCACCGGCCGTGGTCGGCGCGCTGGCGCTGGTGGCGTTCCAGCCGGATCCCGCCGTTGCCTCGGCCGCCGAAACGGTGAGCTGCGCGTTCACCCCGTACACGAACACGGTCCCGCGCGATGGCATCGCCACCGCGCGCGGCTTGGTCGTCGACGACGGCACCTGCGTCACCCCCGGCATCGACACTTTGCGCTACCTGATTCCCGGTCCCGCGCGTGCGACCGACCCGGGTCCGCCGGTAGTGATCTAGCGTCGCCGGTGGCGTTGCTTCGCCGATGGGGGTCGAGGCCGGCGGTCGGCATCGCCCGATTGTGGGTCGGTGATGCGTCGCTGGTATCGTTGCCGGTTGGCGTGTGGAACGTCGAACCGTTCGCGGATCGGCGTCACCTCGATGTCCTGGGTCTCCACCGGCCGCCAGGACAGCCTCGATCCACACATCAGGGCCGGCAACACCGACGACAGACAGGGAACGACTGTGCCTACGTACAGCCCCAAGGCGGGTGACGTCACCCGCAAGTGGTACGTCATCGACGCCACTGACGTAGTCCTCGGCCGTCTCGCCGTGCAGGCCGCTGGCCTGCTGCGCGGCAAGGGCAAGCCGACCTACGCACCCCACGTCGATGGTGGCGACTTCGTCATCATCATCAACGCGGAAAAGGTTGCCATCTCCGGCAACAAGAAGCAGGACAAGCTCATCCACCACCACAGCGGACACCCGGGCGGCCTCAAGTCGCGCACTGTCGGCGAGGTGTTGGCGACCCGTCCCGATCGTCTCGTGGAGAAGGCCGTCAAGGGCATGATCCCGAAGAACAAGCTGGGTAACGCGATCGCGGGCAAGCTGAAGGTCTACGCAGGCCCGAACCACCCCCACGCCGCGCAGCAGCCGGTTCCGTTCGAGATCAAGCAGGTGGCCCAGTGACCGCTCCTGAAGAGTTCGCAGCCGAAGAGTTCGACGCGACCGATGAGGTCGTCGTCGAGATCGTCGAAGACGGCGAAGCCTACGACGACGTCGAGTACGTCGAAGAAGAGCTGGCCTTCGAGCCGCTCGGCCTCGACCGCCCGGTGCAGACCGTCGGCCGTCGTAAGGAAGCCGTCGTTCGCGTTCGCATGGTGCCCGGTTCGGGCAACTTCGAGCTCAACGGCCGCACCATCGAGGATTACTTCCCGAACAAGGTGCACCAGCAGCTCGTGAAGTCCCCGCTGGTTCTGGTCGAGCGTGTCGAGAACTTCGACATCTACGCTCGCCTGGTCGGTGGCGGCCCGTCGGGTCAGGCAGGCGCCCTGCGTCTGGCTATCGCCCGCGCGCTGATCGTGGTCACCCCGGACGACCGTCCCGCCCTCAAGCGTGCCGGCTTCCTGACGCGTGACCCGCGTGCCACCGAGCGTAAGAAGTACGGTCTGAAGAAGGCCCGTAAGGCGCCTCAGTACTCGAAGCGCTGATTTACGCACTGTCGACTTTCGGCTTTCGCATACGCTAGGTATGCTCCCCGCGCGAGTGGGGATGAGCCGGGTCGGCGGAGCACAGATGCGAGAGCAGGCTTCCAGCACGGCTGGTCGCCTGCTCTCGTGCTGTATGCGGGGGACCTACTACCGGTATAGAGGTTTTTATGGGACGGCTGTTCGGCACAGACGGTGTTCGTGGACTCGCCAACGAGTCGCTGAGCCCGGAACTGGCGATGCGCGTCGCCGCCGCGGCAGCGCAGGTGCTCTCGCGCGGCAAGAAGCGCCCGGTCGCGGTGCTCGGTCGCGATCCCCGCGCCAGCGGCGAGATGCTCGAGGCCGCAGTGACCGCGGGCCTGACCTCCGTCGGCGTCGATGTCCTCTCCGTCGGTGTGCTGCCCACCCCGGCCGTGGCCTATCTCACCAGCCTGTACGACGCGTGCTTCGGCGTGATGATCTCCGCCTCGCACAACCCCATGCCCGACAACGGCATCAAGATCTTCGCGGCGGGCGGGCACAAGCTCGACGACGCCATCGAGGCGCGGATCGAAGCCCTGATCGCCGAAGGCGTCACCGTGCGCCCGACCGGCGCGGGCATCGGCCGGGTCCGTGGCGACTACACCGTCGAGGGCACCCACGAACGCTATGTCGAGCATCTGCTCGAATCCACCGGGCAGGACCTGTCCGCGCTGACCGTCGTTGTCGACTGCGCGCACGGTGCGGCCGCGGAGGTGGCCCCGCAGGTGTACCGGGAGGCGGGCGCGACGGTGATCGCGATCAACGCCGAACCCAATGGGCTCAACATCAATGATGGTTGCGGCTCGACGCATCTGGACAATGTGCGGCGCGCGGTTCTCGAACACGGCGCCGACCTCGGCATCGCACTCGACGGTGACGCCGATCGTTGCCTCGCGGTGGACGCGGCCGGCGAGGTCGTCGACGGTGACGCGATCATGGCCGTGCTCGCGCTGGCGATGCGCGACGCGGGCGAGCTGGTCGACAACACGCTGGTCGCGACCGTGATGAGCAACCTCGGCCTGCACATCGCGATGCGCGCCGCCGAGATCACCGTGATCACCGCCGCTGTCGGCGACCGGTACGTGCTCGAGGAACTGCGGCGCGGTGGGTTCAGTCTGGGTGGGGAACAGTCCGGGCATGTGGTGTTCCCGCGGTTCGGCACCACCGGTGACGGAGTGCTCACCGGCCTGCGGTTGATGGCTCGGATGGCGCAGACCAAGGCTTCGCTGGCCTCGCTCGCCTCGGTGATGAGCACGGTGCCGCAGGTGCTGATCAATGTCGCGGTGTCCGACAAGAGCGCGGTCGCTGTTGCCCCCGAGGTGCTCGAGGCCGTCGCGGAGGCGGAGCGGACCCTGGGCGAGACCGGGCGGGTTCTGTTGCGGCCCAGTGGGACCGAGCAGTTGGTGCGGGTGATGGTGGAGGCCACCGATCCGGCACAGGCGCGTCAGCTGGCCGATGATCTGGCGAAGCGGGTCGCCGCGGTCTAGTTGCCTGGCGGGTCGGGTCCGGGACAACTAGTATCGAGAGACGCCGTAAGGACCTGTGTGCCCGTGGCGCGTGTGTGCTGCTCGGCGCAGGCGGTTATTTTGGCGCGCAGCACGATTCGAAGGGGGCCGATCATGGTTCCGCCGCTGCCTGCCCGCAACTATCAAGATCAGTACCCGTACGAGTACGGCGAAGCCGACCAGCCGCACCGCTGTGGTGGGGCCTGTGGACGACCGGGCTGCCGCGAAGTGCCGCAGGGGTATTCGCACACCGTGCCGATCCGCGACGAAGGCTACGGCCAGTCCGCTTACGAGCCGGTCGCCGAGGCGCCACGCACACGCCCGTTCGCCGTGTCACGGGTGCCGCGCTCGCGTTCGTTCATCGCGGTGGTCGCCGTGCTCGGTGTCACCCTCGGTGCCGGACTGATCGGGGCCAAGCTCGGCTCCGATATCGCACTGTTCGGTGCGGCCGAACCTGGTGTGGTGCAGTCGCTCTAGAACTGTCCGGCGACGAAACCGCTGAACAGCACTCCGAAGCCACCGATCTCGCCCGCGATCAGCCCGTACATCGACAGCCGTAGTCCGGCGGGGATCTGCCCGTCGAACTGATTGGTGGTGTCCCGGCGCAGCCCGTGCAGGACGTAACTGGCGATCGCGCCGACGAAGAACGCGAGCACGACCAGGTCGGCGGTCAGGTTGACGATCGTCGGCCAGGCGCTGAGCTCGGTGAACACCGCGAGCAGGATTCCCGCGAAGGAGTACATCAGCGCGGCGCGGTGGGCGATGTCGACATAGACGTGTGCCGCGCCGGCGACCCGGATGCCGTGGTACTTCCAGACCCCGAGCAGCAGGGCGCTCAGGAAGATGAATCCGGTGATGAGCAGGGTGATCCGGGTGTCGATGCCTAATACGTAGTCCATGCGCCTATTCCTCGGTGAGTTGCCCACCGGACATGTGCCAACGACGGGTCGCCCGAACAGAATCCAGCATCCGGCGATCGTGCGTCACCAGAATCAAAGTGCCGGTGAAGGATTCGACCGCCTGCTCGAGCTGTTCGATGGCGGGCAGGTCGAGGTGGTTGGTCGGCTCGTCGAGGACGAGCAGGTTCACCCCGCGTGCCTGGAGCAGGGCCAGCGCCGCGCGGGTGCGCTCGCCGGGGGACAGGGTGTCGCAGGCGCGGGTCACGTGCGGTCCGCGCAGGCCGAACTTGGCCAGCAGCGTGCGGACGTCGGCGTCGGGCCAGTCGGGCATCGCCGCGGCGAAGGTGTCGGCCAGCGCGTCGTCACCACGGAACAGCCCGCGGGCCTGGTCGACCTCGCCGATCTCGACCCCGGAACCCAGTGCGGCGGAACCGGAATCGGGTGCGATCTTGCCGAGCAGTAGACCGAGCAGGGTCGACTTGCCCGAGCCGTTGGCGCCGGTGAGCACGATCCGGTCGGCCCAGTCGATCTGGGTGGTGATCGGGCCGAGAGTGAACTCGCCGCGGGCGAGGGTGGCGTTGTTGGCTGTCGCGACCACCGCGCCGCTGCGGGGCGCGGTCGCGATCTCCATCCGCAGTTCCCATTCCTTGCGCGGCTCGTCGACCACGTCGAGGCGTTCGATCCGGCGCTGGGTCTGGCGGGCCTTGGCGGCCTGTTTCTCGGTGGATTCCGCGCGGGTTTTGCGGCCCATCTTGTCGGAGTCGTTCTTGCCCTTGCGGCGGGCATTGCGCACGCCGTGCTCGAGCCAGTTGCGCTGCATCTGCGCGCGCGACTCCAAACCCGCTTTGGTGTCGGCGAATTCGTCGTAGGCCTCGCGGGCGTGCTTGCGGGCGATCTCGCGTTCGGCGAGGTAGGCGTCGTAGCCGCCGTCGTAGAAGCCTGTTTGCTGCTGAGCCAGATCGAGTTCGAGGACGCTGTTGACGGTGCGCGCCAAGAACTCTCGATCATGGCTGATCACCATGAGCGGCACCCGCACACCGGTGACGAACCGTTCCAGCCGGTCGAGGCCGTCGAGGTCGAGGTCGTTGGTCGGCTCGTCGAGCAGCAGAATGTCGAAGCGCGACAACAACACCGAGGCCAACCCCGCACGTGCCGCCTGCCCGCCGGACAGGCCCGTCATCGGGGTATCGAGTCCGCCGGCCAAGCCGTCGGTCAGCCCCAGGTCCGCGGCGACCTCTTCGGCGCGCTGATCCAGATCCGCGCCGCCCAAGGCCAGCCAATGTTCCAGCGCGGGCGAGTAATCGTCGTCGCCGCCATCGCCGAGACGTTCCGCCGCCGCATCCATCACCTGCTGGGCGTGGGCGACTCCGGTGCGGCGCGAAAGGAATTCGAGCACCGTCTCGCCCTCGATGCGCTCCGGTTCCTGCGTCAGATAGCCGACGGTCGCATCGGGCGGGCTCAGCGCGATGCTGCCCTCGCCCGGCTCGCGCTCGGCCAGCATCCGCAGCAGCGTCGACTTGCCCGCACCGTTCACCCCGACCAGCCCGATCACATCGCCGGGGGCGAGAGTGAAATCGAGGTCGGCGAACAGGGTCCGTTCGGCGTGTCCCGCGGACAGGCCGCTGGCGTGCAATGTCGTGCTCACCTCGACAATTGTGCCCGTCTCGGGGTCAGACCCTGAGGTCGGGGCCTGTCGAAATCAGGGTGCGGATGGGTCTGTGGACCGATGCGGGTGGGGGTGCTCCGCGGGCACAGTGGAGACATCACCGCTCCACAGGAAGGCACACCATGACCGCCCCCGCCCGCCGCCTCACCCGTTCGACCAGCAACAAGTGGATCGCAGGCGTCTGCGGTGGCCTCGCCGAACGCTACGGCTGGAACCCCAACATCGTCCGCCTGGTCTTCGTCGTCTCCTGCCTGCTGCCCGGCCCCCAGTTCCTGATCTACCTGGCGATGTGGATCCTCATCCCCAACAAGTAGCCCCGAACCCCGCGGCACCCGCTCGCGGATGACAAGATGGTGCCAACCCCACCACGTCGTCATCCGCGAGCTTTCCGTTGGAGGAGCAGTCATGGTCACCTCGGGTGAGTTCCCCGGCCTCGGCCTACCCGACATCGACGCCCACTCATCCCTGGGCGGCCTCGGCCCCGTCGAACTGAACAACCCATCCCTCGACCTCGACCACGACGGCGTCGTCGACTCCCTCTCCACCGGCGACACCGACTCGACCAGCATCTGGTCCGACTATGACCACGACGGTCTGGCCGACCACGTCACCGTCGTCGAGGAAGACGGCGACTATGCCGCCTGGGAGTACCACCGCCATCCCGACGGCACGTCGGAGTGGCGGCGGACCGATCAGGGGAACCTGGAGAAGTAGCGCACGAGGGTGCCGCTGTGATCGAATCCGAGCACAGCGGCACTTGTCGTGTGATCGTGGAACCGATCCCGGTCGTGGCGCGTCTAAGGGAGTAGTGCGCCTGCCGGCGCGTGACCAGAAGGAGGGGGAAGTGGGCGATTCAGTGACGGTCGATCCGACGGCTCTACGTAAGGCGGGGTCGAACTTGAAGGCGTCGGCGGCTGACATCGGGACGTGCTCTGCCGATGTCAAAGGCTGGACCTTCACCGCCGCGCAAGCCGGTCGCGACTACGGTGCCGAGGGGGCCAAGGTCGGGGGCGTGATCGGCAAGGTCGAGACCTGGTTGAAGAACTGGCAGACCGCGGTCGATAAGACGGGCGCGCAATTCGGTACAAGTGCGGATACTTATGCGACGGTCGACGATGCCAATGTTAAGAAGATAACTGCTGCTGGGGTGAACCTTTGATGCGCATAATGGCGTCGGATTCTGTCGTGCTCGAAGGGGGTATTCGTGGCTGACTCTCCGACGTGGCCGAATATCCCCACAAGTGGTAGCGCAGACGAGATTCTCGATCTCGGGGCCGAGGGCTTGCAGTATTTCGTCGAGTATCTACCGCGTTACGATGATGCGCTCGACGTAACGAGGTCAACGGCGGGCCGAGCGGAACTCGTGAACGCTGACTTGAATACATTGATCTATGCGAAATACGACACTGAACGTGGTATGGACATCGCGGCAATCGACCGGATGTCTGCGGCTTTATCCAAGGTAATGGCTAAATTGCCAGGTGAGATCGACGAACAGCGGCGGCAACTCTCGGCGTTGCCGTCGATATGGCAGGGGCAAGCAGGTGACTCCGCGTCCAATATGCTGAATGCGCAGATTATCCGTGCCGAACAAGATCGCATCGAAGCCGCGACGATATCTCTGGAACTCAGCAACGTTTCGACTGCGCTGCGCACTGCAGTGCGGCACAAAGCGGTTACAGTCCAGAGCTTTTGGTCTCCCAATACGCCTGACATACCGCAGCAGAACAGCAGTGGGATGAGCCGCGCTGCGATCGATACTTATATTCGAGAGGTAGCGTATGACCGTAATACTACCTCTGATGTGAGTAAAAAGGCTAAGCAGTGGTTGGTCGATATATTCATACCTCACGTCCATGCAACTTATGACAAATTCGTTCAGCTTTGTAAAGAAGTCGACACTGAGATTCGTCGGGTATACGGCGTGCTTGTCGAGGCCCTGAACGGACTCGATACCGCCGCGTATCCCATGCCGCAGGATTCCAGCAAGCCACAAACACCCGTGACGACACAGCAGCCCCAGACACAAGACACGTCGACTGGCGGCACACCATCGACAACAGAGGACCCGTCGACCCAGCCGGCGAC
>NZ_JBHZBG010000049.1:0-17969 GCF_042754695.1 Nocardia sp. NPDC059195 | reverse complement strand
TGGTCTTCGCGGACGATGGCTATGGCTTGTTCGACTCCGGTGACGTCGGCGAGTGCGGCGCCGACTTCGCCGAGTTCGATGCGGAATCCGCGGATTTTGACCTGGTCGTCGGTGCGTCCCATGTATTCCAGGTCGCCGTCTGTGTTCCAGCGGACGAGGTCGCCGGTGCGGTACATGCGGGAACCGGTTTGTCCGAATGGGCAGGCGACGAATCGTGAGGCGGTGAGTCCAGGGCGGCGCAGATAGCCGCGGGCGAGCCCGCGACCTGCGATGTACAGCTCACCGACCACGCCGATGGGCACTTCGCTAAGTCCCTCATCCAGCGCGAAGAAGGCGAGATTGCTCAGCGGGACACCGATCGGGCTCACGCGGCCGTTCGCGTCCGCCTGATCGAGTTCCCGGTAGGAGGCGTGCACCGTGGTCTCGGTGGTGCCGTACATGTTGATCAGTCGTGGTGAGTCCGGGTACCGGTTCCACCACGAAGCCAGCCGGTAGGGTTCCAGCGACTCACCAGCGAAGATGACCGTTTCGAGTTCGGGCAGTCGTGAATCCGGCTGCATTTCCTGGACTGCTTGCAGGGCGTGGAACGCTGACGGCGTCTGGCTTAATACGGTGATCTGCTCGTCGAGCAGCAGTCGGTGCAGGTCGATCGGTGATCGCACGACTGATTCCGGGACGACGACGAGTCGGCCGCCGAACAGCAGCGCGCCCCACATCTCCCACACCGAGACATCGAATGCGTACGAGTGGAACTGGCTCCACACTTGTCCCGCCTGCGGGGTGAACCCCGAGTCGCACACTGCGGCGAACAGCTGGGTGATGTTCTCGTGGGTGACGGCGACGCCCTTGGGAGTGCCGGTCGTGCCGGAGGTGTAGATGGCGTACGCCAGCGCCGACGCCGACGGAATCAACAGTGGTGCAGCGGTTGTGGTGGCGGGTGCGGGATCGGTGGCATCGATGACCGGCAGTTCGTAGCCGGTCAGCCGGGACGTGTACTTCCGGTCGGTGATGACCGCGACCGGTGTCGCGTCGGCGAGCATGAATCCGACCCGCTCGTCGGGATGCCGCACGTCGATCGGCAGATACGCCGCCCCCGCCTTGAGTACAGCCAAGATCGACACGATCGCGTCGGCTGACCGCGGCAGCATCAACGCGACGACATCACCGAGACCGATACCTCGATCGATGAGCAGGCGCGCGAGGCGTGATGATGCCTCATCGAGTTCAGAATACGTCCACGACTGTTGTTCGAAGACCAGCGCTACCGCGTCCGGTGTTCGTCCCACCTGCGCGGCGAAAAGCTCCGGGATCGACACCGCCGCAGTCTGTTCGGTCAGCACCGCGCGGTTCGAGAACGCCGCCAGCTGGGTCAGTTCATGTTCGTCGAACACCTCGATCGAGGACACCCGCTGCTGCGGATCGGCCACCACCGCGTCGAGGACCCGGCGCAACCGACTCACCAGATCAGCGAACGTGCGGTTGTCGGCATATTCGGACGCGCCGGCGTGCCGAAGCGTGATGTCGCCGGTACTATCCATGACGGCGAGACTAAAAGTGTCGATTTCGCCGAAGTTCAGATAGTCGAACTTCCATTTCCCGGCCGCGCCGACGAATGGCGGGAAACTCGGGTGAATGTTGACAATCAAGTCCAGCTCGGCGAACCCGAGCGTGCGCACGGGGAAGCGCTGATGACGAGCGCACTCTCGAACTCGATCGCTGACGCTCTTCACATATTCGATGAAACCGCTGTTGCCATCGACGGCAATCCGCAAAGGAACGATACCCGAGAACATTCCCGGAATAGACTTCAATTCCGGAAGCGTTCGCCTGCCAACCGGGATGCCCAAGATTATGTCTTGTCTGCCCAAGTCGCGGGACAGGCACAAAGCTGCCGACGCCAGCAAGATGGTGGTCCATCGCACGCCGTGCTTATCGGCAATTTGTTTTAGGTCTGATACCAAGGACTCGTCGAGCAGTGTCGGTTCTGGAGTATGAATTGCTTCGGTCCGAAGCGACGTGTCTGGCACGCCATCGGGGGATGTCCGAAGAAGGCCTGGATTGGTATTTCGACCGGATTCCAGCAGATTGAGTTCGTTCAGCCAGAAGCGACGATCCAGAGCATATTCGTCCGACTCTTCATAACAAGTTTCCAACCGTACCAGATCGGCAAGACTCGAGAAGGGGTTCGGCGTGGGCTTCAGACCCGCTACCAGGCGCTCATAATTCTCGAAGATTCGATGCGTGAGTAGTGTTGCGCCAAAGCCGTCCAGAACAAGGTGGTGCGTCGAAAAGAGGGCATAGACCTGATCGTCACTCGTCCTGAAGTACGCGAACCGATACAGTTGGCCCGCCAACGGCATCGGCCTGTTCGCCTCCATATGGGCCAACTCGAGCGCCTCGGCCTGCGGATCAGAGCTCGACCGGAGATCTACCAGCGGCCAGCTTTGGCCATCGGGCACATCGTCCATCTGCTGGTAGACGACGCCGTTCGATTCGAAGATGGACACCCGGACGGGGTCCGACTCCTGCAATGCCTGCTCGATCGCACGATCCATCATCTGATGACTGAATTCGCCATCAATGATCACGAGCAGCCCGATGATCCATCCAGCCCCGTCGCGTCCAACTATCTGCTGGCCTAGCCACACATCCAGTTGAGATCCGGTCAAGGGGAAAGTCTGACGCTGAATTGACATGTTTAGCTCGTAATCTACGCAGGACGGCCGGATGAGCGATTGGCAGAAACATTCAGCAAGTCCGGGAATTCTTGATGACTGGCAACTTGAAGAATCTCCGGCATTGATGGTCGAGCGTGGGAGATTCTTAGATCAAGCTGTGGTATGTGTGGTGAAGACCCATCGGCTACTATCCGGCCGATTCGGTGCTTCCGATGTGGGAGTCCCGCTACAGGGTAGCCCAATGCTGATCTATGTAGCTAATAGCATCTGCCCTGGAAACGCCTTCGATCTGGACGGCCCATCCGTCCGGCACTGTCGAGAACTCGGGCCACAGCGAGTATTCGCCCAGATTATTTCGAAGAACCACGAAGATGCCGTCTTCGTTATCGAATGGATTAGACATTGTCCGCCTTTTTAAGTGCCGAATTTCTAGTTTCAGGATTGCGGTCTTTGAAAGATTTGGGCGACCGCGAAGGGTGCGTTCGGCCGGGCCGGTCCAGCTGGAAAAATGAGATATTCCATGGCGCGGCTCGAATAGGGATCGCCCGCCAAAAGAATGCTACGGCTTGTTTCCCCGGATAGATGATTTGGCAAATCTGACTTGCTTCTTATGCACCCCACTCCCCCCAACCAAGCATTTGCTTGCCTCGTTTCGAGAGCGAGAGTAACACGCGGCATGTGAACCGTCAACAGCGCGAAAGTCGCAGGGCTGCTGCATGATTCGGTGAGGCTGACCCCGTCTTCGTTCCGGTCAGGTCGGCGACTGATGGCCGTGACGAGGCCGAACGCTGCGTCTGCGCTCTGGCGAGTCGCATGCTCGCCGGGCGCTCGGCGAGCCGATAAGCAGGGCCAAGCCGTCGGCGTGGATTCTGCGGCGCCGAGTGACGTAGCGAGAGGTTTGCCAGGGCGGGGTTTCCCGGCGGCTGTCAACGGCCATCGGCAAGTCCCCGATGGTGGCCAGAGGAATTGAACCGCCCCGGGGTTTAAGGCGCACCCTGATGTCCCCGGAAGTCTCGGAGTCGGTTGCTTGACTCTTGGTCACGACACCGCCGGAGGAGGGCGTATTGGATTGTGGCGGCGGCCTGGCCGATCAGTACGTCGTGACGACCGCCGCCGTGCTGCTGCAAGTCTGACCGCAACCCGTCAGGCCTGTTCGCGAGGTAGGTGGACGGCGAATGTAGTCCCTACGGTCGGGGTGCTGGTGACTGCAATGGTGCCTCGGTGGGCGGTGACGATGGCTTGGACGATGGACAGTCCCAGACCTGTGCCGCCACTGGCGCGGGTGCGCGAGGAATCCGCGCGGTAGAAGCGTTCGAAGACGTGGTCGGCTGCTGCCCGGTCGAGTCCGGGGCCGGTGTCGACGATCTCGATCTCTACCTCGTCGGCGGCCGGGGTCAGGCGGACGGTGATCGACGTTCCGTCGGGGGTGTGGGTGCGGGCGTTGTCGAGGAGGTTGCTGAGGACCTGGCGCAGGCGATGTTCGTCGCCGAGGATTTCCAGGGTGCCGGTGCCCTCGGCGATGTCGAGGGTGATCGGGCGGTGTTGTCCTTGCGCGGCTTCGACCGCGCGGGCGCTGTGCACGGCGTCGCCCGCTAGCGCCAGTAGGTCCACCGGGCCGAGTTCGACGGGGCGTTGAGCGTCGAGGCGGGCCAGCATGAGCAGGTCTTCCACCAGCAGGCCCATGCGTTGGGCCTCGTGTTCGATGCGGTTCATGAACATCGCGGGGTCGGTAGTCGCGCCCTGGCGGTACAGCTCGGCGAAGCCGCGGATGGTGGTCAGGGGTGTGCGTAGTTCGTGGCTGGCGTCGGCGACGAAACGGCGCATCTTCGCCTCGGATTCGCGCGCGGCGGTTTCGGAGGCCTCGGTCGCGGCGAAAGCCTGCTGGATCTGGGTCAGCATGCTGTTCAGTGAACGGGATAGCCGGTCGACCTCGGTGACGTTGCCGCGCACGGGGATTCGATGATGTAGCTCGCCGCCCGCGATCGCCGCCGCGGTCGCTTCGACCCGGTGGAGCGGGCGCAGGCTGCCGCGCACCACGAAATAGGCCGCGATAGCCAACGCGAGCAGCACCATCGCGCCGACAACCAATTGCAGCACAACGAGCTTGCGTACTATCTCGATGTTCTCGGCCAGCGGCCACGCGACCGTCGCCGTCGCACGATGGCCATCGACGGTCACCACCCGCCATTGATCGTCCGAGCCGTCCAGCGAGCCGACCGTGACCGGTCGCAGTGCGGGAGGGTTGGGGAGATCTGGCTTGGCATCCGTACCGAAGACGTTGTCGAGAAGTACTTCTCGGCTGCCGTCCGTGCTCCGGGCCGTCACGAAGTAGCGCCCGGGTGGCTGGCCGGACTCCGAGGAGGGCGGGGGCAGATTCGGTGCGGGTAGCCCGACCCTGCGCTCCCATTCCATCGCCGCGTCCTGTACCTGCTGATCGGTGCGGTTCTGCAGCGAGTTCTCCAACGCTTTGGTCACCACGAAACTCGAAGCGACCAAACCGAATCCGGCCAACGCGACCAGCATCAGCACCAAGGTCACCCGCAGCGGGAGTCTGCTCACCGCGTCGGCTCACGCATCACATAGCCGACCCCACGCAGCGTGTGGATCAACCGCTGCTCGCCGGTGTCGACCTTCTTGCGCAGATACGACACGTAGGTCTCCACCACGCCCACCTCGCCACCGAAGTCGTAGCGCCAGACGTGATCGAGGATGCGAGGTTTGCTCAGCACGCTGCCCGCGTTCACCATGAAATAGCGCAGCAGCGTGAACTCGGTGGGCGACAACGCGACCGGTTCGCCCGCCTTCCACACCTCGTGCGTGTCGTCGTCGAGTTCGATGTCGGCGAAGCGCAACCGGGTGCTCGCCTTCGCCGGCTCGGCGTGGCCTGCGCGACGCAGGATCACCCGCAACCGCGCCACCACCTCCTCCAGGCTGAACGGCTTGGTGACGTAGTCGTCGGCGCCGAGGGTGAGCCCGGTGATCTTGTCGTCCACGTCGTCGCGCGCGGTCAGGAACAGCACCGGCGCGTCGAACCCGTCGGCGCGCAACCGGCGCAGCAGGCCGAAGCCGTCCATGCCGGGCATCATCACGTCGACGATCAGCGCCTGCGGCCGGAACGTGCGCGCCCGATCCAGCGCCTCGGCGCCGTCGGCCGCCGTCGCCACCTCGAACCCCTGGTAGCGCAAGCTCACCGCCAGCAGTTCGACGATCATCGGTTCATCGTCGACGACAAGCACCCGCGCTTCGGGCACGCCACCAGCACTCATGCTCTGCTCTTCCGGCATGCTCGGGCGCCGTGCGCGGTTACGCGAGCTGCCTGCGCCGGGCGCTGACCGTTCATGCCCCCATGCTCCACCACCGGGCTGGGAAGTGGCTGGACCGACGCTGTGAGGTCGCTGTGTGGCTCAGCGCTGGTCGGCGGGGTAGGTCTGCTCGTCGCTCATCAGGGCCGAACCGGCGATATTGCCGTGTGACAGCGCGTCGAGGAAGGCGCGCGCCCAGCGTTCGACATCGTGGGTGAGCACCTGACGGCGCAGGGACCGCATCCGGCGGCGCTTGGTGTCGCGATCGTCGTCGAGCGCGCCGATGATCGCGTCCTTCACGCTGTCCAGGTCGTGCGGGTTGCACAGGTAGGACTGGCGCAGCTCGGCCGCGGCACCGGTGAACTCGCTCAGCACCAGGGCGCCGTTGAGGTCGCTGTGGCAGGCCACATACTCCTTCGCGACCAGGTTCATGCCGTCGCGCAGGGGCGTGACCAGCATGGCGTCGGCGGCGATGAAGAAGGCGATGAGCTCGTCGCGGGGGATCGGACGGTGCAGGTAGTGCACGACCGGGTAGCCCACGCGGGCGAATTCCCCGTTGATCCGGCCCACCTGGCGTTCGATATCGCCGCGCATCTTGATGTAGCTCTGCACGCGTTCGCGGCTGGGGGTGGCCAGCTGGACCATCACCGTCTCGGTGGGGTCGACGCGGCCCTCTTCGAGGAGTTCCTGCAGCGCGTTGAGCCGGATGTCGATGCCCTTGGTGTAGTCGAGGCGGTCGACGCCGAGCATGATGTTCTTGGGATTGCCCAGCTCGGCACGGATTTTCGCGGCCCGCTCGCGCACCGACCGACGCCGGGACGACTCGTCGAGCTCGGCCGAATCGATCGAGATGGGGAACGCGCCGACGCGGACCGTGCGGAAACCGACCTGCACGACACCCAGCTTCGAGCGAACCCCGATGGTGCCACGTGAGGTGGGCTGACCGGCCAGTCTGCGGGCCAGGTAGAGGAAGTTCTGCGCGCCGCCGGGCAGGTGGAAACCGATCAGATCGGCGCCGAGCAGGCCTTCGACGATCTCGGTGCGCCACGGCATCTGCATGAACAGCTCGACCGGCGGGAACGGGATGTGCAGGAAGAAACCGATGGTCAGATCGGGGCGGAGCATGCGCAGCATCTTGGGCACCAGCTGCAGCTGGTAGTCCTGCACCCAGACCGTCGCGCCCTCGGCGGCCACCTTCGCGGTCTCCTCGGCGAACCGCCGGTTGACCTCGACATAGGCCGCCCACCAGGCCCGGTCGTACACCGGGCGCACGATCACGTCGTGATACAGCGGCCACAGCGTGCCGTTGGAGAACCCTTCGTAGTAGTCCTGCACTTCCTGACCCGTGAGCGGCACCGGATACAGCTCGAGCCCGTCCTCGATGATCGGTTCGACCTCGACATCGGGCACACCGGCCCAGCCGACCCAGGCGCCCTTGTTGCTGCGCAGCACCGGTTCCAGCGCGGTTACCAGCCCACCGGGGCTGCGCTTCCACCTGGTGGTGCCGTCGGGCAGGCGCTCGAGGTCGACCGGCAGCCGGTTGGCGACGACAACAAATCCCGAACCCGCACCGGTCGGTGCGAGGGTTTCGCTGCTTTCGGACGGACGGTCGTTGGACGGTTGATCGATCATTTGGTCCACTCACGCATCCTTATGCGTCGCAGGGGTGCGCTGTGTCAGGCGGGAGCGATGCCGAGCATGGACAGCAGCATGCGGCACTCGCCGGCGTCTTCGGCGTGTGCCGCGACGACCTTCTGTGCCTGGCGGGCGGTTTCGTCGGCAAGCGGCGCGAGCTCGTCGTCGGCGATGTCGTTGGCGGTGCTCTTCGCGACCATAATGGGTTCGTCCTCCCGGTTTCCCTGCGCTCTACCTGCGAGTGATCAATACTATCGGGCGCCGGCGCACGGCCGATGAAGTAGCGACGCGTAACACCCCGCCCCGGTGCCGTGTCGTGGCGGTCCCGTTACCGTGGGGGTAGTACACGATTGACCCCGCAGAGAGGTTTGTTTCATGCCACTGGCCACGGTGAACGGCATCGCACTGAATTATCAGGTCAAGGGCGACCGTACCAAGGGCACCGACGTCAAGGGCGGTGGTCCGCTGGTGGTGTTGATCATGGGGACCGGATCGCCCGGCCGAGTGTGGGAGCTGCACCAGGTTCCCGCGCTGGTCGCGGCGGGTTATCGGGTCTGCGTGTTCGACAATCGTGGGATCGCGCCGTCTTTCGAGGCCGCGGGCGGAATGCGGATCGAGGAGCTGGTGGCCGATACCGCCGCGCTGATCGAGTTCCTCGGCGAGGGCCCCGCGCTGATCGCGGGGACGTCGATGGGTGCGCGGGTGGCTCAGGAGCTGGCGCTGGCCCGGCCCGATCTGGTCCGCAAGGCTGTGTTCATGGCCGGTCACGGCAGGCTGGATCAGTTCCAGAAGACGCTGTCGGCCGGTGAGCAGGACCTCGATGCCTCGGCGGTGAAGCTGCCCGCGAAGTTCGAGGCGGCGTTGAGCGCGGTGATGAATCTGTCGCCGGCGACGATGGCCGACACCAATGCGGCGCGCGACTGGCTCGACCTGTTCGAGTTCACCGTCGGAGCTCTTTCACCCGGTGTTCGGGCGCAGCGGGCAATGGACCACGAGTTCGATCGGGTCGCCGCCTACCGTTCGATTACGGTGCCCTGCTTGGCAATTGGGTTCGCCGATGATCGGATGATTCCGCCGTACCTGTCGCGCGAGGTGGCCGAGGCCATTCCCGGCGCCCGCTACCAGGAGGTTCCGGATACGGGTCACTACGGCTACCTGGAGCGTCCCGAGGCGGTCAACAAGATCCTGCTCGACTTCTTCGCCGCCTGATCGGGGAGGCGAGGCAGCATTGGGTAACTCCCTACCAGTAACGTATGCCTTGCTAGGGTCGACACAACGCTCGTGGCTTCGCGGCCGCGCAGTGATCCTGTACACAGCGCCAGTATCCAGTGAGGTGAAATGAGCACCAACCCCTTCGACGACGAGGACGGCCGCTTCTTCGTTCTGGTCAACGATGAAGAGCAGCACTCCCTGTGGCCCGCGTTCGCGGAGGTCCCGGCGGGCTGGCGTGTCGTGTTCGGCGAAGAAAGCCGGGCAGCGTGCGTCGAGTACGTCGAGAAGAACTGGACCGACATGCGGCCGAAGAGCCTGCGTGACGCGATGGCCGCCGACGACGCAGCCCGCGCCCAGTCCTGATCTCCTCCGCCTCCGCGTGACACCCCAATCCGGTGTCACGCGGTTGGCGTGCGCGGCTAAGATAGTCGCGCACCACCCGCCTCCTTAGCTCAGTGGTAGAGCACCGCTCTTGTAAAGCGAAGGTCGTCAGTTCAATCCTGACAGGGGGCTCATCTCAAAAAAGGCTCTGACCTAGGTCAGGGCCTTTTTGCGCGCTAGCCGCCTTCGGTGAACCGGCGTTTGGCCGCACTGTGGACGCACTCTGTTCCCGTCGTTCGGCCACGGCGTCCACATCGTCATCGACCAAGTCGGCGTAGACATCCAGCGTCATCGCTTCGTGCCTCCCCTAGCCTTTTTTTGGGGACGACAGTGTTCGTGAATGCTTGTAGCATTCGGCTCATGAAGCGCGCAAGCATGTCTTTCGTCGGGGCGCTGGCCCTCGCCGCAGCGGTGGTTGGTGCCCCCTCCGCCGCTGCCTTTCCTATTCCGCTGCCGACCGGGTCGTCGATGCCGCTGCCGACCGGGTCGTCGGAGGGTCAATGGGCGATCCTCGACGGTAAGCTGATGATCGAGAACCTGGACCGATGCTGGGCCAGCGGTTTCCCGCGCGAGGTGACCTACGAGAACCGAAGCGACCGAACACTTCTGGTGTTTTCTACCCCGGACTGCACCGGGGCGCCGGTGGCGACGGTGGCGCCTCGCAGCATTGCCAATTACTACAGCTGGTCGATGGTCGCAGCCAGGTAGCGGAGCATCGCTCCGACGTGAAAGGCCCTCGACGACCGCGTGAACGCGCCGCCGTCGAGGGCCTTTCCTCGGCCGATCGCCGTTGACCGGCTCAACGCCATGAAGCGCGTGAGGAGATCCTGCTCCGGTCGCGGTTCTCCGATGCTCATGTTCGAGCCGAAGCGTTCAGCGCGGCGTCGGAACTCGCGTACGCGATTGGATTCAGCTCCCACGATGTCGGCGCGGACGGGGCGGCACTGAGGTACTTCCTGGCAGCGCTGCGTGGGTGCCGGTGCGCGCTGTAACGTCACGAACGGCTGATCGAAGTGGGACCGGGGAGGGATCGTGGGATACAACACGTCATGGATTGCCGTGCGCGGAAAGTCGTCGGAGGCCGTCTGTGCCGCGTTGGGGCTAGTCGGTACCGGTAAAACCCGGTCGACGTCGTCGGCGCCATATTCGGCGGCCACCTTGCCTGGTGGATGGTTCCTGGTCGAGGCCTGCGCCGACGCGGAATGGGCCGAGGGTGTCGATCTGGTGTCTTTGTCGGCCGGTTGCGAGATTGTCACCCATGCCGTGAATAACGGTGGCGGCAACAGCGCAACCGGATGGCACGACGGCCGGCGGCAGTGGCTGATCGATGCCTACGAAGAGCTGGAGATCATCGGCCAGCTGCCGCCGGAAGCTGAGGCCGTCCTTGCCGCGATCACCGAGTCCGACGACCCGGACGAGTGGGAGTTCGACCCCGTGATCGGCCTGACCGCGAGCCTGGTCGGCTACGAATACGGTAGCTCGTTGACCGAGGGCGCCTTCGAGATCTTGGATCATCCGGAGTACCGGGATCTGCCAGATCTGGCGTTCACGCGCCTTACTGAGGCCCTTGATGCGGCGGGCTTCGATTTGGTCGCAGTCGAGGAAGTCCGCGAGCAGTGTTATGTGAGTGCCCGGTTCGTCAATCGCGGAATCGCTGTGGCGGGGATGACGCCAGATCTGCATGTCAGCATCGCCCGCCACCAACACGGTGGCGCTGTGATCGATGGCAGTGTCTGGGTCATGGCGCAACAGGTCAATGACCTGCTGTGCGAGTTGCCCGCTCAGGCGTGGCTGGACAGGGAGTCGGCGACGTGGCTTCGCAGCACCCACCTGACGGTGTTGGGCCGTGATCGCGAGCCCAGCCGGTTGGGTAGTCCGGCCGAGGTCGAGCGATCCGTACAGGAGTTCGTCTCGTTCGCCGAACGGGAGGTCGCGGCATGGTTCACCACCGTCGACGAGACTCTCGGCAGCCTGATCGCTGTGGTTCGATCACCGCCGTTGCGGAACACATGGGCGTTGCGCCCAACTGTGGTGGCCTGCCTACTCAACGGACGAACGGATCGGGCTGCGGCGCTGATGAATTGGTATATCGCTGCGGGCAATTATCCCAACCGTGATTCCGCGCAACGGATCACCGCGTTCGATGACGCACTGCAGGTCAGATTCCCGCAATACGCTGGATTGCGCGCCGCTGCTGCTCCCGATGCCTGAAGAACGACCGGGTCGGGCACCGCGACCTGGAAGAGCTGAGCCTGGTCCACCGCACGTCCGGGGACGTGTAGTGGACCAGATCCATCGAGCCAGGACACGGTGCTACCTCACCGCTCGGGCCAGAGCACTACGCCGACGAGGACGGCCAACGGAAGGCCGATCGCGACGACGAACCCGATGGTGATCATCGGCCGTTACTCTCGGCTGCGGTGAGCCATGCCTCTATGTCGTCCAGCGACCCGGACACAACCACGCGCCAGGGGTTCGACAGCTCCCATTCCCACGGCGGCTCGGGTGCGTAGCGGATAGACAGCGAGCGGCGCGCGGCGCGCTCTCTCAACTGGGTGAGTCGGTCCGTCGTCGCCTTGCTCATCGGTCCCCCTGGTGGGTCGGGTGTCGAATGCGCCCGCAGCCGGGAAACCGGTACCGGGCCGGTTCGGTACCCGGCGGCGGGGCTGAATCGACTGTGCCAGTGCGGAGGTCGCGCACTGTCCCGGTACGGGACACACTTCGCACGTAGCATGTGTGTTTTCCGGGTGTCTTCGACGGGAGCGGATATGGACGCCGACCGGTTCATCGGGCAACAGGTGCGCGCCATCCGAGCGCGGCGCGGTATCTCGCAACAGGTGCTGGCCGATCGCACGGGGGTGAGCCGTGGGGCAATCGCGAAGTATGAGAACGGCGAACGGCCGATCGATTCACGCCGGACGCTGCTCGCCCTGGCGGCGGCGCTCGGGGTCACCATCGGTGATCTGACCAACCACGAGCAAGACAAGCTCGACCCGTCCACGGCTGGATTCCATGCCGCTGTTCCTGATCTGGAGACAGTGTTGTGGTCGCGCGGCAACACCACCGACACCGCGCTGCCGCGCTCTCTGGACGAACTGGCCGCGCTCACCCGCACGGCTACCAAGCTGCGCCACGATTGCGACTACGCGACGCTCGGGCCGATGCTGGCCCCGATGCTGACCGATGCCTACCGTCATGTTCATGACGCCGACGCCGGTAGCGCCGAGCGCGCGTGGGATGTTCTGAGCACGGTGACCTACGGCGTCGCGTCGGCGCTGCGAGCACGCGGGTACCACGCCCTTGCCTGGAACGCCGCGCAGGAATCCGAGCGCGCTGCCGCCCATGTGGACGGGGCCGCGCCGATCGCCGCCGCCGCATTTGCTCAGGGCCAGATCCTTTTGTCTCGCCCTGGTGCGCTGCCTGCCGCCCTGGCGACCACGACCGAGACCGCCGAGCGGGTCGCCGCCGATGTGCGCACCGTGGGCGATGTGGAGACGCTGGGGATGCTCCACCTACAGAGTTCGATCGTCACGGCCACGATGGGCGGTGACCCCGAGCCCTACCTAGCCGAAGCGGCCGACCAGGCGGCGCGATTGGCTGATGCCATGCCGAGCACGTCGGTGGCGCGCAATGAGTCGTTCGGCCCGGCGAACGTGGCCTTGTGGCGGATGTCGGCGGCGATGGAACGGCGTGAGCCCGGTGAGGTGCTCGCCCTGGCACCGACGCTCTCGCCGGTCGATCTGCCCAACGATGGCCGCCGTGCTCAGTACTTCGTGGAGACGGGCCGCGCGTACGCCATGCAGAAGAACTACCGCGATTCGCTGTATGCCCTGTTGCGCGCAGAGCACGCCGCCCCCCAGCATGTCCGGAGCATGTCACCGGTGCGCGAGCTGGTCGGGCACATGATGCGGACGGTGCGGCGCGACCTGACGACGGGTGATCTCGGGAAGCTGGCGCAACGGGTCGGCGTCGTGCCTTCGTGAGGTGCTGTACAGCGCAGGTCAGTACGGGTATCCGGTGGCCTCACTTTGGACGCAATCTCTACTGATCACGGGTGATTACCGGTGATCACCACTGACATTGTTTCCGCTGGTCGGGACATGAAAAGGCCCCCTGCCAGGACTGACCCGTGAGTTCAATCCTGACAGGGGGCTCGAGAAGCGCCCGACCTAGGAAAGGCCAAACAGGTCGGGCGCTTTTGTTTTCGGCGAGGTCAGCGCTGGGAGCAACGCCCCCAACTTTGCTAGGGCGGCTGCCCCAAAACTTTGGGGCCACCTCGCGTTCATGCGCTGCGGTATCTTCCATGCGATCGCCGCACCCTAGTCGGCGCGCAGAGGAAGCACACACCACATGTTCAACAAGTCCTTTGCGGTCGCCGCGCTCTCGGTGAGCGCCGCTGCCGTCCTCGCGGCCCCGCCCGCCGCCGCCGACCCGGTCAACTGGGGCGCCGCTTCCCTCAGCGTGTGGGGCAACGTCTACGCGTTTTCGGTCAACCACCCGACGGAAGCCGACGCCATTCGAGCCGCCGACCGGGCGTGCAAGGGTCAAGGCATCATCGACTGCCGGATGGTGGTGACGTTCGCGAACGGCTGCGGTGCGGTCGCGACGAGTCCGCTCGCGATCGTCGCAGGATTCCCGATCTTGGGCTTCGGTAAAGGGGCGACCCCAGGGGAGGCGCACGCAGACGCCATCCGCAACCTCCCCACCGGCACCGGAAGCGCCGGCTCGTTCGATCACGCCTACGCCTGCACCCTGCCTTGATTCAGTTCCCGCTGACCGCACCTTCGGCGCGCGGTGTCTCCATGAGATGTTCACGGCCCCAGGCTTCCAGCGGAAGCAGCGCGTTGTTGAGCAACACGCCCAGTGGTGTCAGCGAGTACTCGACGCGCGGGACGACCTCGTCGAACACCTCGCGGTGCACGATTCCGTCGGCTTCCAGCTCCCGCAGTTGCGTGGTGAGGACCTTCTCGGACACACCCTGTACCTGGCGGCGCAATTCACCGAAGCGGTGGGGGCGTTCGCTCAGCGGCCACAGGATCATCATCTTCCACTTGCCGTTCAGGACCGACAGGGTGGCGTCGAGTCCGCATGTGTACGCGCCCGGCCTGCGTGTGATCGGCACGAATGCCCCTTTCACCTGCTGTTCTCTTACCCGGAAGTACGTACCCACTTCGCTGTGCGTACTTGTTCGGCCCGGGTGGCTCGCCAAGAGTATTGCTCATGTCCGATCACTCGAAGAAGTCACTGACCGTCCTCGGCCTCGGCGATATGGGCTCGGCCCTGGTCCGCTCCTGGCTCGCCGACGGGTACGCCGTCACGGTCTGGAATCGCAGTGCCCGACCGGCTCCAGAGGGGGCGACCGTCGCCGCGACCGCGGCTGACGCCATCGCCGCGAACTCGCTGATCGTCGTTTGTCTTCTCGACGACGCGTCGGTGCGCGCGACCTTGGACGGCATAGACCTGACCGGGCGCGACATCGTCAACCTGACCACCAGCACTCCCGCCGAGGCTCGCGAACTGTCCGATTGGATTACCTCGCGCGGCGGGCGTTTTCTGGACGGCGGGATCATGGCTGTGCCGTCGATGATCGGTGTCGCCGAGTCCGGCGCGTACGTCTTCTACAGCGGTTCGGCACACCTGCACGAGGTCAACGCCGAAGCCCTGGCCGTGCCCGCCGGGGTCAAGTATGTGGGCACCGATGCCGGTTTCGCGGCCTTGTATGACATCGCCCTGCTCAGCGCGATGTGGGGCATGTTCGCCGGCGCCGCGCACGGCTTCGCCTTGATCCGCGCGGAGGACATCGCACCGGTCGATTTCGCGCCCTTCATGGTCGGCTACCAGCAGGCGATGGCCGGCTACGCGTACGGCACCGCCGCCCAGCTGGCCAGTGGCGACTACGCCGAGGGTGTCGAATCGAATCTGGCGATGATGGTCACGACGAACGGCACGTTGCTGCGCACCGCCGCCGAACAAGGCGTCAGTCCGGAGCTGCTCACGCCCTTCATGGCACTGATGGAGCGGCGGGTCGCCGAGGGCGGCGGGCACGAGTCCAACACGGGTGTCGTAGACCTGTTGCGTCGCTGAGTTGCGGTGCCGCGGGTAGCCCCGCATGCAGCATGGCTCGACCGCCACGGTGCTCGACGACGCGCAGAATTGCGGGGTGCATGGGTCGAGTTCGCCGATGCCGAGGGCACGTGGGATCGCTAGCGTTGACGAATGATCGATCCGAAGGCCCTGTCCAGTACCGCTGGCTATGGTGAAGCCGCCGACGCGCTCGCCGAGCAGTACGAGAGCGTCTCCTTCGCCGATGTTCACTGTGACGTACTGCACCTGTTCCCCTCTCGGCCCAGCGCGATCCTCGACATCGGCGCAGGCAGCGGCCGCGATGCCGCCGCACTGGCAGGCCAGGGGCATGTGGTCGTCGCCGCTGAGCCCACCGCGGAACTTCGAGCCCTTGGTCAACAGATCCATGTCGGCCGGGCCATCGAATGGGTCGACGACTCGCTGCCCGAAATGCGGATTCTTCGCAGTCGCGGCGCACGCTTCAACGTGATCCTTCTGACGGCGGTGTGGATGCATCTGGATGAACCACAGCGGTCGTCAGCGATGAAGAGGATCGCCGATTTGCTTGCCTTCGAGGGGCGGGTGATCCTCTCCCTGCGCCACGGCCCCGTCCCGGCCGGACGGCGGATGTTCCACGTTTCGGCACACGAGACGATCGAGCTCGCCCGAGGCCATGGTCTGAGCGTTGTGCACCTCAGCGAGCGTGCAGACCCGCATGGTCGGCAAGACGTGCACTGGAGCTACTTGGGATTGCAACAGGAGACCGCAGCCGACTGACGAAGCCAGCGCTCGGGGTTCGCCCGGCGTGCTGCCCATGTCCCGTTCCCTGTGGACTGGATATGGCACGATAATAGCCATATCTGGCACAAAAGTGGTCAGAATTGGCTATTATCGTGCCATGTCTACAACCAGTCGTGCCGCAGAGGTGGTGGGACTCGCCAATGAGCAGCGGGGGTTGATCACCAGCAGGCAGGCACGCTCGATAGCTGGTGTGACACCCCAGCAGCTCAAGCAGATGGCTGATTCCGGCGTACTGGAACGACTGCACCACGGCCTGTACCGGGTCGCGCGATTTCCTTATGACGAGCATCAGGAGAAACGGGTTGCTTGGATCGCGATCGATCCGGCGCGAGTCGTCTGGGAGCGCCTCGACCAGGATGTACCGACCGGTGTCCTATCCCATCGCACCGCGGCAGAGATGCACCAGCTGGGTGACCTCGACGCCGACGTAGTGGAGCTGACCGCAGCCCGCCGGATCCGGCTCGCACTACCCGATATCGAAGTACACCGCGGGGAGCTCGTCCGTGACGACTGGCAGGTTGTCGACGGACTACCTGTGACAACTCCGGTCCGCACGATCGATGACCTGGCGGCTGCCTTCGTGGACGCCGGTCATCTGGCAACAGTTGTTCGCGAAGCGCTTACCCGCAGCCTGGTTGCTACCGAGGACGTCGTCACAGTGCTGGCGGCGCACGCATTCCGCTACGGCTACCGCCCGTTCGACGGTGACGGATTCCTCGAAGCACTGATCGAACAGGCCGGTGTATCGGCAAACACCGTGGCACTGGCCGAGATCGCAGCGCGCGCCGCTGCGAGACCTACTTCAGAGAGGTGAGCAAAGTGGAGCGGTCCCCGCAGTCCGTCAGAACTAGCATCACCCATCGGCTGAAGACTCATGCTAAGGAGAACGGCCAGCAATTCAACACAGTGAAGCGGAGTTTCGTGATGTCCCGCTTCCTCGCGCGTGTATTCGACGCCGACCCGCAGGGGTGGATCCTCAAGGGCGGGGTCGGGATGATGGTGCGTCTTCCGCACGCCAGATACAGCCGTGACATTGACCTGATGGTCGCGTCAGACGCTGCGGACCCGGTTGCTGAGCTACGTCGCGTGGTTCGCGACCACCGCATTGATCACTTCCGTTTCGAGGTTGGCCAACCAGTGGCGCTGAGCAACGGGAAAGGTGCACGGGTCACCGTCGGCGCGCTACTCGGTAGCACAACGTTCGATACGTTCAGTATCGATATCGTCGGCGCACGGCGAGAACTAGTTGGACCAGTCGAGCGGAAGTCGATCCCACGCTTGATCGATACCGACGACTTTCCGCCGGAAACCGACGTCCAGCTCTACCCGCTCGTCGACCAGATCGCAGACAAAATCTGCGCGATGTACGAGATCTACGGCACGCGTGCGCTTCAATCGTCCGGCCGGTACCGCGATCTTGTCGACCTGTTGCTCGTCAGCATGTTCCTGCCGATCAGCCTCCGACTGGCGGTCGCGGCGGTCGAACGTGAGCGGGCCGCGCGCGGCATCGGCACACTGCCGGTCACGCTCACTAGTCCTGGCCCGGATTGGAATCGCGGCTGGACGTCCGAGGCGAAGAAGAGCCCGCTGGCTTCGGACCACCATGACCTCGAAACGGCCATCGCGGTCGCAGGTCGTTGCTACAACCGAATCCTTGGTTCGCTTCCCGAGGTTGAAACCGGCGAGGAGTGGAGCCCTGAACGGGCACTCTGGGTGTAGAGCGCTTGTCTTTTCAAGCGAAAGGTCGGTGCTCGACCGGGAGGCCCCGATCAGTTCCTGACCGAATCGGTTCGGGGAGTGGGGGGCCTTGACCCCGGAAACTGGACACGGGGGTTTGTGATTACGCGGCTTGAGCCATGTTATCGGGCGCGTGAGCGGATTCGTAGTCGGCAGGGCT
>NZ_JBHZBG010000048.1:0-27025 GCF_042754695.1 Nocardia sp. NPDC059195 | reverse complement strand
AGCGCTAACCGGCGACCCGGCCGCGGACCGGCCACTTCGTGGCCGCCGCTCCCTATGGGTCGCGGGTGCGGGGCTGGGAGTGCGGTCATGGCGGATTTGGGGTGCACGGTGGGGCTGGGAGTGCGGTAGGGGTGCGGACTTCGGGGTGTGGGGTGTGGCTGGTGGCGCGGTAGGGCTGCGGTCTTGGGGTGGCTGGTGGCGCGGTAGGGCTGCGGTCTTGGGGTGGCTGGTGGTTCGGTAGCGCTGTGGTCTTCGGGGTGTGGGGTGTGGTTAGGAGTGCGGTAGGGCTGCGGACTTCGGGCGTGTTGTGGGGTGCGGTCATGGCGGATTTTGGGGTTAGACCGCGGTGCTGGCGGGGTTGGTAGTTCGTAGATGGGGGCGGCGGGGGGTTGGTTTTCTCAGCTCGTCGTGGAAGCTCAGGCCTAGGCGGTATTCCTTGGCGTGGTACATCGCCGCGTCGGCGGTGCGGATGAGGTCGTAGATCGTTGTCTCGGTGGGGCGGGTGGTCAGGCAGGCGACGCCGATGCTGGCGGTGATGGGGATTTCGCCGCAGCTCAGTTCGAAGGGGCGGATGAAGGCGCCGAGGATGTGTTCGGCCAGGACCGCGGCTTCGGTGCGGGTGCGGGGGGCGAGGACGACGAATTCGTCGCCGCCGTAGCGGGCGGTGAGGTCGGCGCTGGTGGTGGTGCGGCGGATGCGGGAGGCGGCGTTGGCGATGAGTTCGTCGCCGACGGCGTGGCCGTAGCTGTCGTTGACCATTTTGAAGCCGTCTAGGTCGATGAACAGCAGGCACACCGGTTTTCCGGCCCACTGCTCGCGGTACCGGAGTGGTGCGCGCAGCAGGGCGGCGCGGTTGAACAGGCCGGTGAGCAGGTCGTGGTCGGCTTGGTAGTGGGCTCGGCGTTCACTGCGCATGCTGCGGGCGATGGCGCGTTCGCTGCGCACCAGCACCCCGACGAGCAGCATCGTGAGCAGCGAACAGATCACCACCCGGTCGAGGACCCCGAGGTCGGCGCCGACCACGCTGACCAGCGAGGCCGCCACCAGCGCCACCGCGATCATCCCGGCCCGCTGCCGCGATCGATGCGGTCCCACATCCTCGGCGTCGCGGAGGGCGCCCATCGTCGGCTGCACCGCGGCCAATCCGGCCAGCAGATACGCCCACTGCTGTGGCACCACCGCGAACTCAGGATCTACCGCGATTGTGCCTGCGGCAGTGAGGCTTTCGAGAAAGCCGCCGATGAGCACGGCGATCAGCGCCGCCTGCAACAACCGCAGCGACGTCTCCGAGCGAACCACTGTCGCCAGCGAATGCGCGAGCACGGTGGCCAGCAAGGCGTGGATCACCGGATAGCTCGCGGCCAGCGCGGTATCGACGAACCCGGTGCCGTGCCGCAGAATCGGCGAGATCAGGAACGTCCACGACGCCAGCAGCGCGCTGAGTCCGATGAGCGTCGAGTCCAGCCACAGGTCACGGGCGTTACGGAGCTTGTGCGGCTGCAGCCAGCCGACGGCGGCCAGGCCGAGGCACAGCGAGGCGGCCAAGGTGCACAGATCGTCGACCGGGTGCCAGCCCGGATGCAGCCCGAGCGCGCGTATCGCGGTGCCCGTGGCGAACAGCGGAACCGAGGCGGCCAGGAGATACCAGGGCAGCCGGTGCGTGGGCCGATGGCTGTACATGCCGTACCCGATCATCGCTAGCGATCCCACGACGATCACGACGAGCAGCACAAAGGGCAGCGCCCGGCCACCTGATAACGGCGCGAGCAGCACGGCCCCCGCCGCGCCGAGCAGCACCGCGCACCGTCGCCTGCTTCCGTAGCGTGTCTCGCTGATGGTCATCAGCCCCCCTCGATCTTGCTGCGCACGCGACGAGCGTCGATCGAATGGAAGGCCGGTGAATCACTCGAAGTATCGGCCGAGAACACCGAGTGTTGTTGTTCGAGCACTATCCCCAGCCGGCAAGCGCCGACGCTCAAAACCTTTACAACTCAGTCGATCATGACACGTCCGTGGCCCCGCTGTCGATGCGTTGCGAGCATTGCCGGATACCGATTCGGCACCCGATATCCCAGGCTTGTCTGTCGCGGGTGTTCGGTGGTGGCATCGTCGCAGGAAGCGGAAGGGAAGTACGGGTGGACAAATGGATCGCGCCGGGCCGGGTCAACATCATCGGCGAGCACACCGACTACAACGACGGGTTCGTGCTGCCCATCGCGCTATCGCTCGGCGTCGTCTGCGCGGCTGGGCCACGCGGTGACGGGCTGGTGCGGCTCACCTCGGCGCAGCGGCCCGGCGACGTCGTTCAGGTGCGGGTGCGCGAACTCGTGGCGCAACGGGATCGGTTGCCCGGTTGGGCCCGTTATCCGCTCGGCGTCGTCGACGAGTTCGTTCGCGGCGGTCATCGAGTCGACGGGGTGAACCTCGAACTCGACGGCGCGGTGCCGATCAGCGCCGGCCTGTCCTCGTCGGCGGCCCTGTGCTGCGCGGTGACGATCGCGCTGCGCGATCTGTTCGCGCCCGAACTCACCGATCGGAACATGGTCGAGATCGCCAGGGCGGCGGAGAACGGTTTCGCCGGCGTGCCGACCGGCCTGCTCGACCAGTCCGCCTCGATCCTGTGCACCGAAGGCCACGCCCTGTTCCTCGATATCCGTGCGTTCGCCGGCAAGGAAACCGCTGGTGCCGAACAGATTCCGTTCGATCTCGATGCCGCTGGATTGACGCTGATCGTCGCCGACACCGGTAACCCGCACGACCTGGCCGACGGCGGATACGCCGAACGCAGAGCGCAATGCGAAGCCGCCGCCGACGCGTTGAACCTGCCCGCCCTGCGCGACGCCACCGCCGAAGACCTTCTCCGGCTGCGGGATCCACTACTGCGCCGCCGCGCGACGCACGTTGTCACCGAGAACGCGCGGGTGCTCGCGGTCGCCGACCGGCTACGCACCGGTGCGGACCCGCGGGCGATCGGTGAGCTGCTCACGGCCTCACACCATTCGCTGCGCGAAGACTTCGAAGTATCCGCGCTCACCCTGGATCTCGCGGTCGAAGCGGCACTCGACGGGGGCGCCCACGGTGCGCGCATGGTCGGCGGCGGCTTCGGCGGCAGCATCATCGCTCTGGTCGACCACGCCGACCACGTCGCCGAGAACATCATCAACCGTTTCGCCACCGCGGGTTTCGCCCCACCCCGCGTCTTCACCGTCGAGCCCGCCGCGGGTGCGCACAAACTGGATTGAACAGTTGTCCTTTGTGTTCAGCGCGATTTCGCTACGACGCACGGCGCACGCGCGCGCAGTGGAAGCACCCGAGATCCATGACCTCACGCTTGGTTGGCGCCGGGGATCCCTTCCTCGACAACGAAACTCGCGCGCGTGCTGATCGGGGCGCCCGGTCGGCTGACATACGGGACGACGCGGAAGTCATTGCGCCACTGACGATGATCGAGGTCGACACGGACGTAGCCGCGCTGGCGGTTGTAGAACTTCATGTCCGGGTTGGCAGCCAGCAGCGTGCGGCCCGCGTCGGTGAGGTCGGCGCCGTCGCTGCCGGTGCTGATCGAGGTGCCGGTGAACTCGGTTGCTACAACAGGGGATTCGGGATCGGCATAGTCGCGGCGTAGGTCGGCGACGTAGTTCTCGTGGCGGTCGCCGGTGATCACGACCAGGTTGTCGACAGCGTGGTCGGCGGCAGCGGCCAGCACCGTATTGCGGTCGGCGACATAGCCATCCCACGCATCCGTGCCGAGTAGCAGGTCGGGGCCCGGGTCGTAGTCGGACTGGGCCATGGCGACCTGGTTGCCGAGTACCTGCCAGCGGGCATTCGAGGTGGCGAGCCCATCGACGAGCCAGTCACGTTGGGCCGCACCGAGAATGGTGCGGTCGGTGGCGAACCGGTCGGCGCATCCGATCACCGCGGAGCCGTCGCCGCAGGCCTGGGGGGTGCGGTACTGCCTGGTGTCGATCATGGTGAACTCGGCCAGATCGCCGAACCGGTAGCGCCGGTGCAAGTGCATCGACGGGCCCGCGGGGAGCTGGGCGAGTCGCATCGGCTGGTGCTCGTACATGGCCTGGAAGGCGGCGGCTTTGCGGCGCCGGAACAGTGGCGGGAGGCGGTACACGTCGAGTCCGAGGCCGGGACTGTCACCGGCCCAGTTGTTGTCGAGTTCGTGGTCGTCGAGGGTGACCAGCCAGGGGAACGCCGCGTGCGCGGCTTGCAGCGGCGCTTCGCCTTTGGCTTGGGCGTAGCGCAGTCGGTAGCCGGTCAGATCCACTGCCTCGCCGGCGAGTTGCGGCGGCATGTGCGCACCGCGGCGGGCGAGGATCCAGGAGGTTTCGTAGATGTAGTCGCCGAGATGGACGACGAGGTCGAGGTCTTCGGCGCTGAGATGCTCATAGGCGGTGTAGTAGCCCGAACTCCACGACTGGCACGACGCGAAGGCGAACCGGAGCCGTTCGGTCGGGCTGTGCGGTGGCGGCGTCGTGCGGGTGCGGCCGATCGGTGAGATCGCCGAGCCGGCCCGGAAGCGGTAGTAATACCAGCGATCCGGTGCCAGCCCGGCTACCTCGGGATGCACGCTGTGGCCCAACGCGCGGGTGGCCACCGCCGATCCCCTGACCACCACTTTCGTGAACTGTTCGTCCTCGGCGACCTCGTAGTCGACGGTCACCGCGTCGACCGTCATCCCGCCGTACCCGTCGGGTGCGAGCGGATCGGGAGCCAGTCGCGTCCACAACACCACCCCGTCCGAGGTCGGTTCGCCGGACGCGACCCCGAGCGAGAACGGTTCGCCGAGCCACCGGGGCGCGGCGAACCTCGCACTGCTCACCGCCGACACTCCGACCAGCGCGGCGATCGAACCTGTCACGCCGGTACGCAGGAGTTGTCGACGGGACAGCGGCATCATCGGATCCTAGGGGCCCCGTCCGCGCAGCGCGGTGTCAGAGCCGGAAGATCCGCGAACCCACAGCCCAGCCTGCGCTGGACCAGTTCGGACCGAAGCACGCCACCGTGCCCGCCTGGCCGACGGGCAGATCCTGGCGGATCGTGAACGGCCCGACGGCGAAGGGCGCGATGTTGTATCCGATGCAGTCGACCTCGAGCCGGTAGGTGCCCTCGCCGCCATAACATCCACCGTTGAATGCCCACGGGCCGTTCATCGACCCCTGGCAGCCGGTATCAGCGGCGGCGGTACCAGCGGCGACACCGGTCAAGGCGACGGCGATGACCGGTGCGGCCAGGCACATCGCAACTGCGCGAGCTGAGGTTCTCATGGGGAAGCTCCGATCATCGAGGTTCATGGGTTACATGGGATGTTTCCTCGATAGTTAGCCATGCGTTACACCTTCTCCGCACGCGCGGCGAGTCCCAATGCGATATCGATGAGCAGGAAGACGAGCAAGCTCACCCCGATCAGCGGGATGAACCAAGCGATAGCGACCGCCGTGCCAACCAGCGGGACGGTGATCCACGGCGACGTCCGGCGCAGCACCCCACGCCGTGGCGGGACGGGCAGCGCGGTCCTTCGGGTGGGTCGACGCTGCCACCACATCCGGTAACCGAGCACGATCACGGTGACGAGGCCGCCCATGATCGCGAGCAACAGCAGCTGATTGACCAGGCCGAACAGCAGACCCATGTGGAAGGCGATGCCCCAGTTGGTGAGCTTGGCCATCAGCGGCCAGTCGGCGAACGCCAGCCGGTCGGTGACTGTGCCGGTCGACCCGTCGACGGCGAGCGAATCGACGGTATAGGTGCCGGGGAGGCGGAGTTCCTTCACACCGAATGCCTTCTCCGGCGTTGCCGGGATGGAGATTTCGGCGCCCTGGGTGATGCCGTTGGCACGGGCCACCTCGTAGACGCGATCGAGTTGCGCGATCTGGGCAGCGGGATCGACCGGTGCCGGGGCGATGTGGCCCGCGCTGTGGTGTTCGCTCGGCGCGGGCGCCGCGGACCCGGCACCCGGCAGGGCGACGCTCACCGCGGGCGTGGTCCAGCTGAGTTCTTCGCGCAGCTTCGTGACGTTCTCGCCGGCATAGGTCGACCAGGTCATGCCGGTGGCCGAGAGCAGCAGCACCACCGGCAGGATCCAGACGCCGATCGCGCCGTGCCAGTTCATCTTTCGACGCCTGGTCTGGGACAGATCCGGCTTGAGCAACCACTGCGCGGACCTGCGCTCGTGCCGCATCCGCACCCGATGCACCCACAGCACCAGCCCGAACAGCGCGATCACCCACAGCCACGACGCGGCCAGTTCGCTGTAGAGCCTGCCGGGCTCGCCCAGGTGCAGGCTGCGATGGAACTCGCTGAGCCAGGTGCGCAGCGGCAGCGCGCCGCCGCTGCCGTAGACCACGGACTCACCCACCGGCTGGGCGGTGTGCGGGTCGACGAACACCGACAGCCGCTCGGAATCGCCGAGCGTCGGATCGTTGAACAGGACGCGCGTGGTGTCGCCCTCGTTCGGCGCGGGGGCGACGGCGACCAGCGTCAGATCGGGACGGGCCGCGACGGCCGCCCCCACCTGGCTCGACAGGGCTTGCTCGGGGCCGGTGGTGTCGACTTGGAGCAGGTCGCGCGAGACGAAACTTTCGATCGTCGGCGCGATCGCGTACAGCGCGCCGGTGAGCGCGGCGATCAGCATGAACGGGGCGACGAAGATCCCGGCGTAGAAATGCAGGCGCAGGGCCAGCGGATAGAGGTGTAGGGCCCGGCGCGAGCCGGAACGTGGACGTCCACCGGAAGCCGGCGGTGCCGAGGGGGAGTTCTCCTCAGCTGGACGGGTGTCCGTGATGCTCATGATGATTCATTTCTGGAGTGCTGGAACCCAGTGCGCGTAGGCGTATCCGGCCGTGCGCCGGAATCGGCGACAGCCCACGGTGCGGCCGCGCGGATGCGGAGACGACGCTGACCTCGCGGGCACCGTGGATCGACTGTGCGCCGGCATTTTCGTCGCGCGGTGCTGACGAATCGCGGCCGCTCGAGCGCGCTTCGCTCGCATCGAGAGGCCGCATCGAACAGCCCCGTCATATCGAGCAGCGGTCACATCGAGCAGCGTCGGTCACATCGAGCAGGCACGAGCGGACGCGGCAGGCGCGGGCTTGGGAGCCGGTGCCGGTGCCGACAACTCGTCGCCTAGTTGATGCGCGCGGACAGCGCACGACGAAGTCCGTGCACTGGGTGAGGGAGAGTTCAGAAACCGATCGCGAGCGGGGGAGCGCGGGTGCGCAGCGACTGCGTGGCGAAGATTCGCAGGATGACGCGATCGCGGTGGACCAGGAGCAACGGCGCCGGGTCGGGGATGCGAGGAGTGCGGTAGCGCAGGGGCAGGATGCGCGCCAGAACGGCGCTGCCGATCCGATACGCGGCCTCGGCGCCGACGATCACCACGGCCGCGAGCAGCGCGGCGACGGTGTGGGCGGTGAGCATGCCGAGCCCGAGGGAATCGTCGGGCGCGTGCGAATGCCCGGACCAGCTCATCGTGGAGTGGCCGATCAGCTGACCGCCCAGCAGCACCGCCGCCAATCCGAGCGCACCGTCGCGCAGCCGGCCGACCCCGGCGACGAGCGCGCCGACGACGGCCGAGGCCGCCGCCAGCAACACGATCGCCGTGCTACCCGGCAGCGACCCACCGGCCGCCACGCCGTGTGCGGCCAACGACAGCGCACCCGACATCGAACCCGCGCAGGCACCACGCAGCCGCGCGCCGACAGCACGCGACGGCGCGGACGCCTGCTCGAACCCGATGATCACGCGCTGATGATAGTCGACCGCCATCGCCCGCCCGAAACGATCGGGCGGACTATGGTTGCCTGCTCAGTCCGCGTCGACCGCCATCTCGATCAGCGGCTTGCGCAGTAGCTTGCCGGTCGCGTTGCGGGGCAGTTCGTCGACGAAGATCACCTCGCGCGGCACCTTGTAGCGGGCCAGGTTCTCGCGGACGAAGTCCTTGATCTCCTTGGCATCCCGCGTGGACTCCGGGCCGGGCACCACGATCGCGCGCAGGCGTTTGCCGTAGTCGTGGTCGTCGACACCGACGACCGCCGCCTCGAACACGTCGGCGCGACCCGCGATGAGGTTCTCCACTTCCAGGGGGAAGACGTTCTCGCCGCCGGAGACGATCATGTCGTCGTCGCGGCCGTCGATGAAGAGCAGCCCGTCGGCATCGAAATGGCCGACGTCGCCGCTGGACATCATCCCGTCGACCATCTCCTTGGTCCGCCCGTCGGTGTACCCGGTGAACGCGAAACCGTTGTCCACGAAGATCGTTCCGGTGACGTTCGGCGCGGTGATCGGCTTGCGGTTCTCATCGAGCAACACGATCCGGATGCCGACCGGTGCCTTGCCCGCGGTGGTCGGCGCCTTGCGCAGATCCTCGGGGGTGGCCACGGTCATCACCGCGCATTCGGTGGACCCGTAGAGGTTGTAGAGCGAATCACCGAAGTAGTCGAGGGTGCGGGTCACCACGTCGGGCGCGATCGCCGAGCCCGCGGCGAAGATGACCTTCATCGTCGACGGGTCGTACTTCGCCAGGATCTGCTCGTCCAGATCGAGGATGCGCTGCAACATGGTCGGCACCACGACCAGCGAATCCGCCTGGTACTTCACCACATTGGCGAGGGTCTGCTCCGGATCGAACCGGCGCTGCTGGAAGATGACTCGGTTCCCGAGGGCGAGCCCGAGGGTGAACTGCGACAGACCGGTGCCGTGGAAGATCGGCGCCGCCATGATCATGGTGCCGTTGTTGGGCAGCGGCACCCGATCCACGAACTGCGCCGAGGCGAACGGGCTCACCTTGTCGCGCGGTGCGCCCTTGGGGGTGCCGGTGGTGCCGCTGGTCAGGATCACCATGCCGCCGGGCTTGCTCGGCGCGGCGACCGCGGCGTTGGAACGGCCCGCCGACAGCGACGCCACGGTCGGGATCGACGGGTCGGCTCCGTGCGCTTCATCGACCCAGGTGAGCACGCGCGGGATCTCGGTGGGGATGGCGCTCATCAGGTCGAGGAACTCGCTGTCGTGCAGCACCGCCTTGACCTTCTCGCGGGCGGCGACATCGGCGAACTGCGGCTTGGCGAACCCGGTGTTCATCAGCACCGCGCGCACGCCGAGCTTGCCCGCCGCGAGCAGGCTCAACACCATGCCGCGATGGTCGCGGGCCAGCACGGCGACCACGTCGCCCTCGCTGATCCCGCTGGCGCGCAGGCCGCGGGCGAACGCGTTGGCCTGTGCGTCGAGTTCGCCGAAGGTGATCTCACCCAGTTCGTCGACGATCGCGCCCGCCTGCGGCCTGCTCTGCGCGGCATGCATGACGACGCCGGCGAACGGGCCGAACTTCGAGACATTGCGGAAGGAACGGGCAGCGTGGTCGAGGCGCAGCGGGTTGAACAGCTTGCGATCCACCATGACCTTGACGCCGAGCGCGAGATCACCCGCACGTCGGGCGGTGGTACCTAGCGCGGGCAGAGACAGAGACATCGAACAGCCTTCCGGCAGACCGAGCCCGCGCGGAACCGCAGGCCGGACCGCGTCTTCGAGATCCAGTGCTGTCGCTAACACTAGCAAGCGATCCGGCCGTACTCTACTCCGTAGTAACCTCGGGCTTATCCCTGTGAGACCTCATAGTCGATGAGGGTGCGGCGCACGATCTTGCCGGTGGCGTTGCGGGGCAGTTCGTCGAGGAAGATCACCTCGCGCGGCACCTTGAACCTGGCCAGATTCGCCCGGACGTGCGCCTGGATCTCGGCGGCCTCGATCGCCTGACCCTCTTCGAGAACGACGAAGGCGCGCAAGCGTTTTCCGAATTCCTGGTCATCGACGCCGATCACCGCCACGTCGAAGATCTCGGGCCGCTCGACCAGCAGGTTCTCGACCTCCTGCGGGTACACGTTCTCGCCACCGGAGACGATCATGTCGTCATCGCGGCCGTCGACCATGAGCAGCCCGGTCTCGGTGAAATGGCCCATGTCGCCGCTGGACATGAAACCGTCGATGATCTGCTTGTGCCTGCCGTCGGTGTAGCCCTCGAACGGCGCGCCACTGCGCACGAAGATCCGGCCGCGGGCGCCCGGTGTCGTGACCGGTTGGTCCTGGTCGTCGTAGAGGCGGACCTCGCAGGTGATCGGCGACCGGCCGACCGTCCCCGGCGCTTCCGCCAGCTCGGCCGGGTTCGCGATGGTCGCGATGGCCACCTCGGTCGACCCGTAGAGGTTGTAGAGCACCGGCCCGAAGGCCTCGGTGGCGCGGATGCACAGCTCCGGGGTGAGCGCGGAACCGGCGAAGAGGATGACCTTCAGCGACGACAGGTCGTATTTCGCGCGGACCTCCGGCGGCAGCTCGGTCATCCGGTGCAGCATCGTCGGCACGCAGACGAGCATCTCGACCTTGTGCTCGGCGATCGCGGCGAGGGTGGCCTCGGCGTCGAATCGGCGGCGCATGACGATCTTGTTCGACAGGATCGAGTTGACCAGCCAGGTGCCGAGACCCGTGCTGTGGAAAATCGGCGACACGATCATCGCCGTGCCCCGCCTCGGGAAGGGCACGCGGTCGACGAACTGCGCGGTAGCCATCGGTGTGACCTTGGTGCGCGGTGCGCCCTTGGGCAGGCCGGTGGTGCCGCTGGTGAGGATGATGAAGCCGCCCGGCTTGCTCGGCGCGGGCAGATCCTCGGTGGCGTTGTTCGCGATGAGGTCGTCGAATGTCGTCGCGCCGGCGGGCAGCGCGGTGCCTTCGTCGACCCACGTGAGGTAGCGCGGCAGGTCGGCGGGCAGCGCGTCGAGCAGGGCGAGGAACTCGCTGTCGTGCAGTACCGCGCGCACGTTCTCGCGTTCGCAGACCTCCGCGAACTGCGGCTTGGCGAAGCCGGTGTTCATCAGCGCGATCCGCGCGCCCAGCTTGCCCGCCGCGATCATCGACATGATCAGGCCGCGGTGATCGCGGGCCAGCACGGCGATGACCGTGCCCTCGCCGATGCCCGCTTCACGTAGGCCGCGGGCGATGGCGGTGGACTGCTCGTCGAGTTCGCGGTAGGTGAGTTCACCGCGCTCGTCCACGAGGGCCACCTGATCGGGGGCGACACGGGCCGAATGGCGCACGAGGGTGGCCTGCGGGCCGTAGATCTTCGATTCCTTCATCGTCCGCAGGGTCTCCAGCGGCTTCTTGGGATCAGAGACACCGCGTGCGCGCAGCACGCCGATCGCCTTCACGCTTTCGAGCAGATGTGACACGTTCACTCGACTACCTCCGCTGCATTGATCACTCGACGCTCACCGTAGCAGTCGATGTGCCTTGCGTCACAGTAGTCTATCCGGACAATTAGGACATCTTGTGAAGACGCCGCCCAGGTCAGCGCTGCGCGGCCGCCAGCGCGGCGAGTAGCGGGATGAGCCTGCCCTCCGGCACCTCGAAACGGCCGAGGCCCGCGGTCTGCAACCAGCCGACCGCGGCGAGCTGGCGCAGATGCTGGTAGATGTCGGCCGAGGTGCCGAGCTCTTCGATGGCGGCGAGATCGGCGGCGGTCCTTCGGCCGTAGACGATCTCCTGCAACAGTCGTAGTCGCACCGGGTTCGCCAGTGCGGCAAGGCAATTGGCGGCCTCGATGGTCCATACATCGCCGACGATGGCATCGGTGGCGTACTGGGCCTGCCAGTCGAATCGCTCGCCGGTCGGCAGTTGCAGCGCGCCCGCGAGCAGCACACCGCCGGTGCGTTGCCCGGCGTCGGCGAACTCCTGCCGCAGCCGGGCCACCGCCCACGGCAGCTGCGCGTCCTCGGGTCGCGCGCTCTCCAGGGCGGCAACGCGGCGTTCCAGTTCTTCGAGTCGGTCGACCAGTTCCTCCACGCCGGTCAACCTACGCCACACCGAAGCTGTTGCGCTGCATCATCGAAACGACAACGCACCCCGGGACCGAGTGGACCCGGGGTGCGTGGTGGCCGAAAGTTACCGCGTGACAGCGCCGAACGAGGGCTGCTGGATGGTGCCGAGCTGGTAGGCGAACCCGTCCGGGTGCGCCTCGCTGACCGGCACGGACCAGCGGTGCCACAGGTTGCCGAAGACCGCGGCCACGATGAGCCCGCCGCCGGTGTTCAGCGATGCGGTGCGGATGGTGGTGTCGACCGGCACGTCCTGGTGTTCGGTCAGGACCGCGGTGCCGCTCTGCCCGCTGGACAGATTCAGCCACATGACCTCGAGCTTGGCGCCGGCCTGATTGGGCGAGATGGTGCCTGGCCCGCCGAAGAAGCCGAAGCGGAAGCCGTCGATATCGAGGGCGATGCCCGAGCCGTATACCCCGGCTCCGCCGCCGTTCTGGCCGATATCGGAGGTCGCGGGGATCTGGTACGGCTGCGCGGGCAGTGCGACGTCGACGGTGCCGGTGGCGGTGAGCTTGTCGAGGGCGGCGAGTGCGCCCGGATTGTCCGCCACTGTCGTGCGCAGCTGCGCGACGGCCGAGGCCACGTCGACAGTCTGTGGCGTCGGATCCGCGACCGCGGGGCCCGCGAAGACGATGGCGGCGGCGGCCGAGGTGACGGCTACCGCGGTGGTGAAGCGACGCATGAAACTCAGATGATGCATAACCAGCTCTCCTAGAGTGTTCCTGGTACTGCTTTTCCGGGTAATTCGTCCGCTGTGTGTCGGTCGGGAGTGCTAGCTGCCGACCGCCTGTGCACCGTACCGACAGCAGGTGTGGGCTCGATCACTACCCCGGGGAAAGCCGAGTTCAGGACCTCGAGAGGTCGGCTATGGCATGTTCGCGATCTCTACTTTGTAGCCGCGATACAGCTCGGGTTTGGCGGTGAGGACCGGCATGTCCAGATTCTGCGCGGTGAACACCACGGGCGCGATCAGCGGCCAGTCGAGGTGGTCGTCGGCGATCGGCACCGTGGTGCCGATGCGGATGGCGGTGGGCGCGTCGAGTTCGGCCCAGCGCACGGCAACGCGATTGTCGAGTAGTCGCCCGAGTTCGTCGATGTTGTCGACAGCGCGCATCGCGGCCATCAGACTCACGGTGGGCACCACCAGGATTCGGCGCTGCTGGGTGAACTGGCGCATGATCACCTGCCCGAACAGCGGCGACAATGCCAGCGAGGTGAGCGCGGTGTGATCGGCGACGCTCACTGGCGACTGTCCAGCGCGCCCATCAGCTTGCTCAGTTTGGCTTCGGCCTCGGCGATGTCTTCCGCGCAATGCTGGGTGATCCTGGCGTCGAGCTTGCCCAGGATCTGCTCGCGCAGATCATCGTTGAAGTACGCGGGGGGCAACGCCCCGTGCCGCAACACCTCAGCAGGTACCACCGCGACCAATTCTTTCCCCTCCCGCGTCACGATCACCGGCCGTCCGCTCACGGACACCCCGTCGAAAACACTACCGAGCTGACCACGTAACTCGGTCAGCGGCACACTGTCGTAATCGGCCATAGTCAACTGTACATCGCTGTGTACAGTCCTGCTTCCGATGAGACAAGACGGCCCGCCGCAACGATTGGCCGGCGGGTCGTCGATGTTCAGCTGATCACTCAGGCGACTTTGCGGGCCGGTTCGCTGCGGTAGCGGGTGACCGGGCCGTCGATGCCGAGCAGGCGCCAGGTGCGCTTGGCGACCGGGTTCATCAGGCCGCTGTTGGTGGCGAGGGCGCGCACGTCACCGAAGATATTGCGCATCGTGATCTGCGATTCCTCGCTGCTCCAGTACGCGTCACGCATGACCTCCGCCGGAATGTCGAACTTCTCGACGAATTCCTTCGGCGGCGTCATGATCATGTCGAGCATCAATCGCATCGCGATCGGGAAAGCCACGGAGAGAACCGATTTCGCGATCGGGTTCATGCCGGGCACGTTCCGTCGCAGGTATTCGTGAGCGAAGGAGATGTGCCGGGCTTCCTCGGCCACGTGGATCTGCATGACCCGCTGCACCATCGGATGCAGGTCGACGCCGGCGCGCAGCAGCGACTTCTGCAGGTGGTCGATCGGCTCCTCGCCGCCGAGGATCATCGTGAAGAACAGCTCGGGAAAGTACTTCACCGCGGGCCAGATGGCCATCGTCAGTTTGCGATCGATGGTGCCCATGCCGACCACATCGCGATAGCCGATGCGGTTGATCATCTCCTGGAACATCATCGTGTGGTTGCACTCTTCGGCAGCCTCGTGGGTGATGTAGCGGAATTCCGGGTCGCCGTTGGGGACCGACACCAGGTACTGCATCAGGCCACGGATCAGCAGCTGCTCGAAATCCAGCCCGACCTTGGCGATACCGGCCTGGCGCCACATGCCGATGGCGATCTGCTTCTCGATCGGCTGGGCTTTGTACCAGGGGTGACGGCCGAGCGGGTCCTCATCGGGCATGATCCAGCGCGGGTCGTCGCTGTGCACGGCGAATTCCGGTGAGTCCCAGTCGATGTCGACGTAGGGATCGAAGTGCCGGTTGACCGAACCTTCGGACAGGTTGCGCAGGATCTCGTGGTACTCGGGATCGGTGGCGGTGTTCTTGGTTGTCGACAGCATCGGTGGTGTCTCCTTTGGTGTGGCGCAGACTCCACTTTATATGAGACTCGGAGTCCCACACAACCCCGCGGGGGTTGGATTCGCCCTTGCGATGCGATCTACCAGCGCCGACGTAGGATGAAACGTCGTAGGACACGCGGTTGACCGGTCAGCCAGCGCACCTGGCTGTGAACGGGCGGGACCCACATCGGTCGCGCACCGAGAGAGCGAGGAATCCGATGGCTCGTTCAACTCCTGCCAAGGCCGTCTGGCCGACCCTGCGCGTCGATTCCTGGTCCGATACCCGCGACACCCTGCACATGTGGTCGCAGATCATCGGCAAGCTGAAATTGGCGGGGACACCGTTGGTCAACCACTGGTGGAATGTCACGTTCGCGGTGAGCGCGCGCGGGCTGGCGACCGGTGCGATTCCCGTCGACGGCCGCCTGCTCGACATCGAATTCGACTTCGCCGACCACGAACTGGTCTTGCGCAGCAGCGACGGCCGCCACGCGGCGATCGCCCTGCGCCCGCGCACGGTCGCCGACTTCTACGCCGAGCTCGGCCACGTACTCGGTCGGCTCGACATCGTGGTCGACATCGAGGCGTCGCCGAACGAGGTCGATCCGGCCATCCCGTTCGCCGAGGACACCACCCACCACTCCTACAACGCGGACGCCGTCCACCTGTTCTGGCAACAGCTTGTCCAGATCGAGCGAGTCTTCCAGCTCTGGCGCGCCGGTTTCGCCGGGAAATCCAGTCCGGTGCAATTCTTCTGGGGTTCCTTCGACCTGGCTTGCACGCGCTTCTCCGGCCGTCCCGCGCCCCTGCACCCCGGCGGCGCCCCGAACTGCGCCGACTGGGTGATGGAAGAGGCGTACTCCCGCGAATGCGCCAGCGCAGGCTTCTGGCCCGGCGGTACCGAGGGCACCTTCTACGCCTATTCCTATCCCGCTCCCGACGGCTACTCCGACCGTCCCGCAGGCCCCGACGGCGCCCAGTGGGACACCACGCTCGGCGAATTCGTCCTCCCCTACGAATCAGTCCGACATTCCCCCGACCCGGATGCCACCCTTCTGAACTTCCTGAACACCACCTACGCCTCCGCCGCTGAGCTGGCGCACTGGGATCGCCCTCTCCTCGAAGTCGACCCCCACCGCCTCAACCGTCAACTCCATGTCGACGATACGACCGCGCTCTGACACTCGACGGCTAGCGCGAAATCACAACTCCCGCAACAGTTCGGTCAGCAGCGTGGGGTCCACGCGATAGGGCGTGTTGAAGCCGAGTCGCTCGACGATTCCGTCGTAGCGCTCGTGCAGTTGCTCCGCCGCGCGGGCGGGGTCGGTGGCCGTTATCGCGACGGCGTCGAGGAAATCGTCGTCGATGAGGTCGGCCATCCGATCCCATTCCCCGTTCTTGGACATACCTTTGAGCCGGGGTCCGAGTTCGGCTCGATCGTGCAGCTCGAGAATCGGCCAGTAGGCCGGTGTCGATCCGTAGAACGCCAGCTGCTTGCGGATGGCCTGCCTGGCCGCGGCGAGTTCGCTCGCCGATCTGCCAGTCGCGATCATCGCCGAATGGTGGATCACGATGTCGCCTACGGGTTTCCGCGCGCGCACCGCACCCTGCGCCAAGGCGGGCAGGGTCACCTCGCGCAGAAATCTCGGCGTGCAGAACGGGTGCGACATGAATCCATCGGCGACTTCGCCCGCGACCGCGGTCATCGCCGGCCCCACGCCCGCGAGATAGATCGGCGGCGGGCCGAACCCGGCCACCTCGGCGGCCGCGGGGCGGAACAGCGGCGGCATCAGGGTGTGCTGATAGAACTCGCCCTGGTAGTCGAGCCGCCCGCCCTGCTCCCAGCTCGCCCAGATGGCGCGCACCGCCAGCACCATGTCACGCATCCGGTCGGCCGGTCGGCTCCATGGCATCGAGTAGCGCCGGGTGATGTGCGCGCGGATCTGGCTACCGAGGCCGAGCACGAACCGGCCGCGGGAGAACGCCTGTAGATCCCAGGCGATGGTGGCGAGCAACAACGGATTCCGGGCGAACGCCACCGCGATCGAGGTACCCAGCTCGACCCGCTCGGTGTGCTCGGCGGCGAGCAACAACGGCAGAAACGGGTCGTGCGCCCCTTCGAACGTCCAGATGCCCGCGTACCCCGCGCTCTCGGCGGCCGTGGCATCCTTGCCCATCGTGGCGAGCCCGCCGGTCAACGTCGTATCGATCCTCACAACGCACCAATCCCATCACCGTCGTCTGCCGCTGGTCCAGCGGTGTTCGTGACAGCGCTGAACAATTCGGCCATCACCGTATCGCCGCGCGGACCCGATCCGGGCCGATCCGGCAAACGCCCGCCGGAAACGACAAACCGGCGCGAGTCGGGATGACTCGCACCGGTGTGTCGTTGTCTACCAGGTCACTTCAGCTCGGAGCTGGTCTTTCCGAGCACGCGGCGAGCCACGATCAGCTGCTGGATCTGCTGGGTGCCTTCGAAGATGTCGAGAATCTTCGAGTCGCGGGCCCACTTTTCGAGCAGGGTGCGCTGGGAGTAGCCGATGGTGCCGGCGAGCTCTACTGCCTTGAGGGTGACGTCCGTGCCGGTGCGGCCTGCCTTGGCCTTGGCCATCGAGGCCTCGAGCGAGTTCGGCTTCTTGTTGTCGGCCATCCAGGCGGCACGCAGGGAGAGCAGGTAGGCCGATTCGTAGTCGGCTTCCATGCGCAGGAATTCAGCGGCCGCGGCGGACTGGTTCATCGCGGGGGTGTCGTAGGAGATCTCGATACCCGCCTCGGTGAGGATGGTGCGCAGTTCCTCGAGAGCGGCGCGGGTGACACCGACGGCCATGGCAGCCACGAGGGGGCGGGTGTTGTCGAAGGTCTGCATGACCCCGGCAAAGCCCTTCTCCACGTTGACTTCCGGCGAGCCGAGGATGTTGTCGGCGGGGATCCGGCAGTCCTGCAGCAGCAGCACGGCGGTGTCGGAAGCCTTGATGCCGAGCTTGTGCTCGAGCCGTGCCACCGACAGGCCCGGAGCGCCACGCGGGACGACGAAGGACTTGATCGCGGCGCGACCGAGGCTCTTGTCCACCGAGGCCCACACCACGATGTGGGTGGCACGCTCGCCGCAGGTGACGAAGATCTTCTCGCCGTTGAGCACCCACTCGTCGCCGTCGAGGGTGGCAGTGGTGGTGACGGCGGCGGAGTCGGAACCGAAGGACGGCTCGGTGATCGCCATCGCGGCCCACACCTTGCCGAAACGCGCCAGCTGCTCGTCGGTCGCGACGGCGGCGATCGCGGCGTTGCCCAGTCCCTGGTAGGGGATGGTGAGCATCAGGCCGACATCGCCCCACGAGGTCTCGAGGGAGTTGAGCAGCGCGGACATGTTGCCGCCGTTGGCATTGGCGGTCAGGTCCGAGGTGGCCTCGTCGTTACGGCCGCCCGCGGCGCCGCCGATCTTCTGGGTGCCGGAGTCGGCGAGCCCTTCGATCATGGCCGCCATCGTGTCGAGCTCGACCGGGTACTCGTGCTCGGCGAGGTCGTACTTGCGGGAAATGGGACGGAAGATCTGCGAGGCGACCTGGTGGGCCTGGTTGGCGCTCGCCTTCAGCTTCTTGGGGAGTTCGAGATTGATCATGAGGGGGCTCCTGGAAGGTGAGAAACGGGCCTAGACCAGCACGATGCCTTCGGCGACACCGACGGAACGAAGGTCGCGGTACCACCGCTCGACCGGGTGTTCCTTGGTGAAGCCGTGACCGCCGAGCAGCTGCACGCCGTCCAGACCGATCTGCATGCCCTTGTCGGTGGCCAGCTTGCGCGCCAGCGCTGCCTCACGGGCGAACGACAGACCCTGTTCGGCGCGCGACGCGCCACGCAGGGTGACCAGGCGAAGGCCGTCGAGCTCGATCGCCATGTTGGCGACCATGAACGCCACCGCCTGACGGTGCGAAATCGGCTCGCCGAACGCTTCGCGCTCGTTCACGTAAGGAATCACGTAGTCGAGCACGGCCTGGCCGGTACCGATGGCCAGCGAGGCCCAGCCGAGCCGGGCCAGCTGCACCGCGTCGCCGTACTCGGCGGCACGGGTCTTGGCGTCGCTGTCGCCGAGGATGGCGTCGGCACCGACGGCCACGTTGTCCAGGATCAGTCGACCCAGGCCCGCGGCGCGCAGACCCATGCTCGGGTCGGCTTCCACGGACAGTCCGGCGCTGTCGGACTCGACGATGAACAGCGCGGGGCGCCCGTCGAGCTCGGCGGCCACGATGAACAGCTCGGCATCGGCGGCGGCCGGGACCAGGCTCTTCACACCGGTGAGCTTGAAGCCGCTGGGGGAGCGAACGGCCTTGGTCTGCAACGCGAACGGGTCGAACAGGGCGCGCGGCTCGTTGATCACCACGGACGCCTGCGGGACGGCATCGCCGGTGAAGGCGGGCAGGTAGGTCTGCTGCTGGGCGTCGGTGCCCCACTGCGACAGGGCCACAGTGACACCGCTCGGCGCCAGAATCGGCAGCGCCAGGCCCATATCGCCGTGTGCGAGCGCCTCGGCCACCAGGGAGTTGGTGACAGCGCCGCGCTCGGAAGCCGCGCCTTCCAGCTCCTCGGGGACGTTGATCAGGGTGATGCCGAGTTCGGCGGCGCGCTCGAGCAGATCGCGCGGAGCCTTGGCGGCATGGTCGGCGTCGTAGGCCGCGGGGCGCAGGATCTCGCCCGCGAAATCTCGCACGGTCTCGACGATCATCTGCTGCTCGTCGGACGGGGTCAGGTCGAAGTAGCCCTTGGTCTTGGACTCGTTGTCGACCAGTCGCTTGGGCTCACCGCCGCCTGCCACCTTGGCGAACGCCCGAGTAGCGGCACCCAGGGTGCGGAACCCGGTCTTGGTGCCCTCGTAGGTGACTCGCTCGATCGGCTTGCGCAGGTTGTACTTCTCCGCGAGCTCCGACCCGGTAATGGTCGTCAATGTGCGCATCGCGGCGCCCATCCAGTCCCGTTTGGGCTGGCTGAGGCCGACCGCGGACGTGTCGTTCGGACGTCGCTTCGTCGCGCTGTCTCGAGTGCTCATCATCACCTGATTTCCTCGGCTGTCGGGGTGCCTTCGACCCCACCATCTTACTCTTCGGTAAGTCTATCTTACTCCAGAGTAAGATGTGCGCTGACTCGTTGTGGGATAGCCGACGTCTGTCACGCTGGTCTGGTGCCCGTCATAGCGTCGGTTTTCGCGCTGGTTCTGCTGGCGACCTCAGGGCGTTACGGCTACCACCGCGACGAGCTGTACTTTCTGGCAGCTGGTCGGCGACTGGACTGGTCTTACCCCGATCAGCCGCCGTTGTCGCCGTTTCTGGCCAGATTCATGGCTGCGGTCGATCCCGATTCGTTATGTGTCATGAGATTGCCCGCGATCGTCGCGGCCACGTTCATCGTGGTGTGTGCGGGATTGATCGCGGGGGAGTTGGGCGGTGGGCGTGGCGCGCGAGCGCTGGCCGCCGGTGCCGTCGCGAGTTCCGCGCTGGTCATGGGCGCGGGGCACCTGCTGGGGACGACGGTGTTCGATCTGGCGGCCTGGTCGCTGATCTGTCTACTGGTGTTGAAGCTCGGGCGGGATCCGCGATGGTGGTTGTTGATCGGGCTGGTCGTCGGGATCGGACTGCAGAACAAGGTGTTGCTGATCGTGCCGGTCGGCGTGCTGGCCGCGGCGCTGGCCCTGGCAGGTCAACGAAAGCTGTTCGCTACCAGGTGCTTCGGGTTCGCTGTCGGGATGGCGCTGGTGTTGTGGCTGCCATATCTGTGGTGGCAGGCGGGCAACGGGTGGCCGCAGTGGGAGCTGAGCAGGGCGATCGCCGGTGGTTCGTCGGGGACCTCGGATTCGCCGATCATGTTCGTGCTCTTGCAGTTCGGGCTGTTCGGGCCGTTGCTGGTTCCGCTGTGGGGGTACGGGTTGTGGCGGTTGTGGAACTCGCGATGGCGGGCGTTTCCGCTGACCTACGCGGTGCTGTTCGTGGTGTTTCTCGTGACCGGCGGAAAGGCGTACTACCTCGGCGGGATGTATCCGGTGCTGCTCGCGGCCGGTGCTGTCGGCCTGTGCCGATGGCTGGCCGATGACCGAAAGCGATGGGCGGCCCTCACTTCGGTGATCGTGGTGAACGCGGTGATGTCGGCGCTGCTGTTCCTGCCGGTGCTGCCGATCGCGTGGCTGCGGGACTCGCCTGTCCTCGCTATCAACTACGACGCGGGCGAGACCATCGCCTGGCCCCGCTACGTCGAACAGATCGCGGCAGCGCGCCCACCCGGCGCCCCCATCCTCACCGCCAACTACGGCGAGGCGGGCGCGATCGAGCGCTACGGCCCCGAATACGCCCTGCCCACGCCATATTCCGGCCACAATGCCTACTGGTGGTGGGGGCCTCCGCCGGACACCGCGACGGAGGTACTCACCGTCGGCATCGACCGCGAACGACTCACCGAGCTCTGCTCGATCGTGGAGCCCGCGGGCACCCTCGACAACGGCCTCGGCATCGACAACGACGAACAGGGCGAGCCGATGTTCGTCTGCCGCAACCCGATCCGGCCCTGGTCTCAGGTGTGGCCGCAGTTGCGCACGCTCGGGTGACCCGGCGCATTCGCGCATCCGCCGCCGCGGGGCTCGGCGCGAGTCTCGCCCAGGCCGGGGGAGCGCCCGTGACGGGCCCGAAGCCCGGTAGGGACGGCGATCGGCACGCTTGGTGTCCGTATCGGTGAGGCGCGGCGGTACCGATCGAGTCGGTCCGCCGCGCGCACCGCTATTCGCGCACGTAGTAGCGCAGGGTGAGGTAGGCGGTGACGGCGGCGAAGACGATGCCGACGGGGGCGATCGTCAGGGCCACCACCGCGATGTCGTCGCCGGTGATGCGCGGGAAGACATTGCTGTCGAACAGTGGGCCCAGCGCCCGGTCGATCACCAGGGGCCGGGCGATCACCAGTCCGAGGATCGCGAGTACCGAACCGACGAAGGCGGCCGCGACCGCTTCGAGGAGGAACGGTAGCTGCGTGTACCAGCGGGTCGCGCCGACCAGTCGCATGATGCCGACCTCCGTGCGCCGCGTGAACGCGGCGATCTGCACCATGTTCAGCACCAGCAGCATCGCGGCCAGCGCCATCACCAGCGCCAAGCCGAACGCGGCATTGCGTAGCCCGTCGAACAGGCTGGTCAACCGGTCGACGAACTCCTTGTCATTGGCCACGATCCGCACACCTGGCCGGGTCGCGAAGCTGTCGTAGATGTGCTGATACTGATCGGCATCGGTCATCTTCACCCGCAACGAGGCAGGCAGCGGCGAGTCGGCGATGTACTGCACCATTTCCGGCTGGTCCGCGAACAGTTTCTTCGCCTCTTCCAGCGCGTCGGCGCGGTTGAGGAACTGCACGCTCTCCACGCCGGAGGTCTGCTTGAGGTCGGCGAGCAGCGACTTGCACGGGTCGGCGGCGCAGTCGGGATCGGTGTCGGAGACCGCGTCGTCGAGGTAGAAGCGCACCTCGAGGCGGCCGATGAAGAAGTTCTCGGTCTTGTCGGCCATCCGCACCGACAGCATGCCGCCGCCGAGCATCATCAGCGACACCGCCGTGGTCAGGATCATCGCGATGGTCATCGTGAGATTGCGGCGCAAGCCGTCGACGACCTCGGTGAACAGAAAACTCAGTCGCATTATCGACCCACCCCGTAGACGCCGGTCGCTTCGTCGCGCACGAGTCTGCCGTGGTCGAGTTCGACCACCCGCCTTCGCATGGCGTCGACGATGTGATTGTCGTGGGTGGCCATCAGCACCGTGGTTCCCACCCGATTGATCCGTTCCAGCAAGGCCATGATGTCGGCGCTGGTGTCGGGGTCGAGGTTGCCGGTCGGCTCGTCGGCGAGCAGGACCAGCGGCCGGTTGACGAACGCGCGCGCGATCGCCACCCGCTGCTGCTCACCACCGGACAACTCCGAGGGCAACCGCTGCCCCTTACCGCCGAGCCCGACCATGTCGAGCACCTCGGGCACCGTCCGTTCGATGAACTGACGACGCTTGCCGATCACCTCCAGCGCGAACGCGACGTTCTGTTCCACGGTCTTCTGCTGCAACAGCCGGAAATCCTGGAACACGCAGCCGATCCGCTGCCGCAACTTGGGCACCTTGCGCCCCGGCAACTTGTCGACCCGGAAGTCGGCGACCCGGATCTCGCCCGATGTCGGCGCCTCTTCCTTGAGCAGCAGTCGCATGAAAGTCGACTTGCCCGAACCGGACGGGCCGATGATGAAGACGAACTCGCCTTTTTCCACATCGACGGAAACATTGTCCAGCGCCGGTCGCGTCGAGGTCGGGTACGACTTGCTCACGTTGCGCATGGTGATCACGGGGAGCCAGTGTAACCAGCGATGCGGGCGTCCCAGCCGGACGCGACGCGCCGATCAGCGTTCGGGTTCGGAATTCACCCAGGTCGGGACCGCATTGAGGAACGTCGTTGGACCGTCCGCCGCCTTATCGGTGGGTTTGACGAACACGTACACGACAAACGTCGACAGCCACGCCGCCATCAGGATCGCTGTGGACTTACGTGGTTTCACTGATTCCCTCCTTACGCAGGGCCGCGGCGACGCGTACGCGCAGTTCGCGGCCCACTTCGAATTGTTTGCCCGGCAATGTGCGGGCAACCATCCGGATGTTCATCACGTCGAGCGAGAGATCTTCGACACCCATCACCGACGGCTCGTCGAGGAGCAGTGGTTTGAGGCGACGATCCTGGTAGGCCTTCTGGCATACCTCGTGCAGGATCTCGTTGATCTTGGTGATGTCGGCCTGCGTGGACACGGGTACATCGATCGCGGCACGCGCCCAATCCTTGGACAGATTGGTGACTTTCACGATCTGCCCGTTGGGGACGATGATCACCTCGCCGTCGGAGTTACGCAGCGTGGTGATGCGCAGGGTCACGTCCTCGACCGTGCCCTCGGCCGGATCGGCGGAACCGATCACCGCGATCTCCACCACATCACCGAAGCCGTATTGGCGTTCGGTGATGATGAAGAACCCGGCCAGAATGTCCTGGACGATGCGCTGCGCGCCGAAACCGAGCGCGGCGCCGAGCACCGCCGCGGGCGCGACCAGTCCGGTCACCGCGAAGCCGAGCCTGCGCAGCACCTCCATGCCGACCAGCACGTACACGATCGTCAGCACCACCCAGGTGACCACCTGGGCCAGCGCGTGACGGTGCTTGGCCGCTTCGGTCCGGACCAGGGCGTCGCTCGTCTGGAAACCCGAGTCGATCTTGGTGGTCACCCGGTCGCGCAGGAACGCGGCGAACCGGCCGAACAGCATCGCGCCGACGATCAGCAGAACGATTTCGAGCCCGCTGGAACGCAACCAGCTGGTGATCTCGGATCCGCTGTTGGCCGCGAGGACGTCGGTCATCGCGTCTCCTTCATGGACCTGTACAGGCACAGTTTCGGTTCGGTCGAACGCACACCAGAAAGGTTACAGGTCGGTCACGGCGTGCGGTCAAACGTGCTGAAGCACACGGTTTGTGAGCGAACAGCTGGCTACGCGTCGTCCTGATCGCGCATCCGCCAACGGATTCCGGATTCGATGAAGCCATCGATGTCACCGTCGAGCACCGCGGTCGGGTTGTTGACTTCGTGGTTGGTGCGCAGGTCCTTGACCATCTGGTACGGGTGCAGGACATACGAGCGCATCTGGTTGCCCCACGAGGCGCCCTCGTTGGTCTTGAGCGCGTCCATCTGGGCGCGCTCCTCCTGGCGCTTGCGCTCGAGCAGCTTGGCCTGCAGCACGCGCATGGCCGAGATCTTGTTCTGCAGCTGCGACTTCTCGTTCTGGCAGGTGACGACGATGCCGGTGGGGATGTGGGTCAGGCGCACCGCGGAGTCGGTGGTGTTGACCGACTGGCCGCCGGGGCCCGACGAGCGGTACACGTCGACCCGGATCTCGCCCTCGGGGATCTCGATGTGGTCGGTGGTCTCCACCACGGGCAGGACCTCGACCTCGGCGAAGGAGGTCTGGCGGCGGCCCTGGTTGTCGAACGGGCTGATCCGGACCAGGCGGTGCGTGCCCATCTCCACCGACAGCGTGCCGTAGGCGTACGGCGCCTTCACCGCGAAGGTCGCGCTCTTGAGGCCGGCCTCTTCGGCGTAGGAGGTGTCGTACACCTCGACGGGGAACTTGTGCCGCTCGGCCCAGCGGATGTACATGCGCATCAGCATCATGGCCCAGTCGGCGGCGTCGACGCCGCCTGCGCCGGAACGGATGTTGACCAGCGCGTCACGCTTGTCGTACTCGCCGGAGAGCAGGGTGCGCACCTCCATCGCCTCGATGTCCTCACGCAGGGTCGCGCGGTCGGCGTCGGCGTCGGCGGTGGCTTCGGCGGCGGCCGCGTCTTCTTCGGCCTCGGCCAGTTCGTAGAGCACCGGCAGGTCCTCTAGACGCTGGCGCAGATCTTCGACGCGGCGCAATTCGCTCTGCGCGTGCGAGAGCTCGCTGGTCACCTGCTGGGCGTGCTCCTGGTTGTTCCACAGCTCGGGATCGGCGGCCTGGTGCTCGAGCTCGTCGATGCGGCGGCGTAGCTCCTCGACATCGAGGACCGACTCGACCGTCTTGAGCGTGGTGTCGAGTTCGGCGAGGTCGGCGATAACGTCAGGATGCACGATGTCCTAGGTTACCGGTCCTCACCGACACCGCGGTGATCGGGACAATCGGGCAGCGGGCCCCGTGGCGGCCGCCGCGATTTCGGTCAGCTCGCGATGGCGCGCAGGCCGCCGGGGCGGCGTCCGACCAGCTGGTCCAGCGCGCTTGCGCTGGCCTCGTCGGCGGGGAGCAGGACGTAGAGCGACTGGTCGTCGTCGATGGACAGATCCAGTGATTCGTAGGCCAGCCGCAGCGTGCCCGCCTCGGGATGGCGCAGGCGGTTGATCCCACCCGACGGTGGCAGTCCGGGCAGGGTCGCGAGGCGATCGGTGAACGCGCTACCCGCGGTGACGGTGAGTTCGTCGACCAGGGCGGCGACCATCGGGTCGGCGCGGTACGGGCCCTGTTTGAGCGAGGCGACCAGCTTGTCGGCGGCGGCGTCCCAGTCCGGGTACAGCTCGCGGGCACCGCGGTGGGTGAAGACGAATCGGGCGACGTTGGCGGGTTCGCCCTGCTCGAACAGGCCGCTGGGCGCCATCAGCTTCCGATAGCCCTCGGTGCAGGCCAGTATCTCGGTGAAGCGGTTGGTGATCGCGGCGGGCGCGGGTTCGAGCTGGGCGAGCACGGCCAGGATCGTGGGGCGCACCGTGCGGTTCGGGCCCTGCTCGGCGGCGCCGCAACTGAAACCGGACGCCCCTTTGCTGAGTTGGTGCAGGTGGACGCGTTCGCGCGGGCTCAGCCGCAGCGTCTCGGCGAGCGCGGACAACACCTGGGCGGAGGGATGGCTGTCGCGACCCTGCTCGAGCCGGATCAGGTATTCGACACTGACGTCCGCGAGCATCGCGACCTCCGCGCGACGCAGACCCGGCGTGCGCCTGCGTGGCCCGGCGGGCAGCCCGACCTCGGCGGGGGAGACAGACTCGCGGCGGGTCCGCAGGAACAGTCCGAGTTCGTTGTCGCTCACCTCATCGACGGTACCCAGCTCGGCGTGGCGGAGAGTGGCCGTGCCACTACCACTCTCAGCGTGGTCTCCCTGCGATGCTCACGGTCCGCGAGATTTGGTCGTGCCGGCTGATCGGGCCGGTTCCACGACAGAGGAGAACATCGTGTCCACAGTGAAGCTCGCGATCATCATCGGCAGTGTCCGCGACGGCAGGTTCGGCCCCGTGGTCGCGAACTGGTTCGCGCAGCAGGTCGACGACCGCTTCGAGGTCGACATCATCGACCTCGCCGAGGCCGATCTGCCTGCCGGGCTGCCCGCAGTGTCGCCCATGCTCGACCCCGACCCGGTGCGTCCGGTCGGCATGCGCGATCTCACCGCGCGACTCACCGCCGCCGACGCCTACGTGATCGTCACTCCCGACTACAACCGCAGCTACCCCGCCGCCCTCAAGTCCGCCATCGACTGGCACTTCACCCAGTGGGACGCCAAGGCCATCGGCTTCGTCGGCTACAGCGGCGCGTCCGGTGGGCTCCTGGCGATCGAGCACCTGCGCCAGATCTTCAACGAACTCAACGCCCACACCGTGCGCAACTACGTTTCGTTCCCGCGTTACTACCTGCTCTTCGACGAGAACGGACAGCTGCGCGACCCGCATGAGCCCGAAGAGGCCGCCATGGCGTTGCTCGACCAGTTGCATTGGTGGACAAGCGCTCTGGTCGCGGCGAAGTCGGCCCAGGTCGCAGCCTGACCCAACTACACCCCAAATCCGCCATGCCCGCACTCCCAACCACACCCACACCCCAAATCCGCCATGCCCACACTCCCAACCACACCCACACCCCAAATCCGCCATGACCGCACTCCCAACCCCCACCCGCGACCCCTGGGGAGCGGCGGCCACGAAGTGGCCGGTCCGCGGCCGGGTCGCCGATCAGGGCTCGAAAGCGCTACGCCGAAGGCGTTAGT
>NZ_JBHZBG010000047.1:0-30217 GCF_042754695.1 Nocardia sp. NPDC059195 | reverse complement strand
GAGCGCTAACCGGCGACCCGGCCGCGGACCGGCCACTTCGTGGCCGCCGCTCCCCAGGGGTCGCGGGTGCGGGGTTGGGAGTGCGGTCATGGCGGTCTTGGGGTGTACGGGGTGGCTGGGGTGCGGTCATGGCGGTCTTGGGGTGTGCTGGGTGGCTGGGGTGCGGTCATGGCGGTTTTGGGGTGTGTGGTGTGGCTGGGGCGGTCTTGGGTGCGGTGGAACATGGTCGGCTTCAGGCGGGCGATCGCAACGCCGGTCAGGCACAGGGTGCCGCCGAGGAGGGCTGTTGGGGTCGGTACTTCCGCGAGGAATATCCAGGACATGAGGATGGCCAGCGCGGGTACGGCGTAGCTCGAGGAAGCCGTCACTCCGGCGGGGGTGTGGGCGAGGGCGTAGGCCCAGAGGAGGAAGGCGAGGGCGGTTGATACCAGGCCCAGGTAGACGACGCCGATGGTGGCGGAGAGTGGTGCTCGGGCCAGTTCGTGTGCCATTTTCGGGGCCCACGGCAGTAGAACGACGGCACCGGCCACCGCGCCGAGGGTCGTGGCGGTCAGCGGGTCGGTGGACCGCAGTACGAGCTTTTGCGCCACCACGCTGATGCCGTAGAGCAGGGCGGCTGCCACCGCGAGTGCGACGCCGACGCGGTCACGTTGGCCTGGCCCGGTGAACGCGATGATCGCGGCGCCGCTGAAGCTGACGGCGATACCGACGACGAGCAGCGGCGGGAAGCCTTCGTTCAGGAACAACCCCGCGAGCACCGCGACCACGATGGGCGCGATATTCACCAGCAGCGCGGTGGTGCCCGCGTCCAGATGCTGTTCGGCGGCGTTCACCAGCACCGTGTACAGCCCGAACCACAGCACGCCGTAGGCCAGGGTGAGCCACAGCGCCAGGCCGCGCGGCATCCGGCCGCCGCGAAACGCCAGCACCAGCACCAGCACGATCGCGCCGACGAGCAGTCGCCCGGATGCCATCGCCGCGGCCGAGACGTAGGGCGCGATGCCGCGAATGATCACGAACGACGACGCCCAGGCCAGCATCACGGCAACCAGGGCGAGCGCGGGCAGGCGGGACGTCATACGTCCACGGTGAACCACTCGAGTGGTAAGCACAAGCGGGTATTCGCCATCTATCATTCAGTAATACTGAAGTGAGGAGTTGCCGTGATCGACACGCATCGCTTGATGATCTTCCGCTCCGTGGTCGCGACCGGCTCGGTGGCCGCGGCGGCGTCGACGCTCGGCTACTCGCCGTCGGCGATCTCCCAGCACCTCGCCGCGCTCCAGCGCGAAACCGGCTTGCAGCTGCTGGAACGGGTGGGCCGCGGGGTGGAGCCGACCCCGGCGGGGCGGGTGATCGCGGGCGAGGCCGCCAAGGTGCTCGACGAGCTGACCGCGCTCGGGTCGACGGTGTCGGACCTGCGGGCGGGCAAGGCTGCCCGGATCACGATCAACTCGTTCAGTTCGGCGGGCACCAACTGGATGCCCGACGTGGTCGCCACCCTCACCCACGAATTCCCCGACACCAGGGTCCGGCTCCGGATCGTCGACGAACTGGCCGCGGTATCGGACAACCGACCCGACATCGCGCTCACGGTTCGCCTCGACAAACCCGCCCAGGTCTCCGGCTACACCCATCGCGACCTGATGACCGAGCCCTACGTAGCCGTGGTCCCCGCCGACCACGAACTCGCGGCCCGCACCACCGTCGACGTGGTCGAACTCGAGCAATACCGCTGGATCGACAACGACACCAGCCACGGCCCGTGTCGGCAGGCGATGCTGAATGCCTGTGCCGCAGCGGGTTTCACCCCTCGGTTCGTGGTGGAAACCACCGACTATCCGTCAGCGCTGCGATTCGTGGCGCGCGGTGTCGGCATCACCGTCGTCCCTCGCCTCGGCGCCATGGACCTGCCGCCCGGTTCTCGCGCGCTGGAGCTGACCAACCCGACTCCGCGTCGCACGGTCTGTGCCCATATCAAGGACTCCGAGTCGTGCAACCCGGTCGTCACCCGGACGATGGAATTACTGCGGGCGGCAGCGGGTTAGATGACGGGCGATCAGGCGGGTGGGGGCTCGGCCAGCCAGCCGCCCATCGCCACTGTGCGGAAATGTGTTGTGAGGCCGAAGTTCTCATCGATGACGTGGAGTGCGATGGCGGGGTCGGGGGCATAGTCCATGACGCGGTGGGGTGGCGTCACCTCCCATTCGCCGCCGAGGACGGAAGCGGTGCTGGGGCAGCTGATCATGGGTTTGCCCGCGAAGGTCGTCGCGATGGGGGAGTGGGCGTGGCCGGTGAGGATGCCGACAATGCGTGGATCGCCCGCGACGACGGCGGCCAGTCGACCGGGGTCGGCGAGCGCGATCACATCGACGACGGGACTGAACACCGGCTTGGGCGGGTGGTGCAGGGCCACCAGGATGGGGCCATCGGGCGCCTCGGCGAGCGTCGCGCGCAGCCAGTCGAAGGTGTCCTCGCCCAGCAGACCGGGCGATTCGCCGGGGATGCTCGAGTCGAGCATGACCACGGTGAGCGCGCCGACCCGGTGGACGCTGTTGATGGGGGTGGTCGAGGCGGGCTCGTCCAGCAGCGCGGTGCGGAAGTTCGCGCGGTCGTCGTGGTTGCCCGGCAGCAGGTACACGGGGATGTCACCGCCGCGCAGGGCCAGTCGTGCTTGCGCGTACTGCTCCGGCTTACCGGAATCGGTGATATCGCCGGTCACGAGAATGACGTCGGGCTTGCGCGGCAGGTCCGCCAGGTAGCCCATCACCGCCTCCACCCGTTCGGTATTGCGCGCGCTGAGGTCGAAGTGGGTATCGCTGAGCTGAGCCGCCAGGATCATCGGCAGTCGCTTTCTTCTCTGGGATCGCTCCGTTGCGTCAGAGTGTGCCGGTATGACTCATCGGCACCTCTCCAGGCTAGATGACCTGCGTTTATCCGTCTTCATGAGCCGTGCCACGGGTCGAAACCCAAGACGTGGTCTGTGTCACTCATCACCGCTGCGATGTCGCGGTTGTGGTGCGGTCGGCGAGCGTTTGTAGTACACGAAGGAAAGTACGGCGATCGGCGGCGGGGACCTCGGCCAGTAGCCGCTGCTCCTGCTCCTGGATGTCGTGTTGGGCGCGGTCGCGCAGGTCGGCGCCGTCGGCGGTGAGCCGGATCAGGTTGACGCGCCGATCGGCCGGATCGGGCTCGCGCAGGATCAAGCCGCGCTGCTGGAGGTCGTCGAGGACGGGGATGATCCGGGTCTTGTCCGCCCGGATCGCCTTGGCGAGCGCGGCCTGGGTGTGGACGGGCCGCTCGTCGAGTCCGAGCAGTACCACGTACGCCCACATCGTGAGCCCGTGGCGGTCGAGGACGGGCCGCTCCGCCTCGGTCAGCGCACGGCCGAGTGGGACGAGCATGGCCGCGAGATCCGGGCGGGTCGCTTTCGGCATGGTCGAAATCTACCGCCGGGCGGATCGTTCGATAACCCTTGGCAGATGATAAGCATGAGCGTACGGTCAGCGTATGCATACTATTTCGGAGGAAGATCGACTGCTGCTCGCCCGGCACGAGCGTGCCGTGCGGCTGAGTATCGACGCGGTCGAGGCGGCGTCCGAGGCGCCGTTGTCGATCGAAACACCCTGTGCCGGTTGGGATCTACGTGCCCTGCTGGAACACATGGGCACTCAGAATCGCGGTTTCGCCGCGGCCGCTCGCGGTGCGAACGACCCGGCGGTCTGGGTGGTGAACCACGCCGTCGATCCGATCGGCGACTATGTACGGTCCGCGCACGAGGTGGTCGAAGCCTTCGCCGCGGGCGAGGCCCGCACCGTGTTTCTCCCGGAGATCCCACCGGGTCACTTCCCCGCCGCGACCGCCCTCGGATTCCATCTCATCGACAGCGTCGTCCACGCCTGGGACGTCGCCCGATCGGTCGGCCACGTCATCGACTTGGACGCCGACCTGGCCCCCGCGGCCCTGCGCATCGCCGAAGCGGTCCCCACCGGCCGGGCTCGCCTTCGCCCCGGCGCCGCCTTCGGTCCCGCGCTGGAGGTCGCGGATACGACCGCGACCCTGGCCCGCATCCTGGGAATCCTCGGCCGCTCACCCGAGTGGCTGCCGAGCCGGGCGTAAGACGTGTTCAGCCGGAAATCAGCTGTGCGGCGGTGTGCAGAAGTCGCGCGGCTTCGGCTGGGTCGCTGGTGAACGGCTCCCAGAAGTCGGGTCCGGGGACGGCCTCTAGGTCGAGGACCGGTGGGGTCAGCCAGTCGGCGTCGAGGCCGAGCTTCCAGGAGTGCAGGTGGGTGCGGGGGAGCGCGGCGGTGCGCTCGAAGAGCGGGTCGCCCAGGATCGGGTGGCCGATCCAGGCCAGTTGCACGCGAATCTGATGGCGACGCCCGGTCACCGGCCGCAGCGCGAGCAGCGCGTGCTCGCCGTGCCGGGCGACGGTGCTGAACAAGGTCCGCGACGGATAGTTCTTCGCGGGCAGCAGGTCCGCCTCGTCGATGAACCACCGATCACCCGCGCGCTTGATCGCCTCCCGCGGCGCCGCGATACGCACCCGATTCTTGCGCCCCACGCTCAGCGGCAGATCGATCTCGCCACGATCGGGCAGGTCGGTGCCCGACACGATCGCCAGATACGCCTTACGGGCGGTTTGATTGTTGAACTGCCTGGTCAACGGTCCGTGCGCGGCCAGATCGATAGCCAGCAGCACCAGCCCGGATGTCACCTTGTCGATCCGGTGCACCGGATACAACTGGGTCCCCGCCGCCTGCGCCAGCTCCACCAGATCGGTGTCGTGGCGTTCCCCGGTCACCGAGATCCCCGACGGCTTGTTCAACGCGAGCACCGTGTCATCGGCGAACACGGTGTAGTCCTCGCGCACGCTGCGCCAATCCAAGTCCACTACGACACCCTAGGCAATGGTGTGCCTGTTTCGCTCGACGGCTGGTCAGCGGGCTGCCATGCCGGGACTTCGGATATCGCGATCATGCCTGCCGCAGGCGGTGTGGGCGCAGGCGGTTGAAGCCGCGCACACGGACGCTGCGCAGGTGCCGGATGGCGAATTCGGGGTTGTCGTCGAGAGCAACGGCGGCGGCATCGTCGATGAGGATGTTGCCCGGTCGGGCGACGCCGGTGAGCCGGGCGGCGATATTGACCACCGAGCCGTAGAGGTCCCCGAAGCGTTGCAGCACCTCGCCGTAGGCGAAGGCGACGCGCAGTTCCGGGGTGCCGCCGACGAGCATGGTCGACTCCTGGATGGCCAGCGCGATGCGGGCCGCGGCGGCCGCGGTCTCGGCGGCGTACATCACCTCGTCGCCGACATTCTTGATCACCCAGCCGCCGTTGTCGGTGATCGCGGAGGTGGTGGTCGACTCGAAAGCTTCGAGCAGCGTGGACAATTCGTCGGGATGCAGGTGCCTGGTGAGCCGGGTGAAGCCGACCATGTCGGCGAATCCCACCGCCAGTGTCCGCATCGAACCGTCGCCCTGCGCCTCGGTCGACCTGGCGACCGCGGCCGCCAGATGTCTGCGCCACACATACGCCTGCAACTGCTCGATGCCGGCCATCGTGGATTCCGTTGCGGCCCTTATCCGTTCCTCCAGGGGAACCGCGGGATCGGCCGCGGCGGCGCGCACCTTGATCTCGGCCAGCACCAGATCGGCCTGCCACTCCGCCAGCCGCGCCATGCCCTGACCGATCGTCCGCGCGGCCGCGGCCTGCTGCCGAATATTGGACGCGGCAACAACTTTCATGCTCCGAAAGTTGGTGACCGCGGTGATGTCGATCTGCGTGAAGTCGACCTCGTCGTCATCATTGGCCGGAAACCCCAGCGCCGTCCACAACCGCCGCGATTCCGCCTCGGGCACCCCCGACTGCTCGGCCACCTGGGTGCGCGTATATCGCCGCGGGCCACCGAGCAGGGCCTGTTCGACACTGCGCTGCACCAACTCGGTCATCTCGGGCTCCGGCATACCCAAACTGTACGACTGTGCCGCGCGCGCGAGCGCCATCCTCGTTCCCGCATTGGCAACGTTCACAAATCCGGGCGCCGCGTCCCCGCCGGTGACACCTGGCACAGCGCACCGACCCTGGTATCTGTGACCTGGTCGCTTACCTGTCGGTGCGCGAGGGATGGCAAAAGTGGGTACTTGTCTCCTGCGATGGCCCGACATGACACTCGGTCCTGGGAGATCGTCCGATCGCCCGCGAGGATCAGGAGTCGAGATGATCAAGGAATCGGTGACGGTACTCGGCACCGGATCGATGGGCAGCGCATTGGCCGGTGCTTTCCTCGCCGCGGGCTACCGCACCCAGGTCTGGAACCGCAGCCACGAACGAACAGCGGCCTTGGTGGAGGCAGGCGCGAAAGCGCACCCTGACATCGCCGATGCCGTCGCCGCGAGCCCGGTGATCATCTCCTGCCTCACCACCTTCGCCGCCACCCGCGAGAGCCTGCTCGGCACCGACGGTTTGGCGGGCCGCGATCTCATCACGCTGAACAGCGGAACACCCGCTCAGGCAAGGGAATTCGCCGAGTTCGCGCACGTCGAGGGCGTCCGCTTCCTCGGTGGCGCGATCAAGAATGTGCCTGCGGCCGTGGGCGATCCGCACACTCTGCTGTATTTCGGCGGCGATCGCGATGTCTTCGACACCCACGCCGCCACCCTGCGCGTACTCGGTGGCGATCTCGAATTCCTCGGTGCCGAACCGGATCTGGCCGCGCTCTACGAATCCGCCGTCGGTGCGACCCTGCTCCCCGCGCTGCTCGGCTTCTTCGAAGGCGCGGCGGTGCTGGCCTCGCGCGGGCTGCCCGCTTCGACGATGGTGCCCCATTCGGTGAAGTGGCTGCAGATGATCGAGTCGCTGCTGCCGGTCCTCGCGGGCGAGATCGACGACAAGGACTACACCCGTCTCGGTTCGTCGGTCGAGCTGTTCCACACCGCCGTCGCCGACGATGTGCGGCTCGGCACCGAGACGGGTGTCGACCTGTCCTGGCACGCACCGATGCACGAGCTGCTGAGCCGGGCGGTCGCCGCCGGGCACGGCGCGCAGAGCATCACCGCGGTGATCGAGCAGTTGAAAACGCCTCAGCGCAGCACGCTGTAGGTGGCCGACAGGGTGAAGCTGTGCTCGCCGACCTCGCAGCTCACCGTCCCCTGGTAGCCGACGCCGCAGGTGGTGTTCTCCCGCGTGATCCGGTGACCTTCGGGGAGCACCTTCGCGGCCGGGTGGGTGAAGATCGGGCGGTCGGCGTCGACGAAGTGCGCCGCTTCGACAATCCCGACCCGGAGCTGGTCGGTGCCCGCGGGCGCGTCGATCGGGACGGCGTCACATCCGGCCGGGCCGTTGTTCCAGTAGATGGCGCAGTGCCGTCCGTCGGGCGTGGTGAAGAAGACGCTGCCCGCGTATTCGGGTTCGGGAACCTGATACTCCACGGGGTCGACCGGCGTGTAGTCGCCGAGTCCTGATTGCGCGGCGGCCGGTCCGGCGGCGAGAAACCCGGCGGCCAACGCCACCCCGAACAGTGCCGTGAGTGCGGATCGGTGCGACATGAACGTCCTCCCTCGGTTCGTGTTACCCAGTACTTCGCCATGCTCACGACTGTCGTTAACGGTGCCTCGAAGGCGGTGAACCCAGCCTGATTCACCCTCGACGGGTGATGTCGTGAAGCCACCGAACACCGAGCATCGAGTGGACGAATCGACTCGAGCTGAGGAGCGGACTTCCGATGGCGCTGGACTACGACGATCGCACCGATTTCGAGAACGCCGACCGCGGGTTCATCAAGACCTTGACGCCGATGCGGATCACCAAGGCCGACGGCACGGTCATCTTCGACACCAGCGGCTTCGGGTTCCTCGACGGGCCCTGATCGCGCCTACCGTCGACATCACCCACACCGGCCAGCAGGAGACGATCGACGGCGTCCCGATCGTCTTCCAGATGACACCCGGTACCGAGGCACCCGCGGAGATGAACTTCTATTTCCCCCGCCACCGCGCCCTCTGCCTCGCCGAGAACGTGACCCACAATCTGCACAACCTGCTGACCCTGCGTGGTGCGAAGGTGCGAGATCCGCACATCTGCTCGCGCTACATCGACGCTCTGGGAGCATCCGCGCGAGGAGAAGGCGGCTCGCTATGTCGAGACGATCGGCGGTATCGAAGCGGTGATCGAGAAAGGTCGTGCCTACGCCGAATCCGGCGACCTGCGCTTCGCCGCCGAACTGCTCACCCACGCGGTCTTCGCCGAGCCGGGCAACAAGGCCGCGAAGGACGCGCTCGCCCAGACCTATCAGCAGCTCGGATTCGGCGCGGAGAACGCCACCTGGCGCTGCTTCTACCTGACCGGCGACCACGAGCTGCGTCAGGGGATCCAGCCGACCGCGATGGACCTCGGCGGCGGGATGGCGGCGGCACTGTCGGTGGATCAGCTGTTCGACACGGTCGCGATCCGGGTGAACGGGCCACGCGCCGCGAAGGATTCGTTCCGCATCGAATGGCACTTCACCGATCAGGACACCATCGTGCGCCTGACGCTGTCCAACGGCGTGCTGATCCAGACGCCGAATCCCCGGTCGAAGGCCGATATCGACCTCACCGTGAATCTCACCAAGCCACAGTTGCTCGGCATTCTCGCTGGTAAGGGCCTGGACGGGATCGACTGCAGCGGCGACCCAGGCGTGCTGCAGCGGCTGTTCGGTGTGCTGGACACCCCCGACCCGAACTTCGCGGTCGTCACCCCGTGAACACCTGATCTCGCGGGGGACGGCCTGCGACAGCGCGTACATAGGTCCGCGGTACCACCCACGCGACCCGAGCTTCTACGCTGTCTGCCATGTCGTCCCCCGATCTCGGTGAGTTCCTGCGCACCCGGCGTGCCCGCATCCAGCCGCAGAAGGTTGGCCTGACCGAATACGGCCGCCGTCGGATGGTCGGTCTGCGGCGGGAAGAGGTCGCCCAGTTAGCGGGGATGAGTGTGGACTATTACGTCCGGTTAGAGCAGGGCCGTGGCACCAATTTCTCCGACTCCGTGCTCGACGCCGTCGCCCGCGCCCTTCGCCTCGACGAGACCGAGCGCACCCATCTGTACACCCTCGTCCGGCCCGCGGACACCGACGCCGGCTATGCCGCGACCATCCGCCCCGGCACCCGGCTCTTGCTCGATTCCATCGCCGCCCCCGCCTTCCTGCTGGGCAGGCGGATGGAGGTGCTCGGCTGGAATCGGCTGGGAGACTTGCTCTCCGGCTTCTCCTCGATCGCAGAGACCGAGCGCAGCCAGGTCCGCTACGTCTTCCTCGATCCCGCCGCCGACACCTTCTACCCCGACTGGGAGGCGGTGGCGGCCGAAACCGTCGCCTCCCTGCGCCGCCGGGTCAGCCAGTACCCGCGCGATCGCACCCTCGCCTCGCTCATCGAAGAACTCACCATGCGCTCGCGCGATTTTCACCGCATCTGGTCGGGTCACCCCGTGCCGGACAAGGCCTACGGCACCAGGCTGATCCACCACCCGCGGGCCGGCCGCCTCGAACTCGGCTACGAGACACTGGAATTGCCCGGCGATCAAGATCAACTGCTGGTGGTCTACACGGCGGAACCGCACTCTGCCGCGGGAGTCGCCCTCGACGCGCTGCGTGCGGGTGAGCCGGTCGGCGTTCACTGACCGAGCGTCGGGAAGACACACCGGGGGAGACTCCGCGGGCACTTCATGCGACCCTCGAAGCATGACGATCGACGAAATCACCGAATACGTGACCGATCTCGGCGGAGTACTCGTACTGCGGCCGACCGAAGGAAGCGAAGCTCCCGAGATCGCCTGGGGCGACACCTTCTTCTACTACGCCCCCGACGGCGTCGTCCCCGCCGGTCAGCCCTTCGCCACCATCGTGACCAAGGACTACCCCGGCGACGAGACTTCCGACCTGAACCGTCCCGGCAGGTTCCGCGTCAACATCGCCGTGAGCAAGACGACCTTCACCGAAGCCGCGGCCCCCACCGACGCGAGCATCGACGACACCGTCGTCGCCCACCCCCTCTACGCTGCCGCGAACTGGCTCGCGGTGGTCGATCCGGGCAAGGCCACCGAAGCGACGGTCCGCGAGATGCTGCGCGAAGCCCACGACCGGGCACGCACGCGATCGCAGCGACGCGCGGGCGAATAGCGGCGCGCTTCGCGATGAAATCGGTATGACCCCGGCGAATATCGCGAAAGCACGCTGTCCTCGTCGCGCGGCTGACCGCTGGCATCTCAGGTGTCTATCTGTTTGCTGATGACAGGTTCGTGGCGGTCTTGCTCATGGCGGGGATTTGTCGCATCCGGTGCGGTACCTTTTCAGATACCAACGAAAGGGGAGGTCATGTCAGTGCATTCCAGGCCCATGCGGTCGTTAATCAACGCCAGGCTCGGCCCCGTCGCATTGATCACCGGCGGATTGCTGTTGATAGCAGCGGCGCTGGGAATGCTCGGCCCCCTGATCGCCGCCCTGCTGATCCGCCGCAGCGGAGCGGGCCGAACCGACGCCATAGCCACCGCCCCGCTGATCCTGCTGACCCTCGCCGTAGCCCTTGCGATCGCAGCCGCCGTCACCATGTTCGCCGCCGCCCGTCGTAAGAACTCGGATAGGGGTGGTTCATAGGAAGGTCGTGACTACCTTTTTGTAGTCATGGGAGGTGACTACGAAAAGGTAGTCGAGTATCCTGACTCCCAAAAGGTAGTCAAGGAGGTGTCGTGGCCTATACCGGCAAGGTGACAAGTGCGGAATCGCTCGGCCGAATCCTGCAACAGGCGCGTTTGCTGAGCGGATTGAGTCAGCGTGATCTCGCCCAGCGGCTCGGCACCACCCAGCGCTACATCTGGGAGATCGAAGCGGGCAAACCCTCTATCTACACGGATCGGCTGTTCGCCATGATGCGCGAGACGGGGATGGAACTCACCGCCACCATCGAGCCGAAGGGCGACCGTGGCTGACCTCGTCGTCGAGCTGTACGACACCCACATCGGAACTCTCATCGGGACCTGGCGAAATTTCGACTTCGTCGCGGATCCGGCGGCGGTCGACAAATTCGGGATCGACAGCGCGATTCTGTCCGTGTCCATCCCGCTGGCGGCCATCGCTACTCGGCCTCGTAAGGACCGGAGGCAGAACTTCTTTCGAGAACTCCTCCCCGAAGGGCGAATGCTGACCCGAATGGCGGCGGACGCGGGAGTGTCCGAGCGGGATGTGATCGGATTACTGCGACGGTATGGACGCGACGTCGCAGGCGCACTTCAGATCTGGGATCCAGAAGCGCCCGGCGAGCCGAAAGACCCTGCGCTGCAGCCACTGTCCGATGCCGAGGTCGCGAACATGCTGGCCAATGTCGCGGATAACCCGTTGGGCAACACCAATTTCGGTGGCAAGACATCGTTGGCGGGTGTGCAGGACAAGATCGTCCTCGCGCGCACCGGCGGTGGCTGGAATCGGGTGATCGATGGGTACCCGTCGACGCATATCCTCAAGCCGGAGGCGCGCGACCACCCGACTGCCATCTACGACGAGGAATACGGTGCCCGCTTCGCCCGTGCGGTGGGATTGGCGGAGTTCAGTACTGCGATTGCGGAATTCGACGGCACGCCCGCTCTTGTCGTCGACCGGTACGACCGGTCCGCGCCATTCCCGTCCGGGCGAATCCATCAAGAAGACTTCAGTCAGGTGCTCGGCGCGGGCGGGGATCAGAAGTATCAGAAATTCGGTGGCAGAGTCAGTACCAGCCGCATCGCCGGTGTCCTGTCAGCTGTCGGCGATCAGACGTCGATGGAAAAGCTACTCAGGATGACAACGCTGTCCGTCGCGCTCGGTAACCTCGACATGCATGCGAAGAATATTTCCCTGCTGCACCACCTCGATGGGTCGACAACCCTCGCCCCCGCCTACGACGTCGTTCCGCAGGTGCACCAGCCCAACGACGGCGAGATGGCGCTCGCGGTCGATCGCGAATACCGCCACCGAGTCATCACACGAGCTCATCTCATCGCCGAGGGCAAAGCTTGGGGGCTGTCCGACGCTGAGCGCATCATCGACGACACGCTCGCCACCGTGTCCGACGTCGTAGCCACCGAAGTGCCGCATCCGTCAGCACATCCGACTCTGGCTGCGGACATCGCCCGATTCGCCGACAACCTGATCGCGGGCCGTGCGGCCGGTCGCCCCGCGGAAACGGGTGGGACATAACCGGATCGACTATCCTGGTGGCGATCAGGGAGGCCACTCATGCCCATCAAGTTCCGTCAGCGCAAATCCTTTGGACCGCTGAAGTTCAACTTCACCCAATCGGGCCTGTCATCCTGGGGCATCAAGATCGGCCCATGGTCCTGGAACTCCCGCACCCGAAAGAACAGCGTCGACCTCCCCGGCCCCCTGAGCTGGCGTCAACGCTGATCCGGCGCAGCCGGTGACCTTCACCGAGACAACGGTTCGTACCTCGCGCCATCGATCTGCCGAAGAGTCTCCCGTCGATCTGCCGAAGAGTCTCCCGTCGATCTGCCGAAGGATGCGGCGTCGATCTGCCGGTACTTGATCCGCTGGGCCGAGGTGAAGGATTAGGTCGGCGCCCGTCGATTGTCCGGTCAGGATCGTGCGTCGAACGTGCTTGTCGGTTTCGTCCAAGACAGGGTGGGGGAGTGTTCCCTAGGCTGACCGCAGGCAGTTGACGACGCTCTACTCAGGAGGAATGTGATGGCACGCGAACTGGTTTACACGGGATTCATGTCGCTCGATGGTGTGGTCGACTCGCCCGGCGGGAAGGTCGAGGGGCATCGCAGTGGCGGGTGGGTGATGGAGACCGAGTTCGTGCCGGAGGCGTTTTCGCTCAAGGGCAAGGAGCTCGCCGACACCACCGCGCTGATGTTCGGCCGTCGCAGCTATGAGGCGTTCGCCCCGATCTGGCGCGATTCCGCGGATCACGCCGCGTACAAAGAGTTGCCCAAATACGTTGTCTCCTCGTCGCTTACCGACGACGCGCTGATCGACGGGTGGGGCGAGATCACCATCCTGCGCTCGACCGAGGACATCGAGAAGCTGAAGCAGACCGAGGGTGGCCCGATCTACATCCACGGCAGTGCTGAACTGGCAGAGCGACTTTCGGACGCGGGCCTGATCGATCGATACAACTTGCTCGTGTTCCCGGTGCTGCTCGGCGCGGGCAAGAGCCTGTTCGGCCGGGCCGATCGACCCAAGCAGCAACTGCGCCTGCGTGATTCGGCGACCTACTCCAATGGCATCGCCAAGCTCGTCTACGACGTCGTTCGCTAAGTGAGATCCAGCGCGATCACACCACTGCCGCCCGTGCGCAGCTGCCGTGCCGTCTGTCCGACGAACCGGCGCAGCGCGCGGGCGAGGTGGGGCTCGTCGTAGTAGCCGAGCTTGTCGACGACATCGCCCGGCGCTTCACCCGCGCTCAGTAGCATCGCCGCGGTGCGCGCCCGCTCGATCTGGCGCACCGCCCCCTGGGTGAGGCCGGTCGCGGCCCGGAAGCGACGTTCGAGCGTGCGTTCGGTGATCGCGGGCGCCATGCCACGCAGCGTGTCGGCGACCAGGGCATCGCGGACCACGACGCCCTGGCCGATGAGCCGTTCGACCAGCGCTTCCGCGTCGTCGGCGCGCGGGGTCTCCCAGCGCTCGCCGTCCAGCCAGAAACCTCGATCGGTCACATCGGGCAGGACGATCCCGCTGTCGACCAGGGTCGGCGCGGTCACCGCACGCAACGAGGTGCCGACCGCGAACTGGATGCCGACGAAGTCCGCCCCCTCGGGAACGGGTGCGGTGCTCGCGCGAATCTCCGGCCCGGTGACCGCCGCGCAGTGCGCACCCTGCTGCTCCCAGAACACCAATCCCCAGGTCTCGGTCGCCACGGAAGTCATCTCCGCGACCTGCTCACTGCGGCAGGTCCACACCGACTCCACCCACGGCGAGTCCGACCACCGGGTCTCGAACACCAATCCCACCGCCACGATCCTAATCGCCACTACGACCGCTGGAGCTGATGCCCAGGGGTGAGGGGTGCGAAATCGGGGTTCGCGAAATTGTGTGCGGCCGATGATTCGGTGGATCACGCGCTCTCGGTCCGCGCTGGCCCGGCGCCGTGAAGACTATGTGGGGCAATGGCTTCCGGAGCCACTGCTCGACCGCGACGCCGGTGCCGACGACGGCGCGGCGAGCGTGGTGCCCGCACACCGAGATCGCCGACATGGTCGACCGCTCACCCGCCGAGGTTCGCCAGATCGCCCATCGCGCCAGAGCCCACGTGCGGGCGCGCAGACCACGCACCCAGGTCGACCCGCGGATCCGCCGCGAGGTGACCGAGCACTTCGTCGACGCCACGATGGGCGGTGACCTCGAAAAACTTCTCGCGGTGCTGGCCACGGAAGTCGCCCTCTGGACCGGCAGCGGCGGTGCCGGGAATCCGATTCGCTGATCGCGGCGTCTGCCTGGCGACTGTGCGACCGGTCTGTTCGAAGCTCACCCGGAACGGGTGACGCGGGTGTGACGCCGCGCTTCTAGCCTTGCCTCATGAGCACTGTGATCGGGCTCGGTGTGCTGCTGCCTGCGGTGAATCTGTGATGCGGGTGCCGATCTTCGAATCGCTGCACGGCTATCAGCGGGCGTGGCTTCGCCCAGATCTGATCGCGGGCCTCACCGTGTGGGCGGTGCTGGTGCCAGAGGCGCTGGCCTACGCGTCGATCGCGGGTGTGCCGCCGGTGGTCGGGCTGTACGCGGCGGTGCCCGCGCTGGTGCTGTATGCCGTGGCAGGCAGCTCGCGGCACCTCATCGTCGGCCCGATGTCGGCGACGGCCGCGTTGTCGGCGGCGATCATCGCGCCACTGGCCGGTGCCGACGGTGGCCGGTACATCGCGTTGTCGGCGGCGCTGGCCATCGCGACTGGGCTTATCGGCCTGCTCGCTGGGCTGATCCGGCTAGGTTTCATCGCCTCGTTCATCTCCGAGCCGGTACTCAAAGGGTTCATCGTCGGCTTGGCGCTGACGATCATCATCGGCCAAGTCCCCAAGCTGCTCGGCATCCACAAACACGACGGCAACTTCTTCGAACAGGCGTGGGGTGTGCTGCGCGGACTCGGCGACGCGCAGGGTCGCACCGTGGTGATGGGCGTGATCAGTCTGGCGTTGGTGCTCGGGCTCAAACGCTGGTTGCCGATGATCCCCGGGTCGTTGGTCGCGGTGTTGTACGGGATCGTGATGGTCGCGCTGTTCGACCTCGACACCAAGGGCGTGGCCATCGTCGGGCACATCGACTCGGGTCTGCCGCACGTCGGGCTGCCCGGCGGCGTCGGCTTCGACGACTTCCTCGATCTGCTCGGTCCCGCGATAGGTGTGCTGCTCATCGGCTTCGCCGAAGGTCTGGGCGCGGCGAAAACCTATGCGGCCAAAGCGGGTTACGCGATCGACCCCAACCGTGAACTGCTCGGACTCGGCGCGGCCAATGTCGGCGCGGGTCTCAGCGCGGGCATGGTGGTGAACGGCAGCTTGTCCAAGACGGCCGTCAATGGTGGTGCGGGCGCGAAAACCCAGGTCAGCGGGTTGCTCGTCGCCGTGTTGACCGTGCTCACCCTGCTGTTTCTCACCGGCTTGTTCGAAAAGCTGCCCGAGGCGACGCTGGCCGCTGTCGTGATCGCGGCGGTGATCGAACTCGTCGACATCGCCGCCCTGCGCAGGCTCTACCGAGTCTGGTCCCAACTGCTCGCCACCATCTATGGCCGCGTCGCCAGGGCCGACTTCATCGCCGCGATGGCGGCCCTCTTCGGCGTGCTGCTGTTCGACACCCTGCCCGGCTTGCTGATCGGCATCGGCGTCGCGACGCTGCTGCTGCTCTATCGCGCGTCCCAACCGCACGTGGCGGAGGTGGCAAAGGACGGCTCACTGTGGCTGGACGTCCAACGCCATCCCGACCTGGCTCGCCGCCCCGATCTGGTGGTGGTCCGGGTCGAGGCGGGCCTGTTCTTCGCCAACGCCGACTACGTCAAAGACCACATCATCGGCCTGTGCACGCCCCGCACCCGCGTGGTCGTCTTCGACGCCGAAATCTCACCCTCGATCGACGTCACCGCTGCCAAAATGCTGCTCGACCTGCGCAAACAGCTGAGCCATCGGCGCATCGATTTCCGCATCGCCCGCCCGGTCGCCCAATTCGGCGACGCGCTCGGTTCCGCCGAGGACGGCGACCGCATCGAGGTCTTCCCGACCGTCGCCGCCGCGACCGCCGACCTACCCGACAACACCGAGGAGCGCTGATGGCGGGGTCGCCGTCTATCACCCGGAGAACGGCACCGCGACCTTCGAGTGGACGCCGGTCTACTCCGGTCGCCAAAATGTCATCGCCCAGCAGTTCAAGCCCGGTCAAGTCACCTCGGCGCAGTACGTAACGGTCGAGGTCGCTGGGCGGGGCGTGAACACCGGAAGCTCCTGCCTGCCGCTCCCTTAGACCGCCGAACGCGATAGTTGGTCAATTCGACAACTCCGCATCGATGCTACCATTTTGGTATGACGACCATGAGTGTCCGGATCCCCGACCACATCGCCGAGGGGCTGAAGGCGGCTGCGGATGACCTGCACATCAGCGTAAACGCCGCTGTCGTGCAGGCCATCGAACAGTGGCAGGCCGCTCAAGGGCACCGTCGCCGCGTCGACACCGCGCTAACCGACATTCTTGGAGAGGATGCGGTGCTGCTCGAGCGGCTGGCCGACGCGTGACCGAATACCTCACTGTCGGCGACCTGTTGAAGGTCAACGCTGCGGTCCTTGGCGCTGAGCGGCCAGCCATCCGCGATGCCGGTCTGGTGGCGGCCGCGGCGGCACGGCCCGCAGCCACGGTCTTCGGCGAAGACGCCTACCCCGACTTGGCCGGCAAGGTGGCGGCCATGATGCATTCGATCGTGCATTCGCGTCCGTTCCTGGACGGCAACAAGCGCACCGGCTGGGTCGCGGCGCGCCTCTTGGCTCGTTTGAACGGCCATACCATCGCGTTGACCGAGAACGAGGCCTTCGATCTGGTCGTCGAACTCGCCACTGTAGACACCGAGGTACCAGCCTTGGCGAAGCGCCTGACAGTCGAACCGATCACCTGATCAACTTGTCGACCTGCCCAACAAGGTCGAGCAGCCCGTAGGCCAGGCCTGCTGAGCCCGTGGAAGACCTACCATCTAGGGCATCGGGTGGGGGCCTCGATCGTTTGTGGTACCCGCTCGTTTACCGGCTCTCGAGTCCGAGAACGCGGCCAGTGCTGTACCGCAATCGACAGCGGCTTCCTCGAATACCTGTTGGCACACCTGGGTTCGCCACGCCAACCCGGTCACCCGTACTTCGGCGACGCCGTCGGTGGCGACGGCCAAGACTCGTCCCGCGGCCTCGGTCTTCTTCCAGCCGTTGAACGCGTTGATCAGGTCGAACCGGGTCCACGGCACGGGATGCTCTGGTCGGGTTTCGCGAATGGCAAGGGCGGCTTTCGCGAAAGCGAGGCATTGGTTGAACGCGAACCGAGCAGCCCCAGCATGCCGTGCAAGCACGACCGACTGCTCGACCGTGGGGTCGAGGCAGTATCGGAAAGTTGTGTGGCGGCTCATCATCCACGAGTGTGACACAGGACACCGACACCGAATTCGGCGGACGCTTGCTGTCAAACGAACGTACCGCTCAGCGGTATCAGGGCTGCTGAGCGGTACGTTTTTCCAAGTCGGCACGGTCATGCCGAGCGGTCATCGTGTGTAGAAAGGCACGGTCTGCCTCTGGGACCCACATTGAGTCGACTGCGTTGCCGTTGTAGGTGGCGATGACGAAGTCGATCAAAGAGTTCAGCTGGGGATGGCCATTGATCGCTTCCCGCCATAGCAGTGCCATGGGATAGGCGGGCGTCGGGTTGGCGATGGGTATGCGGCGAATGTCCGGGTGCCACGGCGTCGTGGTTCCCTCGCCGCCGAAGGTAACCAGCGTCGTCGACTTCGCGATGCGGTCGACTACGTTCGCGAATCCGATACCGCCTTTGTGTTGCTCGGTAGTGATTGTGATGCCGCAGCTGTCGCTGAGCCGGCCGTAGAAGTCGCCTACCTCAGAATCGAATCCGGCCCCGGGCACCCACGCGGTCAGGCGCTCGAGGGCTTCGAGTTCGACGCGGTTGCGGTCCGCGAGCGGATGGCCTTTCCCGACGAGCAGATGCAAGGCATCGAGATACGCGGGAATGGCGCAGACATGTGTCGGCAGTGGACGGGTGCGCCAGTGCCTGCGAGCGAAGGCGACGTCGACCCGACCGTCGATGACGGCGTCCCTCGATGTCGTAGCCGGGCCCATCATGATGAGTTCGATCTCAGCGTTCGGGTGCTTCTCGAGGTAGAACCGCATCAGATTCGCGTCGGCGATCTGGGCGCCGTGCACCGCGACACGAAGCACCTGCGAATCGCGTACTGCGGCAACGGCGGTGTCGGCCGTCGCAAGTATCGAGCGGGCGTGGGGTAAGAAGCGGGTGCCGTGGGCAGTCAACGCCGCGTTGCCGATGCGACGCTCGAACAGTTGGGCGTTGAGGTGGCTCTCCAGCTTCGCGATCCGCTTGGACACCGCCTGCTGGCTGATACCCAACACGGCCGCGGCCAGTCCGAATTGGCCTTCGTCGCTGACTGCGACCATCGCGCGCACCGCAGACAGATCGAGATCCAACTCAGGCACCTGCTCTCACATCCAATGGTTGTTCGTCGACGCTTGTCGATTGTTCGACATAACCGCACTCTAGCTGGTCATATATCTGCGATACAGCCGGGCGTGAAGGCCATGCTCGACAACCAGGCGGCAGTGGCAGCGGTCGGAATGGGTGGGTTGATGGCAATGAGTCGGGCATCCTTCGTGCATTTGCACAACCACACCGAGTACTCGATGCTCGATGGTGCGGCGAAGATTTCGCCGTTGTTCGCGGAGGCGGATCGGTTGGGTATGACCGCGGTCGGCATGACCGACCACGGCAACATGTACGGCGCCTCGGAGTTCTACAACTCGGCCAAGAAGGCGGGCATCAAGCCGATCATCGGCATCGAGGCCTACATCGCGCCGGGCTCGCGTTTCGATACCAAGCGGGTGAAGTGGGGCGATCCGGGTCAGAAGGGCGACGACGTCTCCGGTTCGGGTGCCTACACCCACATGACCATGGTCGCCGAGAACGCGACCGGTCTGCGTAACCTGTTCAAGCTGTCGAGTCTGGCCTCGATCGAGGGTCAGCTGGGCAAGTGGGCGCGCATGGACGAGGAGATCATCGCCCAGCACGCCGAGGGCATCATCGCGACGACGGGCTGCCCGTCGGGTGAGGTGCAGACCCGGCTGCGCCTGGGCCATGATCGCGAAGCGCTCGAAGCCGCCGCGAAGTGGCAGGAGATCTTCGGCGCCGACAACTTCTTCCTCGAGGTGATGGACCATGGTCTGTCGATCGAGCGCCGGGTCCGCGAGGGCCTGATCGAGATCAGCAAACAGCTCGGTATCCCGCCGATCGCGACCAACGACTGCCATTACGTCACCAAAGACCAGTCGACCAATCACGAAGCGCTGCTGTGTATTCAGACCGGTAAGACGCTGTCGGACCCGACCCGGTTCAAGTTCGACGGTGACGGTTACTACCTCAAGTCCGCGGCGGAGATGCGCGCGATCTGGGATGCCGAGGTCCCTGGTGCGTGTGACAACACCGAGCTCATCGGTGAGCGGGTGCAGTCCTACGACGATGTGTGGGCTCACCGTGACCGGATGCCGATCTTCCCGGTGCCCGAAGGCCACGACCAGGCCAGCTGGTTGCGCAAGGAAGTCCTCGACGGTCTCGATCGCCGCTTTCCGGACGGTCCCTCGCGCGAATACCTCGACCGCGCCGACTTCGAACTCAAAGTCATTTGCGAGATGGGTTTCCCGGCTTACTTCCTCGTCGTCGGCGACCTGATCACGCACGCCCTGGAAGTGGGCATCCGGGTCGGTCCCGGCCGTGGTTCGGCCGCGGGTTCGCTGGTCGCTTACGCGATGGGTATCACCAATATCGACCCGATCCCGCACGGTCTGCTGTTCGAGCGGTTCCTCAATCCCGAGCGTGTGTCGATGCCCGATATCGATATCGACTTCGATGATCGCCGCCGCGGTGAGATGGTCCGTTACGCCACCGAGAAGTGGGGCAGCGACCGTGTGGCCCAGGTGATCACCTTCGGCACCATCAAGACCAAGGCCGCGATCAAGGACTCGGCGCGAGTGTTGTTCGGCCAGCCCGGTTTCGCTATCGCCGATCAGATCACCAAGGCGCTGCCGCCGCCGATCATGGCCAAGGACATCTCGGTCTCGGGTATCACCGATCCCGATCACGAGCGGTATAAGGAGGCCGCCGAGGTCCGCGAGCTCATCGGCTCCAACCCCGACGTCGCCAAGATCTATGAGACCGCGCGTGGTCTGGAGGGCCTGATCCGCAACGCGGGCGTGCATGCCTGCGCGGTCATCATGTCCTCGGAGCCGCTCACGGACGCGATTCCGGTGTGGAAGCGTGCCCAGGACGGTGCGATCATCACCGGCTGGGACTATCCGTCGTGTGAGGCTATCGGCCTGCTGAAGATGGACTTTTTGGGTCTGCGCAACCTCACCGTCATCGGTGACACGCTGGAGAACGTCAAGGCCAACCGTGGCATCGATCTCGACCTCGACACCCTCGCACTGGACGACGCTGCGACCTATGCGATGCTCGCCCGCGGCGACAATCTTGGTGTCTTCCAGCTCGATTCGGTCGGGATGCGCGAGCTTCTGCTCCGCATGACGCCGACCGAGTTCAACGATCTCATCGCATCGAACGCGCTCTACCGACCCGGCCCGATGGGAGTGGGAGCGCACTGGGCATACGCAGACCGCAAGAACGGCCGTGAGGCCGTCACACCGATCCATCCAGAACTCGACGAACCGCTGGGCGGCATATTGGGCGAGACCTATGCGCTGATCGTCTATCAGGAACAGATCATGCAGATCGCTCAGAAAGTGGCCAGCTACTCGCTCGGACAAGCTGACCTGCTCCGGCGGGCGATGGGAAAGAAGAAGCCCGAAGTGCTGGCCGCTGAGTTCGAGAACTTCCGCAAAGGTATGCGCGCCAACAGCTACAGCGATGAGGCAGTTACCGCCCTGTGGGAGGCGGTCTTGCCGTTCGCCGGTTACGCCTACAACAAGTCACACGCCGCGGGGTACAGCCTGGTCATGTACTGGACCGCGTACCTCAAAGCCAATTTTCCGGCCGAGTACATGGCCGGTCTGCTCACTTCGGTCGGCGACGACAAAGACAAGTCCGCGATCTATCTGGCGGACTGCCGCAAGAGGGGTATCACGGTACTGCCGCCCGATGTCAACGCCTCCCGGGTCGACTTCGCCTCAGTCGGGGACGATATCCGCTTCGGCCTCGGTGCCGTGCGCAACGTCGGCGCCAATGTGGTGTCGTCGATCATCACCGCCCGCGAGGAGAAGGGAAAGTTCACCGACTTCTCGGACTACCTGGGCAAGATCAACTCGCTGGCATGCTCGAAGAAGGTCACCGAATCGCTCATCAAGGCAGGGGGATTCGACTCGCTCGGCCATCCACGCAAGGGTTTGATGCTGGTCCACTCCGACGCGATCGACGCGGTGATGTCGACCAAGAAGGCCGAGGCGATGGGGCAATTCGATCTCTTCGGTGGGGAGGATGTCGACGAGTCGATCGTCTCCGTGTTCCACGTCAAGGTGCCCGACGAGGAGTGGGACACCAAGCAAAAACTCGCCCTCGAACGCGAGATGCTGGGCCTATATGTGTCAGGCCATCCCCTCGACGGCATCGCCACAGCGCTCACATCGCTTACCGACACCTCGATCGCCGCCGTGCACGCGGGCAAGGTTCGCCACGGCCAGAAGATCGTCATCGGCGGCATCGTCGCCGCGGTCGACCGCCGCGTCAACAAAAAGGGTGAAACGTGGGCCATCATCGAGATCGCCGACCTCGACGCTGCCACCGAAATACTCGTCTTCTCCTCGACCTACACCAGCTTTCAGCACGCTCTCACCGAAGATTCCGTCTTGCTCGTCACCGCGAACGTCACCGTCCGCGACAGCAGGACGTCAATCCTTGCCGTCGAGATCTCCACGCCCGACTTAGCGATCGGCGGACCATCGTCAGCCCCGATTGCCCTGACCCTCCCTGTGCACGCATGCACCCGCCCCAACGTCGATGCCCTTCGTGAGGTTCTGCAACGCCACCCGGGGGACACAGACGTACACATCGTGCTGATCGGCCGCACGACGAAACGGTTGGGCATAGACCCGAGATTCCGGGTTCACAAGACCCCAGCCCTCCTCGGAGACCTCAAGGCACTGTTCGGAGCCGATTGCCTGACAGCAGCTGCCGTTGCGGCGAAGGTGTAGATCGGGTTCGTGAGCTGTTGGCCTGGCTGGGAACAGGGCCCACCACCGGCGCTGAATCCGCGATACGTCGGCCAGGCAGCCGACCTGCGCAATTGCGGCAAAGGTTTGTGCCCTCGGCAGGACACACGAAACATGGGCAACAGGAAAACGGCTGGTCGTCGGGGCTTCCTATCCGATCTGACGATCGCAGTCCGACCGGACGGACAGGTCTGCGGCCCGCTTTTGATGTGTGCGTGTGGGTGAGTGCCACGTACAGCCGGGATCGAGATGCGCGGCCTCCGGCGAATACGACGAGGCCTTGGATCGCGGGCCTGCAGGAGCTGTCGTGGGCGCTGGCGTTTCACCCGGTGACGACGGTGGGGGTGTCGTTGCCGCGCCGGTATTGTCCGGGTGCGCGCCTGTATTCGCGTTTGAACGCTTTCGCGAAGGCGAATTCGCTCTGATAGCCGACCTTGTGTGCCACGCCCGCTAGCGGGGTGTCGGTGTCGCGGAGCAGTCGCGCGGCGGTGAGCATGCGCCAGCGGGTGAGGTAGGACAGGGGAGCCTCACCGACCGTGGCCGTGAATCGCCGGGTCAGGGTCGCCCGGCTCACGCCGGCGACGGCGCTGAGCTCGGGCACTGTCCACGCTCGTTCGGGCGCATCGTGAATCGCGCGCAGTGCAGCCAGCACGCACGGATCGGTGAAGGCTCCAGCCCATCCGGTCGGGGTGGGAGCTCGGTTCTCGAACCAGGCGCGCAGCGCGAACAGCAGCAGCGTTTCCAGCAGGGCCGGGACCGCGGCATCGGTTCCGGGGCGCGGTCGCGCCATCTCCCCGGCCAGGACATCGAGGATGCCACGCAATGCCGGATCAGCGCCGGGGCGCGCGGGAATATGCACGAACTCGGGCAGCTCGTCTAGCAGTGGATGGCTACGCTGGCGCCCCAACGCGTATGCGCCGCACATCAATTCACTGCGCACGCCCGGTCCGGTGATTTCGCGGGGTTCGCCGATGCGGGCCTGTTCGGTCACGGCGGGCGCGCACTACACCGACACCACCGGTGAGCAATTGTTCCTGAAGAAGGCGTTCGACGAGTACGGCCCGCGCGCCGAAGCCGCAGGTGTGACAATTCTGAGCGGTGTGACCAACAGCAATCTGCCCGGTGACCTGCTCGGCTACCTGGCCGCACGGCACGTGGCCGGGCCCGCCGAGATCGTCATGAGCTTGATCGCGCGGGGTGAGGGCGGGGGATCGCGGGGCAGCGCGGAAACCGTTCTGGCCGGACTGGACTGGTTCCGCTCGGGCGGCTGGCACTACGAGGACGGTGCCCTGCGTACGGGCCCGATGGAGCGGCATCCGTTCATGACCTTCCCCGAAGATCCGGAGCCGACCGCGGTCGCGAAGTTCCAGCAGCCGCCGGTTCTCACCATTCCCCGCCACACCGACGCGTCGTTCGTAGCGGGCGTGGTCGGCGCCGAAATGCTGTCCCAACTCGCGGGTTTCACCCCCGAACTGCTGGATTCACTGCCCGAGCCGGGCGCTGACCTGCGATACGACTTCGTGCTGGACGCCATCGGCGCCGACGGCACCGCCGTGCGCGCGGTACTCAGTGGACCAGACGCCTATCGCGACACCGCGATCATGGCGGTGGAGGCGGCCGCCCGCCTCGCGGTGGGCGACATCAAGCCAGGTGCTCTCGCGCCCGCCGAAGCGTTCGACCCCACCGAATTCTTGAATTCCCTTGCGGTTCACTCCATCACGTGGCGCATCAACCAGGGGCGGTAACCGGTTACGCCGACAGCCGGAGCGCGTCGGGGATGACGGCGAAGGCCTGATGCAAGCGTTCGAGGAGATCGGCTCGACCCCCGTTCGCGTCGGCGGCGACCCAGCCTCGGCCGGCGATGCTCCACGCTGTGGTGGTCAGCTCGGCGAGGATACGAGGGCGGAGGTCACCGTCGGGGAGACATAGCTGATCCGAGAGCTGTTGGGCAACTCGGGTTTCCACGCCGGAGCGAGCGTACTCGAGGTAACCGAGCAGGCCAGGGTTGGTGAGGACCAATTTGCGGGTGGCGACGTAGCGGGCGTCCCAGTCGTCCGGAAGCGTCGTCGCCGCGCCGGTGAGAGTGTCGCGCAGTGCGGTGAGCGCCGAGCCGGTGAATTCGTGCACGGCCAGCGTGTCGAGATAGCCGGTCCACAGCTCGGTTTCGGCTTCGACGGCCACGGCTTCCTTGGTCGGGAAGGCCCGGAAGAACGTGCTACGCGAGACCTCCGCGGCGTCAACCAGTTCCTCGACGGTGGTCGCGGCAAAACCCTTCTCGGTGAACAGCCGGAGTGCGGCGTCGGCCAGCGCACGGCGGGTGCGGAGCCGTTTGCGTTCACGCAGCGGTAGAGCACGGTCGTCGATCGGCATACCGGAATCCTAGCGCGAGACGAGCCTCAGGCACGAAAGAAACTCAGCATGAATTGGCACTTGCGCACGTTTGGTACTTAGTGTCAGAATCGTGCACAGCAACGAGCACACCCCGAACAAGGAGATCGCAATGACCACCACCACACCGGCCACCCTGAACCCGTCGGTCATCGGCCAGGCCGAGAAACACCACACCGCAGTACTGGCCCGCGCACTGGCCGGCACCACGCTGGACGAAAAGCAGTGGATCGTGCTCAACCAGGCCCTGACCACCGGTGCGCCGGTCGATTCGGCCGCTCACATCACCCGGGTCGCCGCCATGACCCAGTGGGATCCCGCCGACGTCGAATCCGCGCTGACCGCACTCCTCGAAAGTGGACTGCTGCACACGAATTCCGACGATCTGATCGCACCTACCGAGGACGGCACGGCGCTCGCAGGCAAGGTCCGCGCCGAATCGGGCGCCATCGTGTCCGCCGCCTACAACGCGGTCGATCCCGAGGATCTGGCCACCGCAGCCCGGGTCCTGGCCACCATCACCGCGCGCATGGCCGAGGAACTGGCCCGCGCCTGAACTGAACGGGAAGAGTTCTCACACCATGCTCAGAAGAACCGCCACGGCCGGCTTCGCGGGCTTGGCCATCGCCGCGCTGCTGCTCCCCGGCTGCACCGACAGTCACATCGACACCACACCAAGCAAAGAGGAAGTCATGTCCACCCCTGATTCGACCGCCGACCGCCTCGAGATCGCCGATCTGTTCACTCGCTTCGCCCTCCTGCTCGACGATCGCCGCTGGGAAACCGTCGGCACCGTCTTCGCCGACGATGTGAAAGTCGACTCGCCCCGAATCTCGGTCCAGGGTCTCGACAAGGTCGTCGACTACATGCGACAGGCCGAGGTCGAGGGGGAACACACCCAGCACACGACCACCGACCTGCTGGTGAACGTGAACGGTGATCAAGCCGCCGCCTCGTCGAACTCGATCGTGTACTACTACCGCGATGGCCGGCCGCCCCACCAGACAGGCAGCCTCCGACAGGCCTGCACGGTGATCCGGACGACCGCGGGCTGGCGAATCAGCGAGATCCGGGTAACCCCCGCCTGGATCCGCAAGGATTGACGACACCTTCACCGATTGACCGCTCCTGCGCTGTTCCGTCGGCCGACCCGCCGCCGGAACACCACGATGCGCGAAATCCATTTCAGAACAACAATATTCGGCCGAAGGGCGAAAGGGTTTCGCAACATGTCCAGCAGAACCATCAACGTCGGCATCGCGGTCTCGGTCATCGCCGTGGCGCTGCTGCTCACCGGCTGCAACGCAACAGGCACCGACACCGGGCCATCCCCGGGCACCACCGCCCCGGCCGCGAGGACGACTGAACCAGCTCGAGCCACTACCCCGACCTCCCTCAGCCCCTCGATCATCGGCCAGGCCGAGAAACACCACACCGCAGTCCTGACCCGCGCATTGGCCGACACCGCACTCGACGAGAAACAGTGGATCGTGCTGAATCAAGCACTTGCCGCGGGTGCGCCGGTCGATCGAGCCGCCCACATCACCCGCATCACCGGTTTGACCCAGTGGGATCCCGCCGATGTCGAAACCGCCCTGACCGCACTGCTCGAAAACGGCCTGCTGCAAGCGACTTCCAGCACTCTGATCGAGCCCACCGCGACAGGCACCGCTCTGGCAGACAAGATCCGCGCCGAATCCGGGAAGATCGTCGCAGCCGCCTACAGCGCCGTCACGCCCGAGGACCTGGCCACCGCAGCCCGCGTACTGACCACCATCACCGCCCGGATGGCCGCCGAACTCGCCCACCGCTGAACCGAATTCCCAACGATTCCCCGCTGCACAGACCGGAGCGGCGAGCGACTTCGGGCAACATCCACTACGAACATTCCCTCGGCAGTACACCTTTCGTGTTCCGATGTCACCGCCGCCGTGAGCTGATCACCCAGGACATGGCGGCCTGGTGCAAGGACAACATCGCCGGTCTGACAATCGAGCGCATGGGCCTGGCCGGCCACCACGCCACCGAGGACCAATCCGCCGCGATCGCGGCGGCCATCGCCCCGCTGGCGTCCGTAACACGCGGTTTTCTCCGGGATGTGACGACAGCGAATGGGTAGATACGGCGTTGACCCCTGGCGAGCGCAATCGGGCCGCTGTGACGGCCAGGCGTGCTCGATTGTCAGTCCGGTCGGGTCCGGGGTGTGTGCGGCGCGGTGGCGTCGGATCGCGCTGAGACGGGACCGCGATCATCGCCCGGGTTCTCGTCGAAGGTCGGGGCGGTTCGATCGCAGCTGAACGATGGATCGGGCCCTGTTGAATCGAACCTGCAACGGCAAAAGGCGGCTATGGCCTGCGGAAACGCTATCGCAGGTCGGTGCCCTCGGCAGGACGGACAAAACATGGGCAACCGGAAAACGCCTGGTTATCGCGGGTTCGTATTCGATCTGATTCCCGCGGATCGCCGTTCGGACCGCGACCGTGGACCAGTTCCCGGTGAGCGGGGTGCCGAAGTTGTGGAACATGGCTTCGCGGGTGACGATCTGGGCGATCGCCGGTCGGTGTCGCACGCGGCCAGCAGAATGTCGAACTGGTCGTAGAGCGCTTGCTCGCCGGGGCGGAGTAGTCGCGCACCGACGAATAGCCTGTGCTGATTCGGGCGGAATACGACCGGGTGCAGGTCGCGTACCGGAGCTGCCCGGGTGGGAGGTATGGGGCTCCGGCACAGTGTTGCCATGGGTTCGTCGGTCGCTGACTCTTTCACTGTCGCCACTTTCAATGTCAACGGAATCCGCGCGTCACGTCGTCGTGGATTCGATCAGTGGTTGCGGGCCAGGTCGGCGGATGTGGTCGCGTTGCAGGAGCTGCGTTGTCCCGCAGCCGATGTGGGAACCTTCCCGGGCTACTCGGCGGCGGTGGACGTCGGTTCCGTAGCCGGTCGTAACGGCGTGGCAGTACTGACGAGGGTTCCCGCCGCTGCCGTGCGGACGTGGGTGACCCACCCGCCCAGGTCCCGCGGACTCGGTGAGTTCGCCACGCAGGGACGCTATATCGAGGTGGATCTGGCCGATCGCCCGGTGACGGTGGCCTCTCTCTATCTCCCCAAGGGTGGTCTGCCCGCGCATCTCCAGCGCCCGGGATCGATGCGCGAACTGCCCGACGGTGGGGTCAAGTACGAACGGAAGCAGAGGTTCCTCGCGGCGTTCGCCCGCGAAGTGCACCGGAACCGGCTCGCGGCGCTGAGCGCGGGACGCGAGTTCGTCCTCACCGGGGATCTGAACATCGCGCACACCCGCCACGATGTGACCAACTGGCGTGCCGCCCGCACGATGGACGGATTCCTGCCTGCCGACCGCGAGTGGTTCAGTTCGATTCTCGGCACGCGCCGGCTCGTCGACGTGGTGCGACAGGTGCACGGCGATCGCCCGGGTCCACTCACCTGGTGGAGTTGGGCGGGTCAATCATTCACCAAGGATGTGGGTTGGCGAGTGGACCACCAACTCGCGACACCCGGTCTCGCCCGCCTCGCCACGTCTGTCGTCGTCGACAAGGAACCATCACCCGCCGAGCGGCTCTCCGATCACGCCCCACTCGTGGTGACCTACTCGGCAATGCCTGACTGAGAAGTTCTGGTGCCCTCGGCAGGACACGCAAAACATGGGCAACCGGAAAACGCCTGGTCATCGCGGATTCCTACACGATCTAGCGATCCCGGTTCGCCGGTGCCGATCCTATCGTGTTCCCATCTCTGTTGTAACTACATCAGGACGCGCAACATTGGGTAACTGGAAGACACCTGGTCATCGCAAACTGCTGTGCGATCTGACAATGCCAGTGCGCCGGTGTGGGCCGGTTGGGCCCTTCTCAGCGTGGTAGTCACGTTGAAGAAGGGCCGTGCGTCGCCCACCCACCGGCTACGGGGTTTGCCGTGTCCTGCTCGGCGCGGTACTCCGGCATCCGTCCGTCATGAGGTCGGCATGTGTGACTTGTCCGGCGCACGCGCCGGAGTAGGAAGCCGTTCGAGCGGCGGTTCGCTCACGCGGTAGCGACAGGCTGGCCGTTCGTCGGAGCCGGGACGGCGGGGGATGCTTCGTCCAGGTTGCATTCGTCGATCCACCTCGCCAGGAGGCTAAGCGCGCCGAGTCGCTCCAGGGCCTCCTGAGGCGTGTACTCTTGCTCGCCCTGCCCGTGTGCGGCTTGGTTCCGGATCGTTTGCTGCACGCCCACACCGAAGCCGAGGAGCCCTCGGTTCATCGAGGTGACCGACTTGTGTTTTGGGTCGCCAGGCCAGCGCAGACGCGGTCGACCCGGCTCGGGCGCCTTGTCTGAGAACGCTTCCTGCCATACCACTACGCCCTCGATGTCATGGCGGCTGGTCTGCTGGCGGCCGTACCACTCCACGGCATCGGCAGCGGAAGACACCGCGCGCCGATACTCGCCGATCTGCCAGAGCTTCTTTGCGGCGCCCCAGATCAGTGCATGAAGTTCAGTAGGACCGAGTTGGGGTGGGGTGTCGTGTTCAGCGTTCTGAACGAGCGCCGCAATTTGACCGGCGAGCATGTCGGTGTAGTCCAGGATCTCTTCGATCCGGGTGTTGTATGCGACGGCTTGCCAGCGGTGGATGAGGTTCTGATCGGCGTTCCATCCGTTGCTGTCGTAGAACGGGCTATCCATAACAATCGACGCGGCGAGGCCAGCTCGGCCTGCTGCTACCGCGACGTCCCGTCGTGCCCTGCTGAGAGCCCCGGACGGGACACCGTCTCGAACCTCGTACTCGCCTGCACCGTTGGAATTCTTCTGCACCCACACGTGCAGGGAAGCCCACGCCTCGAACGCCGCTCGGAATCGCTCGACGTCAGCGAGGACAGCGCGGAGGCGCGCAGGAGTCTCATACTTGCCCACCGAGCCACGGTACGTGACCTGATGGACCTTATCGAGCGAATTCTCTGCGCCGGCGCGACCATCCGGGCACGGTCGTCTGCCGGTGTGCAAGCCCCGACTCTCACGCGGAACCGGCGGCGCGGGCGTGTCGCTGAATCACGGAAGGTCAGCGGGCAGAGACGACTCCGGCGCAATGTGCTGCTGGCGAGGCAAGATGACGAGGTCGCAGAACTCTCGACCTACTCCCTATTGTGGGCTTGGGTCGGGCGGCAGTCCTTGTCGGGAGAGGAGAATCGACCTGTGGAGTTGAAGGTGTTCGAGGAGGCACAGCGCGAGCTGGAACTGTGGCGGCTTCGTCAGATTCGGAACCCACCTGAACAGCCCGAGCGGGGCAGCGACCTGGACGAGGACGACAAGGCTTTCGGGCCTTGACCCCGGGTGATGGACACGCTTGATCTTGGTCTCAGACCAGAAAAGCGAGAAGATCTACCCGATGCCCAAGAAGAACTACACCGACG
>NZ_JBHZBG010000046.1:0-32388 GCF_042754695.1 Nocardia sp. NPDC059195 | reverse complement strand
GCCGTTGCGTCCGCGGCACAGCCGCCAGCAACGGCGGCTAACTCGCGGCCCCCCGGGGCCGCGCTCGAGCGCGCCAGCGCTCCAAAAACACAGCCAGTGCATTCCCGGACTACCGCACCCATGAAATCTCGCCCTGAACCCGCCCACCGAACCTCCCACCACCCGCCGCGCACGACTGGTCTGCAAATACACTGCTGCCCGTGTCGACCGCCACCCAGCCGAGAACCGAGCAGCCCGTCGCGCGACGCGACCGATCCAGGTTCGCGCGCCGCGCCACCCTGCGCCGCTCGCTGCGCCTGCTCACCAGCTTCCGCTTCGAGCAGTCCGACCCGGCCCGCTTCTACGGCGGCATCGCCACCGACAGCGCCGAGCTGATCGGCGACTTCTACGCCGACATCACCGGCCGCGACCTCACCGGCACCGTGGTCCTCGACGTCGGCGGCGGCCCCGGCTACTTCGCCGACGAGTTCACCGCGGTGGGCGCGCGCTACGTGTCGGTGGAGCCGGACCCGTCGGAGATGCACGCGGCCGGGCTGCGGGTGTCGGGTTCGGTGCGCGGGTCGGGGATGGCATTGCCTTTCCGCGACAACGCCTTCGACGTCTGCTTCTCCTCCAACGTCGCCGAGCACGTGCCGCAGCCGTGGCTGATGGCGGACGAGATGGTGCGGGTGACCAAGCCCGGCGGCCTCATCGTGTACTCGTACACGGTGTGGCACGGACCTTTCGGTGGTCACGAAACCGGCCTGTGGCATTACCTCGGTGGCGAGTTCGCGGCCCGCCGATACCGGCGCAAGCACGGATACGAACCGAAGAACAGGTTCGGCCGATCACTGTTCGCGGTGACGGCGGCGGATGGGTTGCACTGGGCGGCAACGACTTCAGCTGACGTGCGGACTATTTTTCCGCGTTATCACCCGCGCTGGGCCTGGTGGCTCGTCCGAGTTCCGGTGATCCGTGAGCTACTGGTCAGCAACCTGGTAGTGGTGGCAACCAAAGCGTGATCACGCCAGCCAGCTCAAGCGCCGCGACCTCCGCATCGGCTCGGGCAACACCCTGACCCACGGCGATTCCTGAATCGCCAGGCCTACGGTCTCCAACGTGGTCAGGCCGACCTGATCAGCCAGCGCGCCTACCATCGCGACCGCCTCAGCGGCCTGGATAGCGGCAGTCGCCTGCTCGATCGTGAGCGTGCGGCCTGGCAGGAATGAGACAACCCATCCGCCACTACCCACACTTTTCGCTTGATGGTCGGTCTGGTCGCTGGTCATCAACGATCGGCCGATCACTTGCACAGCCATGAGTCGGTCTCCCCAATTCGCTGTTATGTCGGAATGAATCGAGCGAGCTGATCAGTAGCTAAAGCATCCCCTTTTCACCACCGGAACGCAATAGTGCGTTTCCCCGAAAAGCGAACCGACAGGTTGGAATTCGCGGTGTTCACAGTCGTTGCGCCGCAGCGAATTAGAACAGGTTGCAGACAATTCGCCCGCAAAACTGTAACGTGTTCTCATGCACTACGACAGTCTGTTCATCGGCGGGAAGTGGACCACCCCCGCCGGTAGTGACCGCATTTCTGTGGTCTCCCCGGCAACGGAGGAGACCGTAGGCAGCGTGCCCGCGGTAACGAACGCCGATGTCGACGCGGCCGTCGCCGCGGCGCGCGACGCGTTCGACAGCGGGCCGTGGCCATCGACGCCCCCACTGGAACGAGCCGAGGTACTCACCAAGGTTGCCCGGCTGATCGAGCAGCGTTCGCCGGAATTGGTCGCCGCGCTCACCGCGGAGATGGGCGCGCCTGCGTTAGCGGCCTTGACGTTCAACCAGATTCCCGCCGTCGCGGCTCTTGACGCGCTGGCCGAACTCGCGAAGACGTTCGCCTGGAACGAGACTCGGGTCGGCCTGTTCGGAACCTCGCGTGTCTCACGGGAACCGCGCGGTGTGGTTGCCGCGATCACCGCCTGGAATGTCCCGATGTTCCTCGCCGTGAACAAGCTCGGACCCGCGTTGCTGGCCGGCTGCACCGTGGTACTCAAGCCATCGCCGCTGACTCCGTTGTCGGCGAACCTCATCGCCGACATCTTCACCGAGGCGGGCCTGCCCGACGGCGTGCTCTCGGTGCTGCCCGCCGAAGCCGAGGCCAGCGAGTACCTCGCCGGGCACCCCGGCGTCGACAAGGTGACCTTCACCGGCAGCACTCCGGTCGGCCGGAAGCTGGCCGCGCTGGCCGGTGAGCAGCTCAAGACGGTTTCGCTGGAGCTCGGCGGCAAGTCGGCCGCGATCGTGCTGCCCGATGTCGACCTGGCCGCGAGCATTCCCGTGCTCGCGTTCTCCGGGCTGATGAACAGTGGGCAGGGCTGCGTCGCGCAGACGCGAATTCTCGCGCCGCGCAGTCGCTATGACGAGATCGTCGAGGCGTTGGTCGCGCACGTGAAGACCATGCAGACCGGCGACCCGACCGATCCTGCGACCGTGCTCGGCCCGCTGATCAGCGAAAAGCAGCGCGACCGCGTGGAGAGCTACATCGCCAAGGGCAAGGCCGAGGGCGCGCGACTGGTGCTCGGCGGCGGCAGGCCAGAGGGCGTCGATCGCGGCTGGTTCGTGGAGCCGACGATCTTCGCCGACGTCGACAACTCGAGCACGATCGCCCAGGAGGAGATCTTCGGCCCGGTGCTCTCGGTGATCCCGTACGAGACCGAGGACGAGGCCATCGCCATCGCCAACGACTCCGAATACGGTCTCGCCGGTTCGGTGTGGACCACCGATATCGAGCACGGCGTCGAGGTGGCGGCCCGGATCCGCACCGGCACCTTCGCGATCAACTGGTACGCCTTCGACCCGACCGCACCGTTCGGTGGCTACAAGAACTCGGGTATCGGCCGCGAGAACGGCCCGGAAGGCCTCGACGCGTTCTGCGAGCAGAAGTCCGTCCTCATGCCCATGGGGTGGACCGCCGAGTAGCCCTCTTCCTAGTTCTCCGGCATATGGACCCGGAGTACCGGCTGCGCGGCTACCTCACCCCGGGCAGGTAGGTCGACGACCTCGACCCGCCAGCCCGGGGGCAGGACCTGCTCCAGGCGGCCCGCCACGCGTTGCAGGGGCGTGCTCGAATAGGTGTCGGACTCGGATCCGGTCACCAGATCGGTCATGCGTCAAACCACCTCTCAGCGTCGATCTCGTCGTTGACCGCGTGGGCGGTACAGGAGTCTCGCAGGGGTTTCAGCTCGAGAGCGAATATAGGCGACATCACCGCTGACGCCACCAGCGACTCTCTGACACCGACAGATGTACCCAGAAAGAGTCCTAGGAAATCGTCCGACGAACTGTGGACGAACAGAACCGCCCGTACCGAAACGGTACGGGCGGTTCTGTTGTTTCGGGGGAGATCAGCCGAGGCGCTCCTTGAGTGCCTCGAACTCGTCACGCACGCCCGAGGGCAGCTTGTCGCCGACGAACTCGAACCACTCCTCGATCGACGGGATCTCCTTGCGCCACTCGTCGGCGTTCACCGCGAGCGCCTCGTCGACGTCGGCGGCGACCACGTCGAGGCCGTCCAGGTCGAGATCGGCAGCCGTCGGCACGTTGCCGACCGCGGTGGCAGTGGCGCCCGAGCGGCCCTCGATGCGGCCGACGATCCACTCCAGCACGCGGGAGTTCTCACCGAATCCGGGCCACAGGAAGCGGCCGTCGTCGCCACGACGGAACCAGTTGACGTAGAAGATCTTCGGCAGCTTGTTCGAGTCGGCGTTCTTACCGAGGTCGATCCAGTGGTTGAGGTAGTCGCCCACGTGGTAGCCGAGGAACGGCAGCATCGCCATCGGGTCGCGGCGCACGGTGCCGACCTTGCCCTCGGCGGCGGCGGTCTGCTCGGAGCCCATCGTGGCGCCCATGAACACGCCGTGCTCCCAGCCGAACGACTCGGTCACCAGCGGGACGGTGGTCTTGCGGCGACCGCCGAACAGGATGGCCGAGATCGGCACGCCCTGCGGGTCGTCCCACTCGGGCGCCAGGATCGGGCACTGCGACATCGGGGTGCAGTAGCGCGAGTTCGGGTGCGCGGCGTGACCCTCGGACTCGGGGGTCCAGTCGTTGCCCTTCCAGTCGATCAGGTGCTGCGGGTCGCCTTCGAGACCCTCCCACCACACATCGTTGTCGTCGGTCAGGGCGACGTTGGTGTAGACGGTGTTGCCCGCGTCGATGGTGGCCATCGCGTTGGGGTTGGAGCTGTTGTTGGTGCCCGGCGCGACGCCGAAGAAGCCGAACTCCGGGTTCACGGCGTAGAGCTGACCGTCCTTGCCGAAACGCATCCAGGCGATGTCGTCGCCCAGGGTCTCCGCGCGCCAGCCGGGGATGGTCGGCTGGATCATCGCGAGGTTGGTCTTGCCACAGGCGCTCGGGAACGCGGCGGCGACGTAGTAGTTCTTGTTCTCGGGCGAGATCAGCTTGAGGATCAGCATGTGCTCGGCCAGCCAGCCCTCGTCGTGGGCCATCGCCGAGGCGATGCGCAGCGAGTAGCACTTCTTGCCGAGCAGCGCGTTGCCGCCGTAGCCCGAACCGAAGGACCAGATCTCGCGGTCCTCGGGGAAGTGGGTGATGTACTTGGTGTCGCTGCACGGCCACGGCACGTCGGCCTGGCCATCGGCGAGCGGCGCGCCGACGGAGTGCAGCGCCTTCACGAACGGGCGGTCGGTGCCCAGCTTGTCCAGCGCGGCGGCACCCATGCGGGTCATCACGCGCATCGAGACGACCACGTACTCGGAGTCGGTGATCTCCACGCCCAGCTTGGGGTCCTCGGCGCCGAGCGGGCCCATGCAGAACGGCACCACGTACATGGTGCGGCCCTTCATCGAGCCGCGGTACAGCTCGGTCATGGTGGCGCGCATCTCGGCGGGGTCGACCCAGTTGTTGGTCGGACCGGCTTCGGCCTCGGTGGCCGAACAGATGTAGGTGCGCGATTCGACGCGGGCCACATCGGAGGGATCGGACAGCGCGAGGAAGGAGTTGGGCTTCTTCTTCTCGTCGAGCTGCTTGAAGGTGCCTGCCTCGACCAGCTGGGTGGTCAGGCGATCCCATTCCGCGTCGGAGCCGTCGGCCCAGACCACGCGAGCGGGCTGGGTGAGCTCTGCGACTTCCTGTACCCAGGCGAGCAGTTCACTGTGCTCGGTCGGCGCCTTGCCGTCGGATCCACGAAGACCAGGAATGGTCGCTGAGGTCATGAAAACTCTCCTGAGATGGGCGGTTGTTCGATCCATCGATCGCCACCTGGGCGGGTAAGGCGTCCGCAGTGACCAACCGTCGCACAACCCCGATAGACGGCTGAGGAAGGCCGTACACGGACGGTGGCCGCGCATCGACTGGCAAGAGCGGACGCCCAGGTTCCTGCCTCAAGGTTAACGCGATATGACGACCGATACGGCATCGGGCTCCCTAACAGGTACCCACAGGTGTATCGGTCAATCCCACGGTCACAGTTGATCGAGCGTGGCGATGTCACGCTCGCACGCGATCAGCTGCGCGGGACGCTCCGCGACGAGCCTGCGCGCGAGCGCGTCGAGCTCGGTGACACGCCGGTCCACGGCCACCGCCCGCGCGGTCGATTCCCGCACCACGTGCTCGGCCAGCTCAGCCTCGATGTCAACGAGCACCCCGGCGACACGCTGTTCGAGCTGGGCTTTGATATTCACCAGCGCCTCGGAGACCCACTGGGCCAGGTGATTGCGTTCGGCGAGCTGGCCGCGGGCGCGCACGACCCAGGCGGCCGCGCCCGCGCCGAGCAGCAGCGTCACCGGGACGCTCGCCACGTCGAGCGTCGGGACCAGCGACAGCGGCGCCACGATCAACCGGCCGAGGCCGACACCAGCCGACGCGCCGAGCGCGATCATGAGGTGATCTTCGACACCACGATGTCTCTTGTCCGGATCGGGGCCGACCCGCGGGGCCGGATCTCGGCGACGGGTGGTCGGCGCGGCGGTGCCGATCCGGCGGGCAGCCTCGATCACCCGCTCGTCGATCACGGCGTCGACCGCGACCGACAGTTCACCCGCTGCCTGCTGCAGGCGCTGCGGGTAGGCGCGCAGTTCGGCGCGGTCACAACGGTCGAGCTCGGCGCGGGAACGGGCGTGCAGCGCCCGCACCATCGCGCCGATCTCGGTGGTCAGATCGACGCGGGCGAGCTGGATCTGGCTGCGCACGGCGGCGAGGCCGCTCTGGCGGCCGCCGTCGCGCTCGGCGACCAATCCGATGCGTTCCTCTCTGATTCTGGCGGTGTCGGTGCCAGAGCGCAGAGCGGTGATCTGCTCGTCGATCCTGGTCCTGGTGTCCGCGAGCACGCGGGTACGGACGGCGGTTCGGCGCTTGGCACCATCGGAGGGGCCCCTGGCGGTAGCCGCGGTGAGGATCGCGTGCAGGCCGGCCACGCCGGAGCGGTCGAGCAGGGCGGAGTCGTCGGCGTTGCGGGCCGCCACCGCCATGCGGGCCGAGACGGCGACGATGTCGAGATCGGTGATGCCACGGGCGGCGAGCAGGTCGAGGTTGCGGCTGCGGGTCACGCGCCAGTACTGATAGGCGTGAAAGCCGTTCATGGCGAGCAGGATTCGCAGGTCGGCGGCGCGGAGGCGGTCGATCAGGGCGAACATGTCGGCGCCGAGGACACTGCCCGCGTCGAAGAGGATCAGGGCAGCGGCCGGGTGGTTTTCGGGGGTGAGCGCGGCCGGGTCGGTCAGCTCGATACGGGGTTCGAAGCGAGCGAGTTCGGTGCGAAGGAGCGTGGTGTTGGCGTCGTCGGGTGCGTAGAAGGTGATGCTGGTGCCCTCGCCCGCCTCGGCCATCGCCCGCAGCAGCGCGCCACCCTGTGGGTTCCACCGGTCGATCACCGCGTCCACCGCCGAGGGCAGGGCGGCCGGATCGTCGGGCGATCCTTGATCGGGCGGGACCTCAGAGGCCTGCACTGGACATCCGCTCCCAGGCTCTGACATAGCCGTTGTGGACGCGCAGCGCGGCGCGCCGGGCGGCGGGGGGCATGTCGCTGGACACGACGGCACGCCAGCGGGTGGCGCGGGCGAGCGCTTCGTCGGCGTCGCCGGGCGCGGGTGACGGGTAGCCGGCGGCCAGGTGCGATACCTGCGGGCAGGCCAATCCGGCGCACAATCCGGCCCAGAGCGCTTCGTCACCGGCGAGATAGTGCTCGATCAGCTCGCGGGCGCGGCCACCGTCGCCGGGGACCGCGCGGGCGGCCAGCCGGGTCAGCTCGTCGAGCAGTTCGCCGCCACGCACCGCTTCCACCTGCTCATACCGGCGGTGGACCAGCTTGTGCAGCGGATCGATCCCGCTCGCGGAGTGCAGGATCTGGATGATCGCCGACGCGGGCAGATCGGGGTCGGCGCGCAGGGCCGACAGCGCGCAGTCCACGCCGTAGAGATCCCAGTTGGCGATCAGTCGCCTGCGCGCCTCCTGGTCGGAGCCGCTGCCGATGAACAGATCGGCCGCCAGCACCGAGGGCACATCAGGCCCGACCGCGAGCCTGCGCAGGTCGCTCAGATCGTCGGCGCCAACCGCTCCCGCCCTGGTCCGGGCGGCGACCGAGGCGACGATCGGCACGATCGGCAGCTGCAGTTCCTGCGCGTGCCGCTGCGCGGCGGCCACGGCCTCGCCCCAGCGCGCGCCCACCGCGTCGGCCTTGTTGAGCACCACCACACCACGACCCGGCGGCACGGTGGCGAGCAGGCGATAGTCGGCGGCCTGCGGCGCACCGGCCAGTACATAGATGACCAGATCGCCGTCGAGCACCGGGTCGGGCAGCTCGGGTTGATCGACCGGCGCGGTCTCCTGCGCCGACAACAACGCCAGCGCGGCCAGCACGGTGGTCCGCCCGCTGAGCGCGCGCCCCGTGATCTGGATGTGCAGCGGACGACGACGGCGCGCGGCAGCGTCCGCGAGCTGTTCGGCGATCCCCGGATCACCCCCGCGACCTGCACTGAGAACCGCGATCAGCTCGTCGAGCTGGTCCGCGGGCCGTGTCTGTGCGAATTCGGTGACTGTCGGCATTGCGCACACCCCCTTTTCGGAGGGCATTGTGTCAGATCCGCGCCGAGCCGGGGCCGGGCGAACCTTCTGCCGACCTGGGCGGATCAGCGGTCGCACGAACTCGCCTGCGACGCAACTGCGCGCATGCTGGACAATGGTCGACGTGAACGACGCCGCCGACCACGCCGAGCCGACCAGCCACAAGCTGTCGGAGATGCCGAACGACGCGGGCCGACGCTCGCTCACCGGCTCCCGGCTGTACCCGCGCGTCACGAGCTTCCGCACGCGGCGGGGCGCGCTGACGCCGAACCAGCAGGCCTCATGGGACCAGACGTGGCCGGTGATCGGGCGCAATGTGTCCAACGATCCCGTCGATGCCGACGCCTGGTTCGGGCGCGAGGCGCCCCTGGTGATCGAGATCGGCACCGGCACCGGCACCGCGACGGCCGCCATGGCCAAGGCCGAACCGCACCTGAATCTGATCGGCATCGAGGTGTATCAGCCGGGTCTGGCCCAGCTGGTTCAGCAGATCGAGCGCGAACAGATCGAGAACATCCGATTGCTGCGCGGCGACGCCGTCGACGTACTCGAGAACATGGTTGCCCCGGAGTCGCTGATCGGCGTTCGGGTGTTCTTCCCCGACCCGTGGCCGAAGGCCCGCCACCACAAGCGCAGGCTGCTCCAGGCGCCGACCTTCGCCCTGATCGCCAGCAGACTCAAGCCGGGCGGCGTGCTACACGTGGCCACCGACCACGCGGATTACGCCGAGCATATTCTCGAAGTAGGCTCCAAGGAACCGCTGTTCACCGGCCTGAACGACACCACCGGTGGCGACAGCGCCGCCAACCGCACTACCGCGCCGATCGGCTTCGAACGGCCCGTCACCAAGTTCGAAGGCAAAGGCCTACGCGCCGGTAGCGCCATCAACGAGTTCATATGGGGGAAGATCGACAGATGAGCGTGAGTGAGATCGCCCCCGAGATGCCGGTGCCCGCCCAGGCAGGCTCCGGTTCCGAGGCGTTGAGCGGTTCCGATGTTCGACGTGTCCTGTTGGTCTGGGACGCGCCGAACCTCGACATGGGGCTCGGCGCCATCCTCGGTGGACGTCCCACCGCCGCCTATCGCCCCCGTTTCGACGCGCTCGGCCGCTGGTTGCTTGCCCGCACCGCTGAGATCTCGGTCGCCTCCAAGGGACGCATCGAGGCCGAGGCCACCGTCTTCACCAATATCGCGCCCGGCACCGCCGACGTGGTCCGCCCCTGGGTGGAAGCGCTGCGCAACGTCGGTTTCGCGGTGTTCGCCAAGCCCAAGATCGACGAAGACTCCGATGTCGATGCCGACATGCTCGCGCACATCGCGGCCCGTCAACGCGACGGTGGGTTAGCCGGAATCATGGTCGCCTCGGCCGACGGTCAGGCGTTCCGTGAACCACTGGAGGCCATCGCGGCCAAGGGAATCCCAGCTCAGGTACTCGGATTCCGTGAGCACGCGAGTTGGGCCGTCACTTCGGATACCCTCGGGTTCGTCGACCTCGAGGACATCCCGGGAGTATTCCGGGAACCGCTGCCGCGGGTGAGTCTCGAGTCGCTGCCCGACGAGGGTGCCTGGCTGCAGCCTTTCCGGCCGCTGTCGGCACTACTCACTTCTCGCCCTGGTCAAGGAGTCGCTTAAGTGTTCACCCGCTGGGGCGATCTGGTCTATCGGTTCCGCTTCGCCGTCATCGTTGTTGTCGGTGGGGCGATGTTGGCGCTGGGTGCCTACGGCATGGGGCTCGGCCCTCGGCTATCTCAGAGCGGCTGGTTCGATCCGGGCTCGGAGTCGGTGCAGGGTGCGCAGATCGCCGACGGGTCCTATGGGCGCGACCACCAGGCCGACGTGATCGTCATGTACAACGCCCCAGAGGGCAAAACAGTCGATGATCCGGAGTTCGCGCAGAAGGTCGTCGGCAGCCTGACGACGCTCCTGGCCGAACATCCCGATCAGATCGGCAAGATCAACGGCGCCTATTGGAAGGTGGGCGACGCGCCCGCCGTGCCGTCGGCGTTCGGGTCAAAGGACAAAAAGCACGCGTTCGCCTCCATCGCGATCGCCGGTGACAACGACACGGTCATGATGGCCAATTACCGTGCCGTGCAAGGCGTCTTCGACATTCCCGGCGTCGATGTCGAGGTCTCGGGCCTGCAGCCCATCGCGGTCACCCTGACCGACACCATGGACCACGACGTCAAGCGGATGGAAGTGCTGGCCCTCCCCGCGGTGGCGATCCTGCTGTTCTTCATCTTCGGCGGCATCGTCGCTGCCGCGTTGCCGCTGATCATCGGCGGTTTGACGGTCATCGGCGCCACCGGCATCGTCATGGTGTTGACCAACTTCGTCGAAGTCAACTTCTTCGTCACCGCTGTCGTCTCGATGATCGGTCTCGGCCTCGCGATCGACTACGGCCTGTTCATCGTCAGCCGCTTCCGTGAGGAATTAGCCGAGGGCTACTCCACGCGCGCCGCCGTCCGGCGATCGGTGATGACCGCTGGACGAACAGTGGTGTTCTCCGCGACGATGATCATCGCCAGCATCGGCGGCATCCTGATCTTCCCGCAAGGATTCCTGCGCTCGGTCGCCTACGGCACTCTCGCCGCCGTCTCGCTGGCGGCACTGACCGCGGTCACGATCCTGCCCGCGATGCTGAGCATCCTAGGCCCGCGCGTCGACATGCTCGGTCTCAAGTGGTTCCGCAAGACCAAGACCGCCGAGCAGGTCGAGAACGGCTTCTGGGGCAACACGACCCGCTGGGTCATGCGGCACCCACTCAAGATCGCCATCCCGATCACCATCGGTCTGCTGTTGCTGATCATCCCGGTCAAGGATCTGGCGTTCGGTGGCATCAACGAGAAGTACCTCCCGCCGGACAACGAGACTCGTTCCGCGCTCGAGCACTTCTATGAGGTCTTCCCACTGAAGAAGACCGACCCGATCCAGCTGGTCTTCGTCTCGGACAACACCAATGCGATCGGCAAGGTCTGGAAGGAAGCCAACCAGGCTCCCGGACTGGTCGGCCCGTTCGAAGTGCCGGTCAAGTCGCCGACCAACCCCGAGGTGTTCCGCACCTCGGCGACCCTGGTCGATCCCACCAACAACGCCGAACCGACCATCGACTACCTGCGCGCGATCGAAATACCCGACGGCGTCACGATGTATGTCACCGGTCAGCCCGCACTCATGGCCGACAGCATCGACACGCTGCTGGAACTGATGCCGTGGATGATCCTGATCGTCCTGGTCACCACCACGATCCTGATGTTCCTGACGTTCGGTTCGCTGGTACTGCCGATCAAGGCCGCGTTGATGAGCGCGCTCGGTCTCGGGTCGACGCTGGGCATCCTCACGTGGATCTTTGTCGACGGCAACGGCGCAACCCTCCTGAACTTCACGCCACAGCCGATCAGCGCACCGGTCTTGATGCTGATCATCGCGATCATCTACGGCTTGTCGACCGACTATGAGGTCTTCCTGCTCTCCCGCATGGTGGAAGCACGGGCCCAAGGTGCGTCGACCACCGAAGCCGTGCGGATCGGCACCGCCCAGACCGGCCGCATCATCACCGCCGCCGCCCTGATCCTGCTTGTGGTGACCGGCGCGTTCGCATTCTCCGACATGGTGATGATGCAGTACATCGCCTACGGCATGATCGCGGCGCTGTTCATCGATGCCACCATCCTGCGCATGCTGCTGGTCCCCGCGATCATGAAGCTGCTCGGCGACGACTGCTGGTGGGCGCCGAAGTGGATGAAGCGCATCCAGGAGAAGATCGGCCTCGGCGAACCCATCCTCGACGACGAGCGCCCGGAACACGGTGGCGTGGTCGACCTGGTGAAGACCACCCCGATCACCGACCCGCCGACCATGCAGATGACGGTGGTCCCCGACTCCAAGCTGGCCCGAACCCCCCGCAGGCCGCGCACGGTCGCCGAGATCGAGGCCGAGGCCCCGACCCAGCGCATCGACAAGATCACCGATGCCGAATCCGCCGAGCCCGCACGTGCGCGCCAGCCGATGTCACCCGATCCGACGCGCCCGCGCGCCTCGATGTTGTCCTCGGGTGAGCCGACGCGGGAATTGCCGGTGGTCAAGCCGGGTACACCCGCGAAAGCCGATCAGGAAGACGCGGCGAAGCAGGAGGACTCCGGTCTCGACCTGCCGGAGTACGTGTCCGGCGAGCCGACCCAGGTTCTCCCGATCATGAAGCCGAATACTCCGGATCCCACTCAGGGACACGGTGATTCGACCCCCGATACGTCCGCGGACGAAGACCGTGGTTATTCGGGGCCGAGCTTCGGCACGCCCCCCGCACCCCTCACCGACCTCGGCGATCCCGAAACCGGTCCCGGCGGCGCCACTCGCCCCACCAACGGGCTGGGCCCAACGAACCGCACCGCCGATTCGCCCAGCGGCAGCTCATCGTTCGGCGACACCGGCGCGCCAAGCGAAACCGGCGTCACCGGACCGAGCTTCGGCCACGATTCCCGCTTCGGATCCGCCGACACCAGTTCGCCGGACGCCGACTTCGGTGTCGCCGAAACCCCCAGTGGTCCTTCGATTTCCCGGCCTCCGGTCGACAGTGGGTCCGGCCTCGATCTGCCCGGCATCGTCACCGGCGTCGCGCCGCGTGGCTCCGCGCGGGTGCAGCCGCCCACGGGGTACACACCCGGGGTGATCGGCGAGACGCCGCCGGCACCTCGGGTGTCGACGCCCAACGAGACCGGCGATGGCGCCGGATTCGGTACGCCCCCAGCGGATTTGCCGCCACGGCCGAGTATCGTCCCCCCGGCCAGGCCGAGCATGGTGACCCCGCCTGCCCGCGGGATCGTGCCACCGGCGGCACCGAGGATGGTCAATACGCCGCCGCCGAGTGCGGCGACACCGGCACCGCGCGCGGGCGACACCCCGTCGAGTGGAGCCTTCAACGGATTCAGCCCTGTGACCGCGTCGAATCTCAGGCCGGTTGCGCCCGACTCTCCTGCACCCGATTCGGGCACCCCGGCCGAGCCGAGCCATCCGTCCGGCCAAGCCGATCCCACAGTGCGCGATACGGATTCGAGCCCGCAGGGATTCGAGTCACCGAGCCATGACCTCTCGGCGGCGCCCGGCACGCATCGTGCCGAGTCCTACCCTGGCAGTGCGGATCGCGCGCAGACGCCACCCGATTCGCCGATCCCGCCGCAGAGCGTTTTCGGCACTGCGGTGCCCGTCGAACCGCAGCCGAGCACCCCGTGGAACAACGGCATGACGGGCCCCGGCACGCCACGCGGTTTCAACACGCCCGACCAGGACAGCGGACCGCGGTTCTCGCCGGTCACGCCCTCCTCGGCGGACAACGCACGTCCCGCCGTCGATCACCCGGCCGATTTCTCCGACGCGTCGAATCCATCCGGTGCCCAGCCGGATTCGACTCGCCCGGCAGGCGTGGTGCGTCCGCAGGTGGCGCCACCGGGATTCACCGAGGTCGAGCGCGACACTGCGCCTTCGCCCCGGCAGCCGGATTCACTGGCAACACCGCGTCGGGAAGCTGCCGACGGGGTACCGACCGACCAGGCCGGTACCCCGGGTCAGTGGCAGGCGCCTTCCGGTTTCACCGCCGTCCCGACCCCCGCCGCCTCGCCCTCGGAGCCTGCCGAATCGGCCCCGTCGGCCTCGGTCGAAACCGATTCCACCGCACCGGAATCCGGCGAACCCCAGGCGGATACCCGCAATGAGATCGAGAACTGGATGGCTCAGTTGCGCTCGTCTCGCCGCGGTACACCTGCGGACGAGGGTCGCCATTCCGGCAACGAGGGCCGGACTGTCAGCGTGAACGAGCTTCTGCGTCGACGCGAGGACGACTGAGAGTTCGGGAGCATCGGGTTTCGCCGGTGGACGGATGTTGTCCCGGCCCAGGCTGTGCACGGAGTTCAGTAGCGTGCACATCAGGTTTGCGGGCCGGGTCGGGTTTGCGGTTTCTCAAGGGGTCTGACGCGGGGGTGTGGCGTCGGCGAAGGCGCGGGCGTAGCGGGTTCCGGTGAGTAGCAACAGGATTCCGACCGCCAGGAAGGCCGTGACGCGGATCAGGCCGGACAGGGTCGCGAGGTCGAATAGGAACAGTTTCGCCAGTGCGGCCGCCGCGACCAGCAGGCCGGAGACCAGGCAGACTTTCGCGACTGCGGGCGAACTCGACAGTCGGCGCAGACCGTAGAACAGCGAGCCGGTCGCCGCGACCATCCACACGATGGTCGCCAGGCTGTGGCCGATAATGAAACCGTCCGCGCCGCCTAGGGACACGCCGAGCGACACCGCAGCGACCAGCACGGAGTACAGCCCGGCGATGCTCACCGTGATCCATACACCGGTGACAAGCGCGGGATCGTCGCACCGTCGCAATCGCGGCACAGTCCACGCCACCATCGCCGCCACGCCAAGCCCGACCACGGCGGCCACCGCCGTCGAGACATCGAGTTTGTCGTCGGCAAGTCGTTGCAGTGCAAGCGTTTCCGGTGTGGCGATCGCCAGCATCACCAGCCCGCCAAGCAATGCGAAGGCGATTCCGAGCCCAGCGGCCACCCGCGTGCGAGTCGCCGCGGCAACCGCGAGAAACGCGAGGCCCACTGCGAACAACAGAGTCGGGAGCAGTCGAGGGTGACCGCCCGCTGCGATGGTGCAGGTCTGCAACAGAGCGACGGCTCCGGTCAATCCCGCCACCAGCGCTGTGTGCCGCGCAATCCGCAACGGTCCGGCAAGCCCTGAACCTACGGGACCCGGAACTACCGCGGCACGCGCGGGGCCGGGAACTGTCGCGGCATTCGCGGGACCGGGAACTGTCGCGGCATTCGCGGGACCGGGAACTGTCGCGGCATTCGCGGGACCGGGAACTGTCGCGGCATTCGCGGCGCCCGCCGGCGACTGCGCGTGCCTATGGATCTCAGCCGAAAGACGCGGCATCAGCGCGGTGGCCGCGAGGCCGAGCAGCACAGTGGCCAGCACCGCGGTGATCGAAGCGCTCACCACGCGGTCGAACAGCACGGCGGCGGCGAGCACCGGCAGCGCGGTCAGCGCGAGCGTGATGCTCGCGGTGATGTCGCCTGACCTGCGCCGCACCGCGAGCAGCGCACCTACCAGCCCAACCACCGCACACGCGATCGCCGCAACCAGCAGCCCTTGTCGCTGCTGCGCCTCCGAGCCGGAGATCGCCCCCTCGATCCCGCTGAGTACCACCATCCCCAGCACGGCGAGCACCACCGGCAAGGTGCGCGCCACGTGCAGCACCGGCCAATCCCTGCGCATCTGCACCGGAACCCCCGCGGCCTGCAACACCACCAAGAACCCGAGCAACATCAATTCGGTGGTCAACGCCGGTGACAACACCGCCGCTCCCAACACCACCCCCACCGCCAACGGCTGAGACTGCCACCGCACCGCGATCCCCACCCCGGCCAACGCCACCACAAGTGCCACCGCGAGCCCGACTCCACCTGGAATCCACCGGTAATACCCGGTGACCGCGACAACATCCAGATACAACCCGGCAATACCGGTGGCCACCAAGGCAATTCCACCAACGCGACCACCCGGCCGCCCGAATACCCGCCAGCCGAGTCCAACCAACACCACCGACAGTCCAGCTCCGGCAACAACTCTCGCCCCCGGACCGAAGAACCCCGCCTGCGCGGCCAACACCAAAAGCATCAACACCCCGACCAAGGTCACCCCGACCCCGGCCACCGCCAGCACCCGAGAAATCACCCCTTCCCGCTGCCACCACGGCACCCGAGCCTCCCGCGTCGGCCCAACTTGCCCGCCACGCCCCGCAACCCACCCCGCAGCACCAGGCCGGGTCGCCTGCCCTACCTGCCCGTACGGCACTGCACGCCCAGCATGCGGCCGAGTCGGACCCATCCAATTCGTCGGGACCCCTCCCGACCCGTACGGCGCAGCACGGCCACCGTGCGTCCCGGCCGGACCCACCCAATTCGCAGGCACTCCACTCGGCGCGTACGGCGCGGCACCCATCGGCACGCCGTGCCGCACACCCGCCTGCCATTCCGCCGGGCCACCAGCCGGACCTACATACCCAGGAGCCGCACCCGGAACTGCCTGTCTCGCAACACTGTGCGCGCCGCCAGCATCGTGGGCCGCACCCGCGACAGGCGACACCTCCGCCCGCAGCTGCGCGGACAGCACGTCCAGATCGCCCCCCAGCTGCCCCATACGGGCGCCGAGCGCGGTGAACTCACCCGAGAGCCGCGCAACCAGCGCGGGATCGATACCAGTACTCATAACCCAATAGTCGGCGCGCGAGGAACGCCGAACATGAGTAGAAACCCCTGCCCTGCCCACTGTTCCTACCCGAATTCGAACCGCACCCCGAGCAGCCGCCTGCCGAGCCCGAGCCGGATGTGCCCCTACGAACCCAGGAACCGTCTCCACTGAACCATCAACGGATACTTCGCCGTCACCGACCCGAACCGAATCCGACCGTGCACAACAAGATGCAACGGTCCGATCGGCGGCCCAGTGCGGACCTTGTTATTGGCCGAAGACCCCACCAAATCCAGACCGTTGAGGTCGACGGTCGCCGCCGCCGGAACAAGCAACGTCAAACTCGTGCAGTAATCGTCGACCTGAATCTCGACGATCTGCGTCTGCATGACCGCCTCGGTGAAGTCCAAGGTCACCCCGGACATCAGGTTGTTGAGATGCAGCACCGGCGGCACCTGCCACGGTCCCCGTCGATGAACCCCCGACAGCCGACTACGGATCGCACTCGGATTGGACCCGCCGGGCGGGACCGGGACGTGTCGTGGGCGCGGCATCGCGGCGGGCTGCGGCGTACCCGCCACCCGCATCCCGGGCAGGTCGACCAGCACGGCGTTGAGTTCACCACGAGTCTTGGCGGCCAGCGCGGTGTCCATCCGCTCGGTGAACTCCCCGAGCGAGAGCATGCCGAGCCCGACGGCACGCTGTAGCAACTGGCCGACGTGTTCACGTTCGGCATCGGAAACACGCAGCTCACGGTCGCCGACGGGACCAGCCGTCGCGGCGCCGGGTACGAAGAGGGATTCAGGACCGCCCATACCATCGAGGGTAACCAGACACTCACCTCGAGCACATCAGGGCAAACCCCTAATCACTACGACTACTCCAGACCCTGCTCGATCGCATAGCGCGTGAGCTCCACCCGATTGGCAAGCTGCAACTTGCGCAACGTGGCCTGCACATGGTTCTCCACCGTCCGATGCGAGAGATTCAACCGGGTAGCGATCTGTTTGGCCGACAATCCCTTGGCCACCATCCGCAAGACCTCCGTCTCCCGCTCGGTCAACGACGGCCGATGCGGCTGATCAGCGGCTGCCGGCGCGGTCGCCATCCGCCGATACTCCCCGAGTACCAACCCGGCCAACCCGGGCGTGAACACCGGCTGACCTGCGGCAGTAGCCTTGACAGCGTCGATCAACTCGGTGACTGAAGCGCTCTTCACGAGATACCCGCTGGCCCCGGCCTTGATCGCGTCGAGCACATCGTCGCGCTCGGCCGAAGCCGACAGCACCAGCACCCGACTGTGCGGCGAAACCCGCAACACCTCCGCGGTCGCCGCGGCCCCGTTGCCGTCGGTGAGTTGCATATCCATCAAGACCACAGCCGGCTGCACGGCCGCGGCGCGCCGAGCAGCCGTCCCGACGCCGTCAGCGGTGGCCAGCACCTCGAAACCGGCTTCGGCGAGATCGCGCGAGACTCCCTCACGCCACATCGGATGATCGTCGACCACCATCACCGTAATGACCGGCATCGCCCTGCTCCTCTTCTCAGCGCGCCGGGTGGCGCGGAATCCGGAATTCCCACTCGGTACCCAGGTCCTCACCTTCGGCCAGCAACTCGGCACTACCGCCGAGCGCCTCGATCCGGCCGACGATCGACCGCGAAACCCCCATCCGCCCTTCGGCTTCGGCCGCTCGCAGGCGCCCCGCCGCGATCCCGACACCGTCGTCACGCACACTCACCACCAGCACATCGCCGGTGTCTTCCAGCAGCACATAGGCTTTCGCGTCGGTCCCGGCATGCAGCGCGACATTCGACAGCGCGGTGGTCACCGCCGCCGCGATCTCGTGCGCGACCACCCGTCCGACGAGCACCGGATCGCCCGGCGTGGCCACCGACACCTTCGGCGTAGCGCGCGCGGTGAGCAGCGGTCGCAGATCCACTTCCCCCGAACCGGAATCGGGCAGCTCCGCCTGCTCGGACAACAGCACCCGCAACGCCACCTCCTGCTCCCCCGCTCGCTGCGCGAGTTCCTGTGCGGGCCCGCCTATCTCGCCACCGCGCCGCTTGATGAACGCGAGCACCTGCAACACCCCGTCGTGCACCTCGCGAGCCAACCGCTCCCGCTCCTGCGCCGCCGCCGTGATCCGCAACGCCCGCTCGAGCTGTCCTTGCGCCCGCCTGGCGGTGTTGGCCGCCAGCCCGAGCGCCAACCCCACCGAAACGAGTACCGGCGCGGTCGCATCGCCCCACACGTCCTGTCCCCACTGATCGCGCACGGTCACCACGACAGCCGACATCGCCAGTCCCGCGACAACACCCGCGACCGGACCGCGCAGAATCGCCATCGAGATCACCGAGTTCGCGATCCACAACGTGGTCGGCAAGGTCTGATGCCCGTGATACCAATCGTAGTCCGCGACAAGCCGAGTCGAGGCGATCAGCGCGATCGTCACCACCTGATCGCCGAACACCACCCAGCCGCGGATCTGCCCGGTCGCCTCGGGGAAATACCACTGCGACAGCAGCAGCGCCGAGCTGCCCGACCAGATCGCCATCACCGCGATCAGCATCCAGCTCAGGCGCGGATGCTCGTAATACGACACCGAAGCGATCTGCTGCCCGATCGCATACAGCAGCGTGACCAGCCGAAACGCCTGCGCGGCCCGCCACAGCGGCGCGGTCGCGGCATCGGCCGAGCTCAGCTCAGCTGTGTGGGTCCGCATCGCCGGACTCGGCTTCTTCCTTGCGCAGCCGTTTCGCCACGTCGAAACGGCCTGGGGGCTCCGGTTTGTCGGGCTCGGCGGTGAACCGTTTTCGTTCCTCGGTGGCGACCAATTCGCCGAAGGCCTCCGCCGGGCTGTCGGCGAGCAGGTACCGAATCGCGGTGTTGCCCACCGCGATCAACGGCACCGCGAGCAGCGCTCCCGCGATCCCGCCCACGACCAAACCGGCGGTGATGGCCAGCACCACGGCCAGCGGATGGATGCTCACGGCCCGGCCGAGCAGCAGCGGTTGCAGCACATGGCCTTCCAGCTGCATCACCGCGATGATGATGCCGAGCACGATCAGCGCGGTCACCGGCCCCTTGGTGACAAGCGCGATGAACACCGCGACGAACCCGGCGAAGAACGCGCCGATGATCGGGATGAACGCACTGATGAACACCAGCGAGGCCAGCGGCAGAGCGAGTGGCACATGCAGAATCGCCAGCCCGGCTCCTATCCCGATCGCGTCGACCGCAGCCACCACCACGGTGGCGCGCACGAACCCGACCAACGTGCCGAAGCCCAATTCGCCAGCGGTGCGGACCTTTTCGCGGTGCGCGGTGGGGATGATCCGGGTGATGAAGTTCCAGATCTGATCTCCGCCGTAGAGGAAGAAGATGAGGATGAACAGGATCAGGAACGCGCCGGTGAGAATATGGCCGATGGCGGTGGCGGTGGTCAGCGCACCGCTGGTGAGGCTCTCGCGATTGTCCTGAATGGTGCGCACGATGGTGTCGCCCGCGCTGCGGATCTGCTGATCGCTCAGGTGCGGCGGACCGTTGATCAACCAGTCCTGCACCTTGTGCACGCTGTTGGTGACCTCGTTGGACAGTCCGGGCACACCGTCGACGAACTGTTCGACGACAAAGGTCAACACCCCCGCGAGCAGCCCGATCGACCCGAGCAGCGCGACGAACACGCCGAGCGAGCGCGGGATTCCCACCCGCTGCATCCAGTCGACCAGGGGCGCGAGCAGCGCGGCGGCGAGCAACGCGATGGCCAGCGGGATCACCACCGTGGCGAACCTCTGCACGAGCATCCCCACCGCGAGCAACGCGCCGAAGATGATCAGCAGCCGCCAGCTCCATGCCGCGGCTTTACGGACCAGGGGATGAACTGCCTCGGCATCGGAGCTCCACGACGATGACGTGGGCCCCGAAATTACCTTCTGGTCGGTCACCCGACAGAGCCTATCGGTCCGAACGCTAGATTGGTGGTCGTGTCGGCGCCCCTGGAAGCGGTCAAACAGACCATGCGAACGCGCTGGCCGCTGTATCTGACGTCGGTGCTGTTGGCCAATGCCTTCGGCGCGGTGCTGGTGTGGGCGTTCATCCAATACGGCCTGCCGGTTCCCGAGGGCGATCCGGGTGGGGTGCGCCAGACCGGTCTGCTCGCGCCGCTGCTCGTTTTCGGTGTCGCCGCGGTGCTGAGCATCACCGCCGCCGCACTCATGCTGCGGCCGGTGATGCGCTGGCAGATGCGCGGCGGGCCGCCGAGCAGACGCGAGCAGATGGCGGCGCTGCACGTGCCGCTGCGGCAGTCGATCGTGCACCTGGTGCTGTGGATCATCGGCGGCGGGATCCTGGCAGCGCTGATCATCAACGAATCACCCCAGCTGGCAGGCGCGGTGATCGTCACCGAATGCATGGCCGCCACCATTGTGTTCGGCTTCACCTACATGCTCGGCGAACGCATCCTGCGCCCGGTCGCCGCCGAGGCGCTGACCGAGGGCACCTTCGACCACACGCTGACCCCCGGTGTCGGCACGCGCATGGCGATGACCTGGGGCATGGGCACCTTCGCGCCGACCATCGCGATCGTGCTGCTGTGCGTCACCCAGATCTCCTCGGATGTGAAGTTCTCGGCGAAGTCCCTGGCGATCTCCATCCTGTTGCTGTGTGGCGTGGTGATCCTGCAGGCGCTGGCGCTGTCGATGCTGACCGGTTCGTCGATCTCCGACCCGGTGCGTCAGCTGTCCCAAGCCATCAACAGGGTGCAGGCCGGCTCGCGGGATGTGCAGGTCGAGGTCTACGACGGCAGCGAGATCGGACTGTTGCAGGTCGGCTTCAACCGGATGATGGACGAGGCGGCCAAGCGGCGCAAGCTGCAGGAACTGTTCGGCCAGCACGTGGGCGAGGACGTGGCGCAACGGGCACTGGACTACGGCACCGAACTGGGCGGTGAGACCCGATTCGTGGCCGTGCTGTTCGTGGACATGGTCGGCTCGACCGCCGCCGCGGCCGAACGCCCGCCGACCGAGGTGGTCAGCCTGCTCAACGAGTTCTTCCGGGTGGTGGTCGACGTGATCGACAGCCACCACGGGTTCGTCAACAAGTTCGTCGGCGACGCGGCGCTGGCCATCTTCGGCGCCCCGCTGGATCGCCCCGACGCACCGAGCGCCGCACTCGCGGCGGCCCGCGATCTGCGCGAGGCACTGCGCGAGGTGACCAGCCTCGACATCGGCATCGGCGTCTCGGCGGGCCTGGCGGTCGCCGGAAACATCGGTGCCGCAAACCGTTTCGAATACACCGTGATCGGCGACCCCGTCAACGAGGCGTCGCGGCTCACCGAATTGGCCAAAGATCATCCCGGCCGCGTTCTCGCTTCGGGCAGCGCGCTCTACTTCGCCGACGAAAGCGAGCAGGAACATTGGATAACCGGAGACGAGGTCCAGTTGCGCGGCAGACGCAGAAAAACCCGCCTGGCCTGGCCGAAGTCCGCGATCGCCGCGCCGCGCGAGGACGAGGGAGAACAGATCCGTTCGTTAGGCGTACCTCCGCCTTCGCTCCGGCCGTGCGCAGTCTGCGGACGGTCAGAGACCGACTGTGATCATTAGGCTGAGACCGTGACGGCCGACGGCGACCTAACAGGCGCACCGGCCGAGCGCCGCCGCCGGTTCGGGTGGGTCAAGTGGGTGCTCGGCGCGGTGGTCCTCGCGCTGCTCGTCGGCGAAGGCGTGTATCTGTGGCCCCGCCTGCACGAATCCTGGCGCACGCTCACCGAGATCCACTGGGGTTGGCTGTTGCTGTGCATCGTCTTGCAGGCGATGTCGATGAGCGGATTCGGACGCGTGCAGAAGCAACTGCTGCACGCGGGTGGGGTGGACGTCAGCCAGGGGAAATCGGTTTCGGTGGTCTACGGCGCGACCGCGATGTCGCTGACGCTGCCCGCGGGCCAGGTCTTCTCCACCGCGTTCACCTACCGCCAGACCCGGCGCTGGGGCGCGAGCCCGATCGTCGCCTCCTGGCAGCTGGTCTTCTCGGGTGTGGTCGCCGCCGCCGGGCTGGCACTGATCGGGATCGGCGGCGCCGCGCTGGTCGGGCAAGGGATCGGGTTCAAATTCGTCGTCTCGCTGGTGGTGCTCGGCCTGGTCGTGTTCATCGGCAACTATCTCGCCCGCCATCCCGGCACGCTGGAGGCCATGCTGCGGCGGGTGCTCGGGCTGGTCAACCGGTTGCGTAAGAAGCCCGCCGATCACGGCATCGCCAACCTGGCCGAGATCCGGGCGCAGCTCGAGTCGGTCGATCTGGGGAAGAAGGACGCGGCGCTCGTCGGGGTGTGGGCGCTGCTGCACCGGTTCGCCGACGTGGCGTGTCTCGGCGCCGCCTGTTTCGCGGTCGGTGCCGATCCCAAGTTGTCCGGGCTGCTCATCGCGTTCGCGGCGGGCAAGGCGGTGGGGTCCATTCCGTTCGCGCCGGGCGGCATCGTCTACGTGGACGCGACGCTGATCTACGGTCTCACTGTGGGCGCGGGGTTGCCCGCCTCGCAAGCCGTCGCGGCCGCGTTCGTCTACCGGCTGGTCAGCTTCATTCTGGTCGCCGTCGTCGGCTGGATCGTCTTCGCGTTCCTGTTCCGCACGCCCCAGGCCGACGACGAAGAATACGAACAGGAATTCAAGCAGCAACGACGAATCTGATCACCGCAGTGCGCGAATGGCCGCCCGCCAACCCAGCAGGAACAGCGCGAGCACACTGGCCGCGACGATCATGAAACTCAGGGCGACACCCTGGCCGCTGATGGCACGCAAGACCATTCCGCCGACGAGGGTACTGGCCCAGATCAGGATTCCGGCCGGCCACAACGCCGTGGCGTCGAACCTCGTATTCCGCGCGACGAGCACCGCTAACACCCAGCCGAATATCAGCCCTAACCCGAAGGGCCACACCGTTTTCAGAAGACCGGCGATGACAGCCGAATCATGGCTGCGCCTGCCGATCGCGCAGAAAACGATCACCAACAGGGCATCGATTCCGAACGGCGCGTATCTCTTCACCGAGGTAGCGTAACCGGTCAAGATCGACTGCGAGTCCAGCATTACACCCACTGACCAGTGAGTACATGGGTAACTCGCCGGCCTACGGCTCCGGCGTGGCCAGCGATTTCAGCAAGACGGCCGCGAGTCGTGAAGTGGCGTCACTACTGTCGACGTCGGCGATGTGCACCGCGAAGACCAGATCGCCCATCGTCGCCAGCAGCCAACCGTCGGTGTCGCCGGTCGCGGCGAACGCGGTGATATCGCGGAATCCACGCAGCGCAGCGGTTTCCGGCTTGCCGATGCCCTCGTTCATCATTCCGCGCAACCGGTCGACCGCGGGCTGAGGCAGCGCGGGAACGGGCGTATCGGTGGTGCCCGGGTTTCCTGCCACGATCATCGGCGGCACCACCGAGCCACGCGAGATCGCGGCGGCCGCGATGGCCATGCCGAAGGGGCTGACCTGCACCGCATCGGCACCCGCGCCTTGGCGCACCTGTTCGGTGCTGCGGCCGGGCGCGCTGATCCGCCCGGTCACCTCGTCGAGCCCGGCCACCTTGAAGTCGACGCCGACGCCGAGCGCGGTGGCCGCCTCGGCCGCTTCCTGCACCGTGACTTCCTGCGGCGGCTTGTTCTTGGTCGCCGCGGCGACGGCGCGGAACAGCTCCATCGTGCCGCCCGCCGGGAACAGCCCGGTGAAGGCGACCGGGCCCTTCGCGGTCGCGTAGGAGTTCTGCGCCACCGCGACGACCGCGCCGGTCGAGGGCTGGATGGCCACGACAGTGGCCGCGGTCCCCACGCTCACCACCGCGGACTCGGCGGCACGCTGCAGTCGCTGATCCAGCGTCGCGGCGATATCCGGCCCGGCAGGCCCCTGATATCCGGCCACCTGCTTGACGAACCTGCCGTCGGCCTCGAAGATCTGCACACCCCAGCCCGACGTCGCGTCGAGGCTGTCCTGCCATACCTCGTGCAGCGCGTCGAGCATCGGCGAGCGCGTGCGCCGGTCGGCGGAGATCAGTTTGGTCTGCTTCTCCATCACCACGCCCGGCACCTTGGCCATCTGCGGTTCCAAGATCGCGAAATCGCCCTCACGCAGGTTCACCGCGACGATCGGCTTGCCCTGTGAGCCCGCCAGCTGCTGCATCAGCGATGGCCCGGTGATGAGCGACGCGACCGGTTCGATGGCATCGGCGAGCGCGTTGGTGGTGCCGACGAGATCGCCGGTGCGGCTCGGGTCGATCTTGATGACGTTGAGTGTCTGCTCGGTCATCAGCGCCTCACCCGGCAGGTCGACAACCTTCGGCGGTGGGTTCGCGGTCGTACGCACGAGCTTGACGGTGCGATCGTTCTCCAGATACGGCATCACCACCGCGGGCTCCCAGGAGATCCGCCAGCCGATGGCGAGCTTGCGGACGGTGCCCTGCAGTGTGTAGGTCCAGTCCTTCTTCTCGCCGAAATTCCAGGCGACCTCCATGCTGAAGATCGCCGACTGCTTGTCGAGGTCGATAACCTGTGAGGCCTCGTAGTCGACGGTGCCCGATTGCATGCCCTCGAAGATTTGCTTCATGGTTGCCGATGCGGCAGCGGGGTACGAGGTCAGGTCGGCGGCCTTGCCGTAGTCCTGCGCATCGAGGAGCTCGGTGAACCGCTGGACCACCGTCTCCGACTCGCTCGTCTTCCCACCCACTCCGCACGAGCACAGTGTGATGGCGAGGGTCGCAACCCCCGCGATCGCCATTGCGCCCCGGACGCGAAAGCGGCGGGATCCCCACACATCCATATCGCCCACTCTTCACTCTTGCCACTCCGGTAACAAATCCACCGTACCGGAAGTTGACCCGTCTCCAATGCCCCGGTAAGTCGGGCCACTGCCCGACCTCGACGCTTCGATTGTGCCGGAAATCTCGCCCGAATGAGGGTCCGTTTTCCAACCTCGCCCAGTAAGCGGCAACAACTGCAGTGTCAACCGTACCGACAGCCGCGCCAGCTGGTGCGGATCTCGCATTTGTCCGGCGATTCAACGCGAGGGTACCCAGGCCGGCTACCTCCAACCGCCACGGCGTCGACCTCGCCGGGCCGGTACGCACCTGTTCACGCAGAGCGGAATCCACTGCACCGGTATCGGCGTAATCTTGTAATCAACGCAAAGTGCGCAACAGAGACAGCAGGTGATTTCCATGCGGAACGACCGACGCGAACGCGGATTCGGCCGACCCGGCGGTTGGCAGCAAGCCGACCTCCCCGATCCCGCCGACGCCCCCGACTGGTTCGCCGGACGATTGCCCGCCGACTGGTTCACCGGACCGGTGGAGATCGAGATCGACCGCGACGAGATCGTCGTGGTCGGCGAACTGCCCGTCCCCGGCGACGCGAGCACCCCAACAGCCACCAAAGAAGGCGCACTCGCCCGCTTCCGCGAGTCGACCCGCCCGGCCCGCATGCAGATCGCCGACGAGGCCCAGCGCCGTTACGGCCGCAGCGTCGCCTGGGGTGTGCGAGTAGACGGCGAACGGATCCTGTTCACCCACTTGGCCGTCCCCGTGATGACCCGCCTACGCCAGCCCGAACGCCAGGTCCTCGACACCCTCATCGACGCCGGCGTAGCCCGCTCCCGCGCCGACGCCCTGGCCTGGACGGTCAAACTCGCGGGCAAACACGCCGAAACCTGGCTGGCCGAACTCCGCGAAGCCATGCGCAAGGTCGACGACCTGCGCTCAGAGGGACCAACGGGCTTGTAATCGCCACCCCCACCGGAACGGGTACAGCCCTGTAAGTCTCTACCCAAAGGGCCCCGCCCTGATCTGGACTGACCGGAGGGTGCGACGAAGGAGTGCCCGGAGGGAGGGAAGATCAGGGCCCCCCAGGGGCCCGCTCGAGCGCGCCAGCGCTCCAAAAACACAGCCACCATACGACCCGTGGCGGGTACACCTAGATACAGTGGCCTGCATGCAAACCGAGCAGACCACTGGTCCGATCCTGATAATCAACGGCCCGAACCTCAACATGCTCGGTACCCGTCAGCCCGAGATCTACGGCGCCGACACCCTCGACGATGTCGTCGCGCTGTGCGAACAAACCGCCACCCGATTCGGCCGCAAGATCGTCGCGTTCCAGTCCAATCACGAAGGCGCGCTGATCGATCGAATCCAGCAGGCCCGCGGTGAGGTATCGGCCATCGTCATCAACCCCGGCGGCCTCACGCACACCTCGGTCGCGCTGCGCGACGCCCTGGTGATCCCGGAGGTGCCGATCGTCGAGGTGCACATCAGTAATGTGCACGCGCGCGAGGAGTTCCGGCACCACTCGTTCGTCTCCCCGATCGCCACCGCGGTTGTCGCGGGGCTGGGAATCCATGGCTATGCCGCCGCCATCGAGTTCTTGAGCAAGCACTAGGAGAGTCGGAAAACGGGGAAACCCGGTGCGATAGCGACCAATTCGGCATCGGTCGCGTCCTTGGTGACGCCGTCGAAGAACTTGCCGACCTCCCAGCCCCACTTCTCCAGGTACAGCCGAAGCAGCGGTACCTTGTCGGCGTCGACGACCTCGGTGGCACTGAACTGTTCGGTTTTGCGGCCGAGGCGCAGTTCGCCGTCGCCTGCCACCCGCAGATTGCGCACCCACTGGACGTGCCCACGCGGCGCGACCAGGTAGCGCTCCCCGTCGGCGGCCGTCATCACGTTGACCATGGTGGTGCGCCATTCACCGCTCTTGCGGCCGCGCACGGCCAGCAGTCGCGAACCCATGATGCTGATCCCCAGCTTGGGCAGCAGGTTGGCGATCTTGTTGACGATCGGATCGATGCCGGTCGGGGGGAGGTGGCGGGTGGCGTTGTCCATGTTGATCACTCCTGAACTGTGAGCACTGCTCTCTGTTGAGAACAATCATGCGCGGCTCGTGGTTCAAAGTCAAGAGCAGTGCTCACGGTTTTCGAAGTGCCCCCTTTTCGGCGAAGTATTGCCGCGATAAAATGTAGTACGTATGCTACATTTCATCGAAGGTTGATGACTGGGAGGACTCATGACTTCGAACAACAACGTCGTTCTCGATGTCGCGCAACTACGGATGCGATACGACGAGACAGACGTCCTGCACGATGTGACATTTCAGGCCGAGCGCGGCGAAGTGCTCGTGATGCTCGGACCCAACGGCGCGGGCAAAACCACCACGATCGAGATCCTCGAGGGGTTCCGCAGGAGGTCGGCCGGCCGGGTCGACGTGCTGGGGGCCGATCCCGAACACGGTGACGAACTCTGGCGCGCCCGCATCGGCGTCGTGCTCCAGTCCTGGCGTGACCACGCGAGATGGCGGGTGCGCGAACTGCTCAACCATCTCGGTGGGTACTACCTGCCGTATTCCACAGACCGCGTCGTAAGACCCTGGGACACCGATGAACTCATCGAGCTGGTCGGCCTGACCGAACAGCGCGATGCGAAGATCGCCACCCTCTCGGGGGGCCAGCGACGCAGACTCGATGTGGCGATCGGCATCGTCGGCAGACCGGAACTGCTCTTCATGGACGAACCGACGGCCGGCTTCGATCCCGCCGCCCGGCGCGACTTCCACGACCTGGTGCATCGACTGGCCGATCTGGACGAGACCACCGTCCTGCTCACCACCCACGACCTGGACGAAGCCGCGAAACTGGCCGATCGGATCCTGATCCTGGCCGGCGGCCGGATCATCGCCGACGGCTCCCCGGAGGAGCTCAGCGCCGCCACCGCGGGCGAGGCCGAGGTGCGCTGGACCCGCGACGGTCAGCGTTTCGTCCATACGACGACCGAGTCGACCAAATACGTCCATGAACTGTTCAAACAGCACGGTGAACTGATCGAGGACCTCGAGGTGCAGCGCGCGTCGCTCGAGGACACCTACATGGCGCTGGTCCGCCGTTTCGAATCCGATACCGATGCCGAACCCGTCCGTTCACTGCAGGAGGTCACGCGATGAATCCCACGCTGGTAGCGGTCAGGGGTGGCTTGGCCGCGATGTGGATCGAACTGCGGCAGCTGTACACCAACGGGACTGGCCTGATCGGCCAGTTCCTCACTCCCACACTGTTTCTGATCGCGATCTTCTTCCTGCGCGACCGTTCCTACCACGATACCGAGCTATCTCTCGGTGAACTGGCGGTGCCCGGCCTGCTCGGCAGCATCATCGCGTTCAACGGCCTGTACGGGATCGCCGAAGTCCTCGCCCTAGACCGGGAGGACGGAACCTTGTTGCGCGCCAAGACGATTCCGAACGGCATCCTCGGCTACCTCATCGGCAAGATCGGTACGAACGCGGGCGCGGTACTCGTACAGCTGGTGGTGGTGCTGGCCATCGGTGCCGTGATAGTCGGTGGCTTGTCGGCGCCCGGCGGCGCCGTGATCACGCTCGCCTGGGTGATCGTGCTCGGCCTGCTGGCCACCCTGCCGATCGGCGCCATCCTCGGCGGGTTGATCGTCGGCGCCCGTGACATCTTCCTGCTCACCCTGCCGTTGATGGGACTGATCGCCATCTCCGGCATCTGGTACCCGATCACCGCACTCCCCGGCTGGGTGCAGGGACTGGCCCAGCTCTTCCCGATGTACTGGCTCGGCCTCGGCATGCGCTCGGCGCTGCTGCCCGCCGAGGCGGCGGCGATCGAGATCGACGGGTCGTGGCGGCACCTCGAGACCGTCGCGGTGCTCGGCGTATGGTCGATCGTCGGGTTGTTGCTCGCGCCGATCGTGTTGCGGCGTGCGGCCCGCCACGAGTCGGGATCCAGCGTGGCCGTCCGCCGCGAGAAAGCGATGCAGCGTGCCTTCTGAGGTCATCTACAACCGCATCGCGATGTTGCGCGCCGAACGCGGCATCTCGCGGCGGGACCTGGCCGAAGCACTCGGCGTGCACTACCAAACCGTCGGCTACCTCGAACGCGGCGAATACAGCCCCAGCCTGCACCTCGCCCTGCGACTCGCGGCCTATTTCGAGGTAGCGGTGGAAGTGGTGTTCTCCACCGAGCCGTTCCCGAGACTGGGCGCCGAGACCGCATGAAAACCGTCCAGCACTGTTGTGCTGGACGGTTTTTCGCGGATCAGGGACAGTCGCCGACGGATTTCACGACGCCTCGCCGCGCATCAACGCATAGGTCGAAACCGCATTGCCCGAAGATTCGCTGGCGATGAGGGCCTTGCGCCAGTACGACTGCGCGAGATGCGAGAACCCCGCGTCGACGCCGACTTCCTCGCTGGCGTCGATGATGTGCTGAGCGCCCGCGTCCATCATCCTGAGGTTCGCCACGTCGGCCCAGCCGCCGTCCTGGTTCGCCACGGAGAACTGCTCCATGAAGAACGGGAACGCCTCGCTCGAGCGGATCGCGAACGGCACGAACTGGGCGATGTCATGACCGGACTTCGCGATCACCGCGGTCGCCTGGTCGAAGGCGAGCAGCCACGGATGGAAAATCGTCAACAGTGCCTGGTAGAAGACCTGCGCGAGGCCGTCGTCGGCGCCCAGGTATTCCTGCGGGCTGAGCGGGCGCAGGAGTTCGGCGTGCGCGTCGAATACGGCTTTCGGGCCGCTGTAGAAGATGTAGGACGCCGGATGGACGATATTGTCGCCCGCCGACATCACGCCGCCGGAGAGGAATTCGGCGCCGCGCTCACGGACCCACTTCGCGCCTGCTCGCGCCTTGTCCGGCGAATCGGAGGACAGGTTGGCGATCACCTTGCCCGGCAGCTGGTCGACGGCCTGACCGAGCACGTCGTACATGGCGTCGTAGTGGGTCAGGCTGAGTACGGAGACCTCGTTGGCGGCGAGCGCCTCGGCGACGGTGTCGGCGCGCTTGGCACCCAGCGCCACCAGCGCGTCGACCTTGGCGGTGCTGCGATTCCATACCGTCACCTCGACGCCTGCTTCGAGGAAGGCCTTGACCATGGCCTGACCCATCGGGCCGAGGCCGAGAACGGAAACGGAACGGGGATTGGTCTGCTCGGACATTGTGTGGCCCTTCGATTCTCGCTATTGGATGGTTCGGCGCCGCTTTCCATGGTGTCCGCGCGGGTATCGTTCGGGAAGACCGAACGTTCCGGTGTGGTTGCTTACCTAGAGGTTCGAAATACGGTCAGAAGGGTGCGCCGAAGATGAGTAGTGACGCAGATCACGATGTGTGTGGCATGAGCCTGGCTATCGATGTTGTCGGCGGTAAATGGAAGCTGCACCTGATGTGGGTGCTCGGCGCCGGGCCGCAGCGGTTCGGCCAGATCCGGCGGCTGCTCGACGGCGTGAGCGAGAAGGTGCTCGCCGAGAACCTGCGCCATCTGGAGAGCACCGGCGTGGTGCGCCGCGAGATCTTCCCCGAGATCCCGCCGCGGGTGGAGTACTCGCTCACCCAGCTGGGCGAAACCCTGCGCCTGGCACTGGAGCCGCTCGAATCCTGGGGCGATGAGCACCGCGCGGCGTTGAGCACCGCCGCCCGCACGTCCGCCCCAGCGCCTTCGCCCTCGGCGAATCGCGCGGTGGGTGTCAGCGCGTCATAGCAAGTGTTCCACGGCGATTCGCTCGCCGATTCGCTCGAGCAGGTTCGCCGCGGCCATGATCGAGCGCGCGGGATCGGGCTCCAGGTCGCTGAGCGGATAGCAAGCGGCGAACCCCGCGGCTCGAATCTCCCCTGGCGACAACAGAGTTCGACCCACCGCCGCGACCACCGGCACCCCCGCTCTCTTGGCCGCGGCCGCGACCCCGACGGGCGCCTTCCCGTGCATGCTCTGATGATCCAGCGAGCCCTCACCGGTGACAACCAGCGTGGCCCCGTCGACCAGCGTCGTGAATTCCAGCAGCTCGAGCAGCACATCGATCCCGCTGCGCACCTGCGCCCCCAGCACCGCGAGCACCCCGAACCCGGTACCACCCGCCGCACCCGCTCCACCGATCTCGGCATAGCCGGTACCCAGCACGGCAGCCCAATTAGTGAGCCCTGCTTCGAGTTTCACCATCTGCCGAGCATTGGCCCCCTTCTGCGGCGCGTACACCGCCACCGCACCGGCAGGTCCGAGCAACGGATTGTCCACATCGCAGGCAAGCGTGAACACAGCCGTGGAGACCGCCGGATGCAACCCGCTTCGATCCACCGAGGCAACCTGCTCGAGCATCGCGGCCACATCCCCGACCCCCGCCAATTCCCGCCCCTCCCGATCGAGCAGCCGCAATCCGAGCGCCCGCAACAATCCCGCCCCGCCATCGGTCGACGCACTCCCACCGAGCCCGAGCACGATCTCACGAGCCCCCGCGTCGAGCGCGTGCGCGATAGCCACCCCCAACCCGAACGTGTCGGACCGCAGCGGATCCAGCCGCCCACCCGGCAACTTCACCAGCCCCACGGCAGCCGCCAACTCCACCACCGCGGTATCGCCGCGCACCGCGTACACCGCCGTCGAAACCTCCCCCGTCGGCCCCGGCGCGGCGAGCTCAACGCGCTTCCACCCCGACGCCACGAAAGCGTCGACCATCCCATCGCCCCCATCGGCCACCGGCACACACCGCACCCGCGCCCCCGGCGCCCGCCGAGCAATCCCCCGCCCCAACGCCTCAGCAACCTCAGGTGCCGACAGCGAACCCTTGAACTTGTCCGGTGCAAGCACAACGAGCGGTCCACGAGTCATCCCGACATCCTCCGCCCTGAGACCAAAACCCGCATCCCCGCAGTTCCAGCCACACCGCACACCCAGATCCGCCACGCGAACGCAGCACCAACCACACCACGCACCCCAAGACCACCATGACCACACGCCCCAACCACACCGCAAACCCCGAAGTCCGCAGCCCGACCGCACTCCCAGCCTCACCCCACACCCCGAAGACCACAGCCCTACCGCACTCCCAGCCTCACCCCACACCCCGAAGACCACAGCCCTACCGCACTCCCAGCCCCACCGTGCACCCCAGGTCCGCCATGACCGCACTCCCAGCCCCACCGTGCACCCCAGGTCCGCCATGACCGCACTCCCAGCCCCGCACCCGCGACCCCTGGGGAGCGGCGGCCACGAAGTGGCCGGTCCGCGGCCGGGTCGCCGGTTAGCGCTCGAAAGCGCTGCGCCGAAGGCT
>NZ_JBHZBG010000045.1:0-34549 GCF_042754695.1 Nocardia sp. NPDC059195 | reverse complement strand
GGTGCGCGGTTTAGCGCTCTAACGGGTTTAGCCTTTGTTTTTTTTAGCTCGCTATAACGGGCGGCCCCTTGGGGCCGCGGACACGCGCGCGCCAGCGCGCCAATAAACACCGCACAACAAAATCCCAGCAAACCCACACAACCTCCACATCAGCCCCACACGCCCAGACACAACCCCCTGGCAGACTGGACACGTGAGAGACAAGCCCGTGGGTCTGCCCAGCGGTCCCCTGCGCCCGATCGAACTGGCGAGCGGCGCGGTGATGGCCGGGCTCACCGTCGGCCTCATCACCGTCGGCTCCCTGGTTCCCATGGCCGCCGCCTTACAACTCGTCGCGGCAGTGCCATTGGGCCTGCTCGCCCAGCGGTATCGATTGCGAGCGCTGGTCACCGCGACTATCGCGGCAACGCTGGTCACCTTCGTGGCCGCGGGCGTGATGCCCGCGCTCGGCGTCATGGGCGCGGCCACCATGGCGGGAATCATCGGGACGGTGAAGCGCCGGGGTGGCGGATTCCCCGCGGTGTTCGCGCTCGGAATCGTCGCAGGCGTGGGTTGGGGACTGTTCTCCGTCGGCAGTCTGCTGGTCTTCTCGCGAACCAGAAACCTGTTCTTCGACGCGTTCCGGAATACCGCGAAGGGCATCGAGAATCTGGCAGGCCGGGTGCCCGCGCTGGAGCCGCTCGGCCGGACCGCCGCCGAGACCGTCGAGGTGGTGCTGCGCTGGTGGTGGATCTACATCGGCGCCACGGTGGCGCTCGGCGTGCTGGTGAGCACGGTGATCTCCTGGTTCGTCCTCGGGGCGGTGCTCGATCGGCTCGCCTGGCTGCCGGGCAGTGATCGGCTCGACGCGCCGGCCGATGATCGGCCGGTCGGACCGCTGCCGGTTGCCCTGCACGGGGTCGGCTATCGGTACGAGGGCACCAATGTCGACGCGCTGGCCGACATCGATCTCACCATCCGTCCGGGCGAGTTCGTCGCCGTCGTCGGTCACAACGGATCCGGCAAGTCGACCTTGACCCGAGTCCTGGCGGGCAGACCGCCGACAACGGGTGCGGTGGACCGTCCTGGTTCGGCGGGGTTGGGCGCGATCGGTGGGACCGCGCTGGTCCTGCAACGTCCGGAGAGCCAAACCCTCGGCGTCTCGGTCGCCGACGATGTCGTGTGGGGTCTGTCGGCGGCGTCGGCCGCCGAGGTCGACGTCGACGCGCTACTCGCCGAGGTCGGCCTCGCCGACATGGGCGCCCGCGAAACCGCCACCCTCTCCGGCGGCCAGCAGCAGCGCCTCGCCGTGGCCGCCGCGCTCGCCCGCCGCCCCGCCCTGCTCATCGCCGACGAAGCCACCTCGATGATCGACCCCGACGGCCGCCGCGAACTCGTCGCCCTGCTGGCCGAACTCCCGCGCCGCCACGGCACCGCCGTGGTCCTGGTAACCCACCACGAAGCCGACGCGACCGCCGCCGACCGGGTGATCCACCTCGACCGCGGCCGCATGGTCGACCACCTCGCGAGCTGGCCCCACCCCGCCCATGACCAGCGCCGCAGGCCGATGGGCGCCCCCGTCCTCGAACTCACCGACGTGCGCCACACCTACAACCACGGCACGCCGTGGGAGGCACCTGCCCTGCACGGTGTCGACCTGTCGGTCCACAAGGGCGAGGCGCTGCTGATCGTCGGCGGCAACGGGTCGGGCAAGTCGACACTGGCCTGGATCATCGCGGGGCTGATCGCGCCGAGCTCGGGACGCTGCGAACTGCGCGGCACTGCGGTCGACAAGCAGGTCGGCGGCGTCGCGCTGGCCTTCCAGCACTCCCGGCTGCAATTACAGAAGCAGACCGTCGGCGCCGAGATCGCCGACTGGGGCGGGCGGGCGACCGGTTCCGGCGCGGTCGGGCAGGCCCTGGACGCGGTGGGCCTGGATCGCCGCCTCGCCGCTCGCTCGATCGAGGAACTCAGCGGCGGGCAGGCCAAACGGGTGGTCCTCGCCGCCATGGTGGCGAGCCGCCCGCAGGTGGTCGTCCTGGACGAACCACTGGCCGGCCTGGATCCGCAGGGCCGCGCCGAGATCGTGGAACTGCTTGCCCGGCTCCGGGATTCGGGGTTGACGTTGATCATCATCTCCCACGATGTCGCCGAGATGTCCATGGTCTGCGACCGCACGGTGCACCTGGACGGCGGCGTGGCGGTCTCGGCGGACGGCCACGCGATCCCGAGAACCGAACGCGCACTCGAGAAGTCGGCCTTCGTGGCAGGCCTGCCATTGGGCCGCCGCGGTGACGAAGGCGCGACCGCACACACCAGCGCACCGAAAGGCACAACCCCATGAGCACAGTGCTGCTGCGTGAAGTACCGGTCGACAGCGTCGTGCATCGCCTGTGGGCAGGCACGAAGATGATCGCCGCGTTCGGAATCAGCCTGCTGCTGATGTTCCTGCCGTCCTGGCCGGTACTCGGCGTGATCACGGCTTTCCTGGTGCTGATCTGGGTGCTCGCGCGGCTGCCGCTCGGCGCGATCCCCCGGCTGCCGTGGTGGTTCTGGGGACTTGTGGTGCTCGGCGGTCTGATCAACGCGCCGATCGGGATGAAGGCCGTGCTCGGCTACACCCAGATCTTCGTGTTCGGGCTGGTCCTGGTGGCCGCCTCGTTCCTGATCGCCTTCACCACCCCGATGGGCGAGATCGCTCCCGCCCTGGCGAAACTCGGCGCGCCGCTGCGCACATTGCGACTGCCGGTCGACGAGTGGGCCGTGGTGGTGGCCCTGACACTGCGCGGATTGCCGCTGCTGCTCGACGAGATCCGGGTACTGCGCGCCGCACGCAAACTGCGCCCCAAGGACAACCTGCTGCACCGCGCCGCCGACAACCCGCTCATCGACATCCTCACCGCGTGCATGGCGGTGTCGTCGCGGCGCGCGGGTGAACTCGGCGAGGCGATCACCGCTCGTGGCGGCACGGGGATGCTGACCGCCCTGCCGAGCGCACCGCATCGCCGGGACGCGATCGCGCTGGGTGTCGTCGCCGTGGTCTGCGCGGGTGCCGTGGTGTTGAGCAACGTCATCGGCTGAACCAGGAGCGCTCGATCTCGCTGGTCATCGGCGCGCCGGCCACCGCGCGCACTATCAGTATTCTGTGGTTGTGAGCAATACCCCGAATTCACTGTCCCGAAACCCTATTGCGCGATATGGTTCGTCACGGAAATCGAGCTAGGCAGCTTCACGCGCCGGTCACGAACTTTCTCGGGGGAAGTCACACCACGGCGCCTGTTCGAGCACTCACACCTGATGAAGTCCAGATGGGAAATGTTCATATGATCATCCGCAAAATCGCCGCGGCTGCCATTCCGGTGCTCGCGGTAGCGCTGGTGGGAACCGGAGTAGCCGGGGCCGACCCGGTGACGCCGAACGTCGAGTACCGCACCGAACTGGTCGGTAACACCGTCATCACCACTCTCACCCACGGCACCTTCGCAATCACCGGCGGTGCGGTCGACATCCGTGACGAGGCAGGCGCGACCCTGATGTCGCTGCCTCTCTCGGTCCGCGACGGCAGTTTCGAATACCCGCTGCCGCACAAGGTGAGCGAGGACAGCCGGGTACTCGAGCTGACCGCGGTCAAGGACGTCGCTACGGCCAAGCCCAACCTGACTCCGGTCGCCTCGCCCGCGGAAAACTACGCGGCGCAGGCGAACTTCGCCTCCACCTTCGGCCTCGCCACCGCCGTCGGTAGCTTCGTCGGCATGGCCATCGGTGCCGTGATCGGCTTGGTGATCGGCGCGGCGGCCGGCGGCGTCGGCGCGCTTCCCGGCCTCATCACCGGCGCCTCCGTCGGCGGGATCATCGGCAGCCTCATTGTCGGCGGACCCACGCTGATCGTCGCCGGCATGGACCTGATCAACACCTGGACCGCCCCGCCCGGCACCACCCAGTGGGCTGCGAAATAGCCTGCACCACATACTGATCAGCCAATCGCCCCGACGTCGACACCGACGTCGGGGCGACTCGGTTTCCGGGGCCGGGCATTCCGGTCACCTGGTCGCTCGCGACAGGGCCTGCGGGTCTCGACAGACTCGCGAAGGTCGACGATACTGGCGTCGGTGCGACAAGGAAACGGACTCGACATTCCCGAAACCCTCGGCGATCTGTGCGCGCCCGACCGGATGGCGCTGATCGTCTACGACATGCAGGTCGGTGTTCTGGGACAGCTGCCCGACGGGCAGGAGATCACCGAACGCGTCGTGCGGGTGGTCGAAGCGGCCCGGCGCGGCGGCTATCCGGTGATCTTCCTCCGGCACTTCTTCCCGCCGCGGCGACTGACCGGTGTGTACGGGATGCGGCTGCTGATGGGCTGGCAGAACGCCGAATCCGTCGACGACGTCGCCTTTATTCTGCAACGCGATACGCCCGCGTTCGAGCTGGTGCCGGAGCTGGTGCCGCGCGAGGACGAGCTGGTCTTCGACAAGATATCGATGTCGGCGTTCGAGGGCACACCCTTGGCCACCCTGCTGCGTGACCTGCGGATCGGCTCCTACGCCATTGCCGGTGTCGCGCTCGAGATCGGAATCGCGCCGACTGTCACCCACTCCACCGATCTGGGTTTCGTGCCCGTGGTGATCGGTGACGCCTGCGGTGGTCGCGACAAGGAAGCGATGGCGCGGGCCTACGACGACTTCGCGTTCCAGGGCAATGCGCTGGTCACCGATGTCGACACGATCTCCGGCCTGATGGCCGGGAACTGACAGCGCGGCAAATAGTCAGCGCCGATTCGGCGGGCCGGTGGTGATCGGCCCGCCGAGACGATCAGGCCTTCTCGCGCAGGGCGTTCTTGGCCGCGTCCTGGGCGGAGTCGACCTGGCCACTGAACTTGCCACCGGTCTTCTCGTCGACCACGTCACCGGCCTTGTCGATGACACTGTCGACCTTGTCCGCATGCTGGGCGGCCATGTCCATCGCCTTGCCTGCCAGGTTCTTGAAATCCACCGCGTACTCCTCGTTGATTCGACACCGGGTACAACGCGATAACCGTAGCAACATCACAGCTTTCGCGGGTGAGCATCATCGTGGTGAACTCGTCACACCGTCCCACACCGGGTGCCAGAGCCGTCCGGTGTCGGTCCACGCCTGGAAGCGGACAATGCCGGTGAGCTCGGGGGTGACCCAGTGCGCGTCGTGACGTTCGTCGGCGGTCATCTCGTTGGTGAACGGTGAGGTCTCGCGTCGCAACCCGGCCAGCTCGGCGGCGATCCGGCGCGACTGCTCGTCACCGAATCCGGTGCCAACCCGGCCCACGTAGATGAGGCCGTCCTCGTGCGGCATACCGAGCAGCAGCGACTTGAACGGGCGTTTGTCGCTACGCCGCCACCCGCCGACCACCACCTCGCGTGAGCGCCAGTTGCGCTGCTTGAGCCAGGTCTGGCTGCGCTTGCCCGGCTGATACACCGAATCCAGCCGCTTGGCCACGACCCCTTCCTGCCCCTCCTCGCGACTGACCTTCATCGCCTCGGCACCCGAACCATCCAGCAGCGCACTGACATTCATCGACGGCGACAGCCTGCCGAGGGCCTCGAGTACCGCGCGGCGGTCGGTGTACTTCTTGCGCAGCAGGGAGGTACCGTCGAGGTAGAGCACATCGAAGGCGACGAATACCGCGCGGGCCGAATCCGCTTGCAGCGCCGAGATATCCGAGAGTCCGGCATCATCGAGCACCACCGCTTCGCCATCCAGGACCACCTGATGCCCGGCCAGTTCCTCGCCGAGCACGGCCAGGCGCGGATACCGAGCGGTCACCGTATTGCCCGCGCGGCTGCGGACAGTCACCGTGCCGTCGTCGATCTCGACGATCACCCGGAACCCGTCCCACTTGGTTTCGAAGGACCAGTTCGCGGGGGTCAGCGATTCGACATCGCCCGCGGTCGCCAGCATCGGCGACAACCCGCGTGGAAAACTGCTGTCGGCCACAGGTTCTCGATGGGATCGGTCACGCATCAGGTGCATCAGCCACTGGTCGCCCTTGGTCTGGATGAACGCGTAGCGGCCCGACACCCGCTGTCCGTCGAGTTCGACGATCACCTCGTCGGAGCGCCACTTCTCGGTGACATAGGTACCCGAATCCCAGATCGTCATCTCCCCAGCGCCGTACTCGCCCTTGGGAATGGAGCCGTGGAAGTGCAGGTACTCGAGGGGGTGATCCTCGGTGCGCACGGCGAGGCGGTTGTGTTTCGGCTCGGTCGGCGGGCCCTTCGGCACCGCCCAGGAGGCGAGGACACCGTCGTGCTCGAGACGCACATCCCAGTGCAGTCGGCGGGCGTGATGCTCCTGGATGACGAAGCGATTGCCGGGCCCCGGTTCCGGCGCGGCCTCGGGGACCGGCTCGGGCGTGCGCTGCGGGTCGCGCATGCTGCGGTACTTGGCGAGAGAGTCGGGGCGGGCGGGCAGTGCCGGATCGAGGTCGGCCAGCAGGTCGCCGTCGGCTTTCCAACGAGCGAGCACCTCGTCGAAACGTAACTGGCGCAACGCATCAGCGTCTTCGATCTCGGCCCAGTCGCGCGGAGCGGCGGCATTGGGTTCGGTGCGACCGCGCAGCGAGTAGGGGGCAATAGTGGTCTTGGCGGCGTTGTTCTGGCTCCAGTCCAGGAACACCTTGCCCGTGCGGGCCGCCTTGGCCATGGTCGCCGTCACCAGATCCGCGTGCAGCGCTTCGAGATTGGCGGCCACCTGTTTGGCGACGGTGGACGCGCCACGCGAACTCAGCGGCCGATCCAGCGGCACATAAACGTGAATGCCCTTGCTACCGCTGGTCACCGGGAACGCCTGCATGCCGATATCGGCGACCATCGCACGCACGGCCAGCGCGACCCGCGCGCATTCGGCCAGCCCGGCACCGGCGCCGGGGTCGAGATCGAACACGATCCTGGTGGCCGGGCCGCGATCGCCCGCGTCGAAACGCCATTGCGGCACATGGATTTCCAGCGCCGCCTGCTGCGCCAGCCAGGCCATCCCGGCCTCGGAATCGATCAGTGGGTACGCCACCCGGCGGCTGGAATGCTCGATCGCGGCGCGGTGGATCCACGCGGGCGCGTGCTCGGGGAGGTTCTTCTCGAAGAAATCGGCGTGGTCGACGCCATTGGGCCACCGTTTCCTGGTAACCGGGCGTCCGACGAGATGGGGCAGCGCGGCCTCGGTGATCGCCGAATAGTAGGCGATCACCTCGCCTTTCGTCGTACCGGTCGCCGGGTACAGGACCTTGTCGAGGTTGCTGAGCTCAACCTCGATGTCCGGTTCACCCGGTGCGCCCCGAAATTCCCGGCGGACCATCGACGCGATCGCCAGCGGCGGGGACCGACTACCGGTCCCCGCGCACCGGAATCAGGCCTTGGGTCCAGGATCGGTCGGAGCGGCGCCGCCGGCGGCAGAGCCGGGGCCTGCCTGCGGAGGCACGACCTTCTTGGCCGCTTCCTTGCCCTTCTCGATCTTGTCGCTGTACTTGCCCTTGGTTTTGTCATCGATGAAGGTACCGGCCTTGTCGACCGCCTCATTGATCTTGTCGGCGTTCTGTTCGACCGTTTCCTTGCCCTTACCGAGCAAGCCCTTCAAGGTATCCACGAGACTCATCTGCCGATATTCCTTTCGAGAGGAGGGTCATTCCACATCTTCCCACCACGAATCCCGTGGTGGGAGGTCATTCGGAACCACCCGCTGCCCCGGCTTGGGCACTACGACCGGAGTACCCGCGTCGGCGGCGGCCGACACCAGGCGCCGGACGGGTTCGGACCAGCCGTGGAAGGCCAGATTGAAGGTGGCCCAGTGGATCGGGACCAGCAGGCCGTAGGCGGCGTCGCCCAGGCACAGGTCGGCGTGCGCGCGCACCGCCTCTTCGGGGTTCATGTGCACATCGGTCCAGCGCTCGTCGTAGGCGCCGATGGGCAGCAGCGTGAGGTCGAAGGGGCCGAGCACCGCGCCTGCCTGGGCGAACGCCTTCGTGTAGCCGGTGTCGCCGCCGAAGTAGACCCGCTTGGTCGGCCCCGACAGCGCCCACGACGCCCACAGCGTGGTGTTGCGGACCAAGCCGCGGCCGGAGAAGTGCCTGGCCTCGGCGCAGGTGATGGTGAGACCGCGGTCGTCGGCGTCACGGCCGAGCGAGACCGAGCCACCCCAGTCGAGTTCGATGATCCGGTATTCGGGCACACCCCACTGCCGCAGGTGCGCGCCGATGCCGGTGGGCACCACGAACGGCGCGAGCTGGGTGCGGACGAGCTCATCGACGGTGGCTTTGTCGAGGTGGTCGTAGTGATCGTGGGAGATGATCACCGCGTCGACGGTCGGCAGCTGCGACAGCTCGCCGGGGACCGGATGCAGCCGGGCGGGACCGACCACCGGGGACGGGGAGACCCGTTCGCTCCACACCGGGTCGGCCAGCACGCGGTAGCCGTCGAGTTCGACCAGCGCGCTCGCGTGCCCGTACCAGGTGACCGCGAGTTCGGCGGCCTGCTCGGGAGCGGCGGGGGTGACCAGCGGGACCGGGTTCGCGGGGCGGCCGACCCGGCCCTTGGTGAGTCCCGACCAGATCAGCGACGGTGCGGCACCGGCGGCGAGCATGGAGCTCGGCTCGGTGTTGTGGAAACGGCCGTCGCGGTAGGAGGACTTGCCGATCGCGGTCGGCGCGATCGCCGACGGGCCCGCGCCGATCGAGGTGGGCAGGCCCCACACCGCGCGTGCCATCCAGGCGAGACCGAAGGTGCTCGCCACCGAACCCGCCAAGCGTGTGATCCGCATCAGCGGCCCACGAACTTCGCCGGACGCTTCTCTTGCCGGGCCAGGCGGCCCTCTTTGGCGTCGTCGCTGCTCCACGCGGCTGCCAGCGCGGCCTGCTGCTGCGCGCTGGCCGGGTCGCCGGTGCCGTCGTCGTTGAGCATCAGTTTCATGGCTTGCAGCGACAGCGGCGCGAGTGCCGCGATGGACTTGGCCCAGTCCTTGGCGTCGGCGAGGGTGCCGAGCTTGTTCGCGAAGCCGTAAGCGTAAGCGTCTGCGGCGGAGACGGATTCGGCGCCGAGCAGGATCGTGCGGGCGGGGCCGCCACCGATCAGGGCGGCCAGCCGTGCCACCGTCCAGCGATCGACCGAGATGCCGAGCTTGGCCGCGGGTACCGCGATGTAGGCGTCGGGCTCGATCACCCGCAGGTCCGAGGCCAGCGCCAGTTGCACGCCCGCACCGAGCGCGCCGCCGTTGATCGCCGAGATCACCGGAACCGGAACGGATTCGATGGTGTGCAGCATGTCGAGCAGACTGCTCAGGAACGACTCGGAGTAGACCCCCGACAGATCGGCGCCCGCGCTGAAGATCGGCCCGCGGCCGGTGAGCACGATGGCGCGCGCGCCCTTGGCGACCGCGTCGAGTACCGCGGCGCGCAACTGCCCGACCAGGTCCTCGTTGAGCGCGTTGCGCCGTTCTTCGCGCTGTAATTCGATGGTGATCACGTCACCATCGCGGGTCACGCCGAGCATGCATCCTCCCCAGATTCAGCGGATTTCGTGGATGTTCACACTGTGCCACAGGCCGCCGACAACACCAGGTAGGCGATAGCGTCGACGCCCATGGTTTCCGACTATTCTGCCCCAGATGCACCGTTTCACCGCGCAGCACAGGCCTCCGGGATGACCGATTTCGACATCCTGGTGATCGGTGCGGGTCAGGCAGGGCTCTCCGCCGGGTACCACCTGCGCAAGCTCGGGCTGGTGCCCGAACGCGATTTCCGCATTGTCGACCACGCACCCGGTCCCGGTGGCGCCTGGCAGTTCCGGTGGCCTTCGCTGACCCTGACGACGGTGAACCGAGTGCACGACCTGCCGGGGATGTCCTTCGCCGACACACTGCCCGCCGGGTCCGAGTCGGCGCGCGCGGCCACCGCGGTGCCGCACTACTACGAGCTCTACGAAAAGCGCTTCGACCTGCGTGTTCAACGGCAGGTGACGGTGAAAGTGGTCTGTGATCGGACCGCCGACGGCCAGAGCTGCGCGGGCCGTGGCGAGGTACTCCAGGTGGAAACCGAAGGTGCGGGCACCGTGCGCACGCGGGGTCTGATCAACGGCACCGGCACCTGGGAGCACCCGTTCATCCCTCGCTATCCGGGCGCCGACACCTTCGCCGGACGCCAACTGCACACTCGCGACTACCACTCGGCCGACGAGTTCGCGGGCAAACATGTGGTCATCGTCGGTGGAGGGATCTCGGCGGTGCAGTTGCTCGACGAAATTTCGCTCGTGACCTCCACCACATGGGTCACCAGATCCGAGCCGCGGTGGCGGGAGACGCCGTTCGCCGAGCAGGACGGGCGCGACGCGGTGGCCCTGGTGGAGGACCGCGTGCGCGCGGGGTTGCCACCGGGATCGGTCGTGTCGGTGACGGGACTGCCGCTCGACGAACGGCTGCGGGCCGCGCGTGAGCGGGGCGTGCTGCGGCGGCTGCCGATGTTCGAGCGGATCGAGCCCACCGGCGTGCGGTGGGCAGACGGCAGTTTCCAGGCAGCCGACATCATCCTGTGGGCGACCGGTTTCCGCAGCTCACTGGATCATTTGGCGCCGCTGCGGCTGCGCGGACCCGGCGGCGGGATCACCATGACCGGGCGGTTGGCGACCCAGGTGGCCGTCGACCCGCGCATTCATCTCATCGGCTACGGGCCGTCGGCCAGCACGATCGGCGCCAACCGGGCAGGCCGGGCCGCGGCCCGCGAACTGACCGACTACCTCGGGATCAGACCAGGCCGACGCTGAACGTCGACGGATCGGCGCCGACCCTTTTGCCCGCGTCGAGGCCGCCGATCGACTCCATCGCGGCGGCATCGAGTTCGAAGGTGAACACGTCGAAGTTCTCCGCGATCCGCGACGGCGTGACCGACTTCGGGATGACGATATTGCCCAGCTGCAGGTGCCACCGGATGATGACCTGCGCGGGCGTGCGGTCGAGTTCGGAGGCGATGCCGACGATCGTCGGGTTGTCGAGCAGAGTGCCCTGCCCGAGCGGGCTCCACGCCTCGGTGGCGATCGCGTGATTGGCATCGTATTGGCGCAGGTCACGCTGGGAAAGTGTGGGATGCAATTCGATCTGGTTCACCGTGGGGATCTCGCCCGCCTCGGCGATCAGGGTCTCCAGGTCGATCACCCGGAAGTTGGAGACTCCGATCGAACCGATCCGGCCCTGCGACTTCAGCGCCTGGAAGGCGCGGAACGTGTCGACGAAGCGGCCTGCCGACGGTACGGGCCAGTGGATCAGATAGAGGTCGAGATAGTCCAGGCCCAAGCGCTGCATGCTGGCATCGAAGGCGCGCAGGGTGCTGTCGTAGCCCTGGTCGGCGTTCCATAGCTTGGTCGTGATGAAGAGTTCGTCGCGGGGAATCCCCGATTCACCGATGGCGCGGCCTACGCCTTCCTCGTTTCCGTAGACCGCGGCCGTGTCGATACTGCGGTAGCCGACCTTCAACGCCTCGGCCACCACCCCGGTGACGTCTTCCGCGGGCACCTGGAACACACCGAAGCCGAGCTGTGGGATCACGTTCCCGTCATTGAGCACGATGCTGGGGACATGGCTGCTTTCGCTGCGGAAGGTCACCCTCTCGAAGGTAGAAGTGGTTCGGCGTGGCGTCAACGACGGCGCGTCGCGTGTTTCCCCCTGTCACAAAGCGGGGCGCTGGTCAGGGGATTGCCGGTGGCTCAGTACCCCGCCTCCGGCAAGTCCGATTCGCCGGTATCGGGTCTGTCGCAGCGATCGCAGTTCGGCGGGCTCGCAGGTGCGCAGCGCGGCCAGTTCGGCGGCGATCGCGAGAACAGTGCGACGGGCGAAGGCGACCGGTTCGTCGGCGGCGTCGGGGTACTCCTCGACGATTCGGTCCACCACACCGTCTTCGAGCAGGTCCGCCGATCTGATGCCCTGTGCCGCAGCCATTTCCGGAGCGTGCGCGGTATCGCGGAACACGATGGCACTCGCCCCTTCCGGCGGCAGCGGGGCGAGCCAGCCGTGTCTGGCGGCGAGCACCCGGTCGGCGGGCAACAGCGCGAGCGCGCCGCCGCCGGTGCCCTGGCCGAGCAACACGGAGACGGTCGGCGTGTCGAGGGTGACGAGATCGGCCAGGCAGCGGGCGATTTCGGGGGCGAGGCCGCGTTCCTCGGCCTCCTTGGACAGGGCGGCACCGACGGTGTCGATCACGAGCACCAGCGGCAACCGCAGTTCGCGCGCCAGAACCATCGCCCGCCGCGCCTCGCGCAATGCGGCCGGGCCCATGGTGTGCTCGCCCTCCTGACCGGATCGGTCGTGTCCGAAGACGACGCACGGCTGACCGGCGAAGCGGGCGAGGGCGAGCAGTACAGTTCGATCGGACTCACCCCGACCGGTACCGCTGAGCGGAACCCGTTGCGTCGTATGGCGAAGCAGGTCCCGTATCCCCGGCCTGGCCGGCCTGCGCGAGCTGAGCACCGAATCCCACGCGCTCGCCGTCGGATTCGCTGATGTCGCCGGACTGCGCACCGGCGCAGCCCAACCCGGCTCGGTCGTCACCGGAACCACGGCGCCGCTGGCGACACTCATCGCCCGGTGCGCGATCCGGCGAAACACCTCCACCGTCACCACTCCATCGATCACGCCGTTGCGATAGAGGTTCTCCGCGGTCTGCACACCGGGCGGAAAAGGCCTGCCGTACAAGGCCTCGTACACCCGCGGCCCGAGGAACCCGATGAGTGCGCCCGGCGCGGCAAAAGTGATGTGCCCCAACGACCCCCACGACGCGAACACCCCGCCCATCGTCGGATCGCGCAGATACACCAGGTACGGATGCCCCGCGGCCTTGTGCACAGCCACCGCGCCCGCGATCTTCACCATCTGCACGAAAGCGACTGTCCCCTCCTGCATCCGAGTGCCACCGGAGGTCGGCGAGGCGATCAACGGCAGCCCGAGTTCGGTAGCACGCTCGATCGCGCGCACGATCCGCTCGGCCGCGGCCACCCCGATCGACCCGGCCAGAAACGCGAACTCACAGGCGATCACCGCAACACGGCGCCCCCGCAACAACCCCTCCCCTGTCAACACCGCCTCATCGGTACCAGCCCGATCGGCCGCGGCGACGAGCTCGCGCCGATAGCGCGGCGATATCTCGGGCTCGATCGGCGCCCGATCCCAGCTCACGAAAGAGCCCGCATCGAGCAACTGGCCGAGCAAATCATCCGCCGACATATGCACGCCGTGAGCGTAGCCGGACGCGGTTCGGGCGGATCACAGAATCACGGCGACATGTTGGAACACCTTGACTTTATGTTGTGTTTTTACAACACTCTGTTAGGTGAGTCCAGTCAGACGAGGGGAAACCCTGCCGATCTTCAATCGCATCGCTGTGTTGCGCGCGGAGCATCGGATGAGCCGGGCGGCGCTTGCCGAGGCCGTCAATGTCAACGTCCAGACGATCGGCGCGCTCGAGCGCGGCGATCACTATCCGAGCCTCGATCTGGCGATGCGCATCTGCGATGTGTTCGCGCTGCCGGTCGAAGTCGTGTTCTCCCGCAAGGAATTCGGGCCGTTGTCGGCCGAGCTCTACCCACGCACGAAAGGCGAGATGCCATGACCAGCACACTCATCGACCGTTATCAGAACTATCGAGTCCGGCGCTGGCTCGTGCAGGAGCAGCGGACAGCGGGGATGCTGCAAAGCTGGCGACCGCTTCGGCGGCGGCGAATTCTCGTGGTCGTCGTGACGATCGCACTGCTCGGGATCGCGCTCGCCGGAGTGATGCGCGCGTTGGACCTGTTCGGGGCGCCGGGGGTAGCGCTCGTCTCGGCGCTGTTGTTCCTGCCGAGCTGGACGATGCTGCGGATCGTCTCGGGCGGCCAGGATCACGCACCCGACCAGATGCTCGACGAACTGGAGATCACCGAACGCAACAAGGCGCGCTCGGCGGGGCTCGCGCTCACTCAGTCGCTGACCATGCCGCCGCTGGCGTACCTGATCTTCGGCAGCGCGTTCTCACCGCAAGCCGATGCCTATCGCATCGCCTACGCGGGCGGACTGATGATGCTGGCCACGATCTTGGCCGGTGGCTGCGCACCGGCGATGATCCTGGGCTGGACCAGGCCCGATCCCGAACCCGAGTCCTGAACGAGCACGGCCCGAACGAGGGCGGAGCTGCGGCCTTCATCGCGGCAGCCCCGTCCGTCGTGCGAAACAGCTCAGTAACCCTGCATGACCTTGCGCAGTGCGTACTCGGTCAAGGCGACCAGGGCCTGTTTGGCCGGTTCCCGGCGACGGGCGTCGATCGACATGATCGGCACGTCGGCGGGAACCGCCAGGGCCTGGCGGATGTCCTCGAGCGGGTACTTCGGCGCGTCGTCGAACTCGTTGAGCGCCACCAGGAACGGCAGCCCGCGGGCCTCGAAGTAGTCGACAGCGGCGAAGCTGTCTTCGAGCCTGCGGGTGTCGACCAGCACCACGGCGCCGATGGCGCCCTTGATCAGGTCGTCCCACATGAACCAGAACCGGTACTGGCCCGGCGTACCGAACAAGTACAGGACCAGGTCGTCGGCGAGGCTGATGCGGCCGAAGTCCATCGCCACCGTGGTGGTCGACTTCTGCGGAATACCGGTCAGGTTGTCGATTCCGGTACTGGCGTTGGTGACCAACGCCTCGGTGCGCAGCGGAACGATCTCCGACACCGCGCCGACCATCGTGGTCTTACCCACACCGAAGCCACCAGCGACCACGATCTTCGCCGAAGTCGGCTTGGCCGTGCGGGTGTCGACCTGCGCAGTCGAATCAAATACGCCGGAGTCCACTGAGAACCCTTTCGATCAGCTCGCGACGTTCATCGTCGCTGGAATCGTCTTTCAAAGTTGCCGAAACCCGGACGTGACCGGCCTCGATCAGATCGGCTACGAGTACCCGGGCCACCCCGATCGGGATGTACAGCTGGGCAGCTATCTCGGCAACGGACGGCGATTGCCTGCACAACTCCACGATGGACGTTTCGAGGTTGTTCAGTTCGTACTGCCGCTCCATGGCGACCGGATGCGATGCGACGAGTGCCTCCAGCGCCAACTCGACCGCCGGCTTGGTACGGCCGGCAGTCAAGGAGTACGGGCGGACGAGGCTCGGCTCGGCGCTCCCCATGCGGTGATCGTCTATGTCCATCCCACCATCAGGAACCCATCGTGACGCGAGGCGTGGCCTGGACCGTCTGGCCAACGCGCTCGACCAGAAGTGCCATTTCGTAGCCGACCTGACCGATGTCACACGAGGTGTTGGTCAGGACTGCTAGATACGAGCCGTCGCCGACTGCCATGAGCAGCAGGTATCCATGCTCCATCTCGACGACGGACTGGAGTACCGTACCGCCTTCGAACAGATTCGACACGCCGACGGAAAGGCTCGCCAGTCCGGCGGTCACAGCGGAGAGCTGCTCGGCGCGGTCGACCGGGAGCTGAGCGCTCGCGGCCATCAACAGTCCGTCAGCCGAGACCAGGACGGCATGGGCTACGCCAGGAACCTCGTTGGCGAAGTTCGAAACCAGCCAATCCAGCTGACGGTTCGTACCACCTAGATCGGGGTTCATCGGTCTCCTTTATCTCCGGTTAGGTTCATTGCCTTCATTGCGCGGCCATCCCGGACACCCTGCTGGTGACGACTCAGGCTGTTCCGGATCGTTGCGGGATCGCGTTGCTGCGGGGTGCGATCGGCGGTGCCGCTCACACCACCCGGCACGAGCCTTCCGCCTGGACTGCGCTGAGGCAAGCCGGCGGCGGTACGTACCTCGGATTGGGCTTCGCTGGCCGCGCGAGCAGCCTCCCAGCCGTCGTCACCGGGTGATTCGAAGGCGGCGGCCATCTGGTTCCGGTCGGAATTCTCGTCCGTGAGCCACGACGACATCATCTCGGCGAAGATCGGTGTTCCGCCCATCACGGAATCACCTTCCGGTGCCGGCTGCAACCTGGTCTGGAAGAACGACGCAGCCTTGACCGGATTGGACCGGTAGCTGTGCCGACCCGGATCACGCCCTGCCGACGCAGCGTTATCCGGCCCCGCAGGGTCCCGATCCCGTTGCGGCAGAGCCACTCCTGGCCCAGCGTTCGCCTGCGGTACAACACTAGCCCCGGGATCGCGCTGTGGCAGCCCATTCGGCGCAGCCGCGCGTTGGGGCAGGCCGTTGGGCGCGTCTCGCTGCGGTTGACCCGCGGCCGGAGCACGCTGCGGCAGACCGTTGTCGGCCGGATTCTGCTGCGGCGCAGGGTTTGCGCGCTGCGGCAGGCCGTTGGCCGGACGGGCGGGCTGGGCCCGCTGCGGGAGGCCGTTGGCCGGATCACGCTGCGGGAGACCACCGGTCTGCTCACGTTGTGGGAGGCCGGTCGACGGATCGCGTTGCGGCAGGCCACCGGTCTGCTCACGCTGCGGAAGGCCAGTGGCCGGATCGCGTTGCGGCAAACCACCGGTCTGCTCACGCTGCGGAAGGCCGCCGGTCGGATCGAGCCTGGGCAACCCGCCGGACTGATCCCGATGCGGCAGACGCGGCGCGGGATCGCGCTGCGGCAAACCACCGGCGGCATTGCCTCGCTGGGGGAGTCCGGTCGACGGATCACGCTGCACCGGCGCGGAATCACGCTGCGGCGCGGGACTTCCCTGGCCACGCTGCGGCAACCCGGTCGACGGCGCCGAATCACGTTGCGCGTTCGCGGCGTCACGCTGCGGCAGACCCGTTGCCGGATCAGGCTGCGGCAGTCCACCGGTCTGCTCACGTTGCGGGAGGCCGGTCGACGGATCACGCTGCGGCAAACCACCGGTCTGCTCACGCTGCGGCGGCCGCTGCGATGGATCACGCTGCGGCAGGCCGACCGAAGGATCGCGCTGCGGGGCACCGTTGGCACCCGGCGAACGCTGCGGCAGACCACCGGGGGTGCTCCCCCGCTGCGTCTGTGCCGAATCGCGCTGAGGCAGTGCCGTGTCACGCGGCGGCTGCGCGGAATCCCGCGACGGCGCACCGTTGGCACCCGGCTGACGCTGCGGCAACCCACCACCGGTCTGCGGCGGTCCAGCGGGCTTCTGCTCGACCGGACCAAGCTGGCCCGGCCCGGCGGGCGGACGCTGCGGGCCACCCGGTGCCAGATTGCGCTTGGGCAGATTCGCCGCGGCGAGCTTGCCACGCTGGGGCACGTTCGTCTGTCCGGGCGCGGGCGGACGCAGCGACGGCGACGACTGCTCGGTCGCGTCCTGGGCCATGCCCGAAGCCATCGAGTTACCCGGCGAACGCTGCGGCAACCCACCACCGGCACCCGCCTGGGTCGGCCCGCTGACACCGGGATCCACGGTGACCATCACGTTGCCACCCGGGGTGCGGGTGATCGCGCGGGTCTGCATGGTGCTCGGCTGCTGCTGCGGGTTCTGCTGCTGCGGCGGTGCCTGCGGACTCGGCTGCTGCTTCTGCAACTGCTGCGGCGGGATCACGGTGCCGCCCGCACCCGAGACGATCAGGCCGACTGGCACGTGCACGGTGACGGTGACGCCGGGATCGCGGGCGGTGTCGAAGGTCGCGCGCAGCCGCACGGTGAGACCGTGGCGCTCGGCTAGTCGGCCGACCACGAACAGACCCATGTGGCGGGCGGTGTCGGGACCGGGCTCGGCGGTCTGCTCGAGCCGGTGGTTGATCTCCGACATCTCCGCGGGCGGCATACCGATGCCGCGGTCGGCGACCTCGATCAGCAGACCCTGGTCGTGTGCCTGGGCGAAGGTGAACTTGACGTCGGTCTCCGGCGGGGAGGCCCGCAGCGCGTTGTCGAGCAGCTCGGCGAACAGGTGCGCCATATCGGAGGCGGCCGGTTCGACCAGCGAGCCGCGCGGCGTGGCGCCGAGCTTGACCCGCTCGTAGTCCTCGACCTCGGAGATCGCGGCACGCAGCACGTCGGCGATCTCGACCGGGGCGGACTTGGTTCGGCGCTGTTTGGTACCGGCGAGGATCAGCAGGTTGTCACCGTTACGGCGCATGCGCGCCGCGAGGTGGTCGAGCCGGAAGAGGTTCTCGAGCAGGCGCGGGTCCTTCTCGTCGTACTCCATCGCCTCGATGAGGGTGAGCTGATGGTCGACGAGCGACTTGGACCGGCGGGCCAGCGTCTCGAACATGTCGTTGACCTGTGAACGCATCTGCGCCTGGTCACTGGCCAGGCGCAGCGCCTGACCGTGGATATCGTCGACGGCGCGGGCCAGCTGGCCGATCTCCTCGTCGGAGCGCACCGGCATCGGCTCCAGCGGCACGTCCTCGGGCGCGGCACCGTTGCGGAGCTGGGCGACCTCGTGCGGCAGATCGGATTCGGCGACGCGCAGCGCGGCCAGGCGGAGGCGGTGCAGCGGCACGATCATCGAGCGGGCGACGAACACGGCGAGCAGGAGCGCGGCCAGGATCGTCGCGATGACGACAGCGGTATAGGCCCAGGCCCCGTCTGCCGCGGCGCTGGTTCGCTTGTCCATGGCGGTCTGGATGGTCTCGGTCGACCCATCGACGATGCCCTCGTAGGCGGCGAGGCTGGCGTACAGCGAGGTACGCATCTCACCGACGGGCAGCTTTCCCGCCGCCACCTCGGGACGGCTGATCAGTGCCTGCCGGACAGCGACTTGTGTCCCGAGTTCGGTGACCGTCTGGTCGCCTTCCGGGAAGCGGTGGGCGAACACGCCGAGCAGGTGCTGCTCGGTCGCGAGGCCGCTGACAAACTTCTGGGCGCCCGACTCGATGCCACGCAAGAGCTCGGTCAGACCGGCCAGCTGATCGATGAGCACCGAACGCGTGTTGAGCGAGTCGACCAGGCGCAGCTTGGCAAGGTCCATCACCGGATCACTCACCTGGGCGACGGTGGTCTCCACGATCGTGACGCCGTCCTTGGTCACCTGTTCGACCGAGGCCAGCGCCGGACCTGTAGAGGTCGTCAGCGCCTTGCCCTGCGCGCGCACACCCTTGGCGGTTTTCACCATCCGCGCGAGCGCGTCGTGGGCCTCGGGCAACTCGGCCAAGCGGCCGAGCGAAGCCTCGGCCGAGGCGATCGCGGCGTCGAGTTCGGCGAGGTCCTGGTCGGTGACGAGGGTGGCCCCCGGGCCGGCGGGCACCATCTGGCTACCCGTGACCTTTGCCGAGCTCGCACTCAGCGCGGTGACGGACGGGATCGTGTCTACCTGCTCGTTGATACTGGAGAGCCGGTTGGCCTCCGTGAACTCGGAGGTAATTCTCGACACGCCGAGCCCGACCGCGACCGCGAGTGGCACGGCAAGGACAGCCGTAACCTTCCAACGCAGGTCCCAGTTGCCGAGCGCCCAGCGTTTGCTGCCGGACCTAGCGGCGTCACGCATCTCCCACTCACTTTCCAAACTGGCCTCGTACCGTACGCCTGAGGCGAACCTCCACAGGCGCGATGGTGGCTCGCCAGTGGCTGCTGGCCGAGAACTACGGCTGGCCGAGAAATTGCGTCTACGACTGCCCGAATAAGTGACATCGGATTCTAACGGATCAATAACTTCTTGGCTGACTCCCGGTCGAGGTCCGCTCCATGACCAGCCCGTTGTAGGCAAAACCAAAGGTCGCGGCACCCCCTCGGGTGTCGCGTGAAGTCTGCCACAATCATCTGGATCTATCGAGCGGGCATCGAAGCGAGGCTAGGGAGTCACGGGGTTGGACACCGAACACGAGTACCGGCCGGTCTATCAGACCAGCCTGGTCGACCCAGCCGACTTCTGGTCCGCCGCAGCTCAGAGCATCGAGTGGGATGTCGAACCGCAGCAGATCGTCGATGCCGCCGACAAGCGGTCGGCCAGGTGGTTCCCCGACGCCCGCCTCAATACCTGTGTGAACGCCCTCGATCGCCACGTCCGGGCGGGCACTGTCGCCCAGGGTGGACACGCCGATCGACCGGCCCTCATATATGTCTCCGCTATGACGGACACCACCACGATTTACACCTACGCCGAATTGCTCGGGAAAGTGGCCGAGTTCGCCGGGGCCATGCGCGATCTCGGTGTGGTGGCCGGTGATCGAGTAGTGATCTATCTGCCGATGATCCCCGAAGCGGTGATCGCGATGCTGGCGTGCGCGCGCATCGGCGCGGTGCACTCGGTGGTGTTCGGCGGGTTCGCCGCACCCGAGCTGGCCGCCCGCATCGACGATGCCGAGCCGGTCCTGATCGTCACCGCCTCGGGCGGGCTCGAACCCAACCGCCGCGTCGAGTACCCGCCGATCGTGATGGCCGCGCTCGATCTCGCCGAGACCGCGTCGGTGCGCACGGTGGTCGTCAAGCAGCGCCCCGAGTTCACCACGATCGAGTTCCCCGCCGCCCTGCCCGCCACCGACATACTGCCGTCCTCGGAGCAGACCGTCGCCGCCCGCTGGGTGGATTGGGATGCCTGCGTCGAGGGCGTGGCGCCCGCCGATCCGGTCTCGGTGGCCGCCACCGATCCGCTCTACATCCTCTACACCTCCGGCACCACCGGAAAGCCGAAGGGCGTGGTGCGCGACAACGGCGGACACGCGGTGGCGCTGTCCTGGTCGATGCGCAACATCTACGATGTCGGCCCTGGTCAGGTGTTCTGGGCCGCCTCCGACGTGGGCTGGGTCGTCGGCCACTCCTACATCGTCTACGCGCCCTTGCTGGTCGGCGCGACGACGGTGCTCTACGAGGGCAAACCCGTCGGCACCCCCGACGCGGGCGCCTTCTGGCGGATCATCGACGAGCACGACGTGCGGGTGCTGTTCACCGCCCCGACCGCGTTGCGCGCGATCCGCCGCGCCGACCCCGACGCCACCGCGGCCCGCCGCTCCGATCTGTCCCGGCTGCGCGCGCTGTTCTGCGCGGGCGAGCGCCTCGATCCGGCCACCTTCGAGTGGGCGACGAACACCCTGCTCGCCGACCATCCCGGCACTCCGGTGGTCGACCACTGGTGGCAGACCGAGACCGGCTGGCCGATCTGCGCCGACCCGCTCGGCCTGCAGGAACTGCCCGTGAAGTCCGGTTCGGCGAGTGTGCCGGTGCCCGGCTATCGGCTGCGCGTACTCGACGCGAACGGCAACGCGGTGCCCACCGGAACCGAGGGCAACATCGTCATCGGGCTGCCGCTGCCCCCCGGCTGCCTGACCGGATTGTGGCGCGACCGGGAACGCTTCATCCGCTCGTACCTGTCGGCCTTCCCCGGCCACTACCTCACCGGCGACTCCGGCTACTTCGACGAGGACGGCTACCTCTACGTCCTCGGCCGCAGCGACGACGTGATCAACATCGCCGGGCACCGACTGTCGGCGGGCAGCATCGAGGCCGCCATCTCCGGCCACGAGGCCGTCGCCGAATGCGCGGTGATCGGCATGCCCGACGAGCTCAAGGGCAGCCTCCCGCTGGCGTATGTGGTGCTCAAGCAGGGTATCGATATCGATCAGCAGCAGCTGCGCGCCGAACTCGACGACCGGGTGCGCGCCCAGATCGGCGCGATCGCCACCCTGCACGACTCGATCATCGTCACCGGCCTGCCCAAGACCCGCTCCGGCAAAATTCTGCGCAAGACGATCCGCCAGCTCACCGCCGGTGAACACGTCGAACCTCCCGCCACCATCGAGGATCCCCACGTCCTGACGGCCCTCGCCGACCGCATCCTGGCCAACCCACCGCTCGGCAACATCACCACCGCCGCCACCCCTGAGCAGGACAACGACCCGGTCTCCCCCGCCCCGTGAGCACCTAAGATCACTACGTGACTTCCTCTACCGTTCTTGTCGTCGATGACGACGAGGACGTTCTCGCCTCCGTCGAACGGGGCCTGCGACTGTCCGGGTTCCGGGTACTCGTCGCGCGTGACGGTGGTGCCGCGCTGCGGGCCGTCGCCGAGCAGGCACCCGACGCGGTGGTCCTCGACATGAACATGCCGGTCCTCGACGGTGCGGGCGTCGTCACGGCCCTGCGGGCGATGGGCAATGACGTGCCCATCTGCGTACTCAGCGCCCGTGCCTCGGTGGACGACCGGATCGCGGGACTCGAGTCGGGCGCCGACGACTATCTGGTGAAGCCGTTCGAGCTGGCCGAACTGGTGGCCAGGATCAAGGCCCTGCTGCGCCGTCGCACCGATACGCCGGAACCGGTGGCACCCGGCGCGCTCACCGTCGGGCCGCTGCTTGTCGATGTCGCGGGTTATCGCGCGCTGCTGCACGGACGCGAAATCGAGCTCACCAAAAGGGAATTCGAATTGCTGTCCACACTTGCCCGGAATGCCGGAGTGGTGTTGACGCGCGAACGACTGCTGGAATTGGTCTGGGGTTACGATTTCATAGCCGATACGAATGTGGTCGATGTGTTCGTCGGATACCTGCGCAGGAAACTCGAAATAGATGACACGCCAAGGATTCTGCATACGATTCGCGGGGTGGGTTTCGTACTCCGGGAATCGAAATGATCTCCGAGCCTTCGCTGAAACATCGTCGCAGACAATCGTTTTCGCTCCGGACAAGAGTCGCGGGAGCGGCTGCGGCAGGTGCCGTCATCATCGTTACGATCGCCGCATTCGTGGGTTTTCAGGCAATCGAACGCAATAATGTCACCCAAACCGATCAGCAACTGGAAATCGCCTCGCGCATCGTGCTGATCGAACCGGTGCTGGCAACGGGTTTCGTCAACCTGACCGGCCTGCAGAACACCATGGCGCTCACGGTGCGCGACAACGGCCAGGTGACCGCGTCGAGCTCGACCCAGCTACCGGACCTACCCCCCGGCTCGCGGACCGTCGAACTGCACGATCAGCCCTACCGGGTGCTCACCACCACCGAGAACCAGCCCGCGGGCCGCACCGTCTCCCTGGCGATTCCGACCACCGAGGCGGCCAAGGCGACCGACGACCAGCAGCGCTGGGTACTCGCGGGCGCGGCGATCGCGGTGGCGGCCGCGGCGGCGCTCGGCTGGTTGCTCGCCGGGCGTGCGGTCGGCCCGATCGTAAAGCTGACCAGGCAGGTGTCGGCCCGCAGCGCCGTCGGCGCGCCGGACGAGCCAACGCACCCGGTCGACGGTTCCGGTGTCGACGAGGCGGTGAAGCTGGCCGAGGCGGTGAACACCATGCTGGCCCGCGTCGACCAGGCACAGGCCGAGACCGCCGCCGCCCTGGAGACCGCCCGCGATTTCGCCGCCGTCTCCGCCCACGAACTGCGCACCCCGCTCACCGCGATCCGCACCGACCTCGAGGTCCTGCGCACCCTCGACCTCACCGACGAACAGCGCCGCGAGATCCTCGCCGACCTCGCCCGCAACGAGACCAGGGTGGAGACCACCCTGTCCGCGCTGGAACGGCTCGCCCGCGGCGATCTCACCGCCGAAACCGACCACGTCCCCACCGATGTCGCCGACCTGTGCGATCAGGCCGCCCACGACGCCATGCGCCACAACCCGGGTCTGTCGGTGCGCATCGACACCGACGCCGAACTGGTGACCCGCGGCCTGCCCGCCGGCCTGCGCCTGGCCGTCGACAACGCCCTCACCAATTCGGTCAAGCACGGCGGCGCCACCGCCGCCGTCGTGTCGGCGCATCGCACGCCGCACGGCCGGATCGTCATCGCCGTCGACGACAACGGCACCGGCGTCGCGCCCGGCGAACGCGAGACGGTCTTCGCGCGGTTCGCCCGTGGCAGCAACGCCACCAAGGGCGGTTCGGGCCTCGGCCTCGCGCTGGTGGCCCAGCAGGCCCAGCTACACGGCGGGCTGGCGTACTTCGAGGACAGTCCGCTCGGCGGCGCCCGCCTCGTCATCGACCTGCCCGCTCGACCGGCCCGGTAGCCAACGCAAAAGCCCCGCACTCACGATGGTCGTGGGTGCGGGGCTGAGCTCGCTACTACTTGTCGCTCTTGAAGGCATCCTTCACTCTGCCCGCCGCGCGCTCGGCTGCGTCCTTCACGTTGGCCGCTGCCTTCTTCGCTTCCGCCTCAATCTTTTCCGCTTCGGCCTTGGCCTTGGCTTTGACATCGTCGGTGTCGGACATCGAACCTCCACTCTCGTGAGTTCCGCGCCTGACCGGCACGGGGTGAAGACACTCGCGAGAATACCGCACAGTTAACGGCTAGCGACTGAAGCGATAATCAGGGAAGAACCTGCGGGATCGACTCCGGGATGACCAGGCCGATGACCGCGCCGAGCACCGCGCCGGTGAGCGCGTAGCTCAGACCGCCGCCGAGCGCGCAGACGAAGTAGCCGACGATGAACGCGGCCAGTGCGGGGATGCACATGATCGCCGCGGTCAGGAAGCCGATGGTCGCACCAGCGGCCGCACCGTTCTGGACGGGGTCGTGGTTGGCGGCCTCGGGGTTGGTGGCGATGCTCTTGAGCTCGTCGGTGGTGGCGGCGGACATCTGCGGGGCGATCTGCAGGGTGCGGCCGTCCTCGGAGATCACCGAAGCCAGCGCGATGTTGTTGCCGCCGACGGTGGCCATCGTCAGCGGAAGTTCGCTGACCTTGGCGCCGGTGGCGGAGACTACGTCGACCTTGGTGGAGTCGGGCGACAGCACGAAGGTGCCGTTGTCGACGGTCGCGGAGATGGTGCGCAGGTCCGGCGAGACGGAGGTCTTGTAGCCGACGCCCTCGGAAACGCCCTCGCCGGCGAGCCCGGCGGCGATCTCGGCCTGACGCGCGACGGTGACGTCAGCGGCCGCGGTGCCCGTGGTGAAGAGCGAGGCGGCGACGACCAGCGGCAGCGCGGCGAAGACCGCGCGACGACCCGCGCGAGTGATGGTGTGGTTGAACATGTTCGATGTCTCCCTCCCGATGCTTCCGAAGAATCCCCGAACCCCCCGGACGAATCGAAAAAATCTCGATGTCGATTGACTCGAGAGTTGTACCGAACCACCACTGGGTTGCGAAACATGTTGTGACACAGGGCATAGTTTGAATAGGCAGCTATCGGTCAGCGACGCTCGCCGGGCGGCGGCGAGCATCCCGACAGCTACCCCGATCGCGTTCCGCTATGAACCTGCGCCGACTCCGCCGACCGCGGTCATGGCAGGACCTGCGGGATCACCTCCGGGTTGACCTGACCGTGGCCAGCGTCAGCGGGACCTCGCTGACCTTGGCGCCCGTGGCGGAGATGACCTCGACCGCGGTCGAGCACTCCCGACGCCCCGAAGAATCCCCGACCCCCCGGACGAATCGAACGATCTCGATGTCGATTGACCCGATTGGCTTACCCGATCGCCGACGGGTTACGAATATTCATGCCGCAGAACACAGCATCGGCAGTCGGCTATCGGTTCCTCAACGAAATCTCAGACATCTCCCAACCCCGCCACCGAAGTCCGGGGATACCGTCACCGACGTGATCGACAAACGCGCTCGTCTGCTCTGCCTGGCCACCGTCCTCGCGCTGGCGGGCGGTGTCGCCGCTTGCGCGGGCAAGGACTCGGCACCGACCGGGATCGCGCTGGTCAACGCCGATTCCGGACCTACCGGCGAGCGCGTGGCCAAGGCCGTGCAGGATGCGGGCGGCTACGAATGGACCGTCGCGAAGCCCGGCGAGATCGACGCGGCCGACTACGCCGCCGTGATCACCCTGCCCGCCGACCTCACCGCATCCATGGCCACCCTCGCCACCCCGCAACCCCAGCGCGCCAAGGTCACCGTCACCACCCACGACGGCGCCGACACGAACACCGTGAACGGCGCGGTCGATGTGGTGACCCATCGGATCGGCGCGTCCGGCGTCGACGCCGCCCTGGCCGCGGTCTCGCAGGCACGAAACCAGATGACCTCCGTGCAGTTCACCGCCCAGCTGCTCAGTGCGGGCGTGAACGCCGCCGCCGACGGCGCGAACCAGTTCAGCGGCGGTGCCGACCAGCTGCTCGGCTTCCTCGACTACGCGAAAGAGGGTGCGGGCCAACTCACTTCGGCCATCGAGCTGCTGAACCACACCGTCGACGGGGCCGCGAAGCAGGCCAACCAGCTCGCCGATGCTCTCGACGCTACCGGCGTCACCATCGCCGGCGTCCAAGCCGGCGCGGCCGCCATGGGCTCGGGCCTCGACCAGATCCTGCCGCTGCTGAAGTCACTCCCCTTCGCGAACGACCCCCAACTCGCCGACATCATCACCAAACTCGAAGCGCTACGAGGAGTTTCGAACCAGGCAGGCACCCAGCTCGACGGCCTCAGCGAATTGACCGGCGCCGCGGTTGATCCCAATACCGATCTCGGCACCCTCCTGCGCACCGTCGTAGCCCGCCTCAACAGCGCCCGCGGCCAACTCGCCCAGGGCGCCGAGCTCGCCAAGGGCTTGCCCACCCTCGCCGAACAGGGTGGCGCCCAACTGGTTTCCGCCATCGAACAACTCACCGGCGGCGTAGGCGCCCTGCAGAACATCGTCGGCAACCTCAACAACCAAACCGCCAAGGCCCTCGAAGCCCTCCCCCCACGCGGCCAGTCCCAGCAGTCCGCCCTCGCCCTGGCCCTCACCGACCCCGTCGAGGTCGTCCGCGAGTGAACGCACTGCGGCCCGGTCGATGTCGACCGGGCCGCAACGGTTTTCACGCTCAGGGCAGGACCTGCGGGATGATATGCGGCGCGGCCACCCCGACCACCGCGCCGATCAACGCGCCGACCAGCGCGTTCGGCAGACCCACCAGGCCGACGCACGGCAGGTAGAGGATCATCGTGGTGATCATCGGGATACACACCACGGCGGCGACGATCACGCCGATACCCGCGCCGATGGCGGCGGCGTTCTGGACCGGGTCGGGGAATTGCGCGGTGGGCGTGGTCGCGATGGTCTTCAGTTCCGCGCTCGCGCCCGCGGTGGGCCGCGGTGTGACGGTCATACTCCGCCCGTCGGCCGCGATCTCGGTCGCCAGCGCGATCACATTGCCGCTGACCGTAGTGAACGAGGTGGGGATCTCCCCGATCGGATCGCCGGTCGCCGACTCGACGATGACCCGGTCCGAGTCCGGCGCGAGCAGGAACCGGCCCTCGTCGACCGACGCGGAAACGGTGCGCAGATCCGGTGCGACAGCGGTGCGATAACCCTCCCCCGCACTCGACAGCCCGGCCGCGTACTGCGTCTGCTGATCGACCTCCGCCGAGCACACCCCGGCCCCGGCCAGCCCCACCGCGAGGGGCAGCGCCACCGCCAGCGCACGGCGGACAAGCTTGTGTTGGAACATGATCGAGAATCTCCCTCCCGAAACTCCCGAAGAACCCGGCCCCGGGCGAATCGAACAAGTCACTGTCATGGACAACGCATTGGAAACGAATCACGCGGGAGCCATCGAGGCTCCGTCATACGCGGGGCACATTACCCGGCGGGCCGAGACCTCCGCGCCCTTACCCCGGAAACAGCAACGGCCCGTGTCTCCCTGAGGAGACACGGGCCGAGAAGCTGAGATCAGTTCGCGTTGAGCAGGTCGATCACGAAGACCAGGGTCTTGCCGGAGAGCGCGTGGCCCGAACCGACGGGGCCGTAGGCGAGCTCCGGCGGGATGACCAGCTGACGACGGCCGCCGACCTTCATGCCGGGGATGCCGTCCTGCCAGCCCTGGATCAGGCCACGCAGCGGGAAGGTGATGGATTCGCCGCGGTCCCAGGAGGAGTCGAACTGCTCGCCAGTGTCGAACTCGACGCCGACGTAGTGCACCTCGACGGTGCCACCGGGCACCGCTTCTTTGCCTTCGCCCTCGATGAGGTCGGTAGCGACGAGCTCGGTGGGCGCGGGGCCCTCCTGGAATTCGATCTCCGGCTTGGTCATATGCGGGCTATCCCCTTCGATAGTGGCTCATCCCCGCAGACGCGGGGCGCGTGCTGTTCGGCAGTGACTGCCGGTCAGCGATTCCCGATTTCATAGTAATCACGCTCACCGTAGCCGGTGTAGATCTGGCGCGGGCGGCCGATCTTGAGCGGCTCGGAGTGCATCTCACGCCAGTGCGCGATCCAACCGGGCAGGCGGCCCATCGCGAACAGCACGGTGAACATGCGGGTCGGGAAGCCCATGGCGCGGTAGATGACGCCGGTGTAGAAGTCGACGTTCGGGTACAGGCGACGCGAGACGAAGTAGTCGTCGGTGAGGGCGGCCTCTTCGAGCTGCTTGGCGATGTCCAGGAGCTGGTCGTCGCCACCGATCTTCGACAGGATCTTGTCGGCGGCCTGCTTGACCAGGGTCGCGCGCGGGTCGTAGTTGCGGTAGACGCGGTGCCCGAAGCCCATGAGCTTCACGCCGTCTTCCTTGTTCTTGACCTTGCGGATGAATTCCTTGACGTCGCCGCCGTTGGCCTTGATCTCGTCGAGCATCTCGAGCACGGCCTGGTTGGCGCCGCCGTGCAGCGGGCCCCAGAGCGCGTTGATGCCGCCGGACACCGAGGTGAACAGGTTGGCGTCCGACGAGCCGACGAGGCGCACGGTCGAGGTGGAGCAGTTCTGCTCGTGGTCGGCGTGCAGGATCAGCAGCATGTCGAGCGCGGCGGCGACCTCGGGGTCGACCTCGTAGGGCTCGGCCGGGAAGCCGAAGGTCATCCGCAGGAAGTTCTCGACCAGCGACAGCGAGTTGTCGGGGTAGAGGAACGGCTGACCGACCGACTTCTTGTACGAGTACGCCGCGATGGTCGGCAGCTTCGCCAGCAGGCGGATGGTCGACAGCTCGACCTGCTCGGGATCGCGCGGGTCGAGGGAGTCCTGGTAGTACGCCGACAGCGCGTTCACCGCGGACGACAGCACCGGCATGGGGTGCGCGTTGCGCGGGAAGCCGTCGAAGAACCGCTTCAGGTCCTCGTGCAGCAGGGTGTGGCGACGGATGCGATCGGTGAAATCGTCGAGCTGGGCCTGGGTCGGCAGCTCACCGTAGATGAGCAGGTAGCTGACCTCGATGAAGGTCGAGCGGCCCGCCAGCTGGTCGATCGGGTACCCGCGGTAGCGCAGGATGCCCGCTTCACCGTCGATATAGGTGATGGCCGACTTGGTCGACGCGGTGTTCATGAAACCGGGGTCGTAGGTGACGTAACCGGTGCTGGCCAGCAGCTTGCCCAAGTCGAGCCCGTCGTTACCCTCCGCGGCCTTGGTGACCGAGATCGGGAACTCGCCACCGGGGTACTGGAGTACCGCCTTGGCGTCTTCGGTGACGTTGGTGATGTTCTCAGCGGGCACGGAAGGATCCCTCTCAGGCTAGAACCGTAGGCACCGATGCGGTCGGCACAGGTGCGCTTGCGCTAACGCTAGCTGTTGTTCGGTCAGGACAAGCAATCAGGGTTGTCCTGTCTGGTTCTCACACCGACCCTGTGCGGCGGTGAGGTCGATACGGGGCCGGGGACCTGCGCCGATCCCCTTTTCCGCACCGTCACCCCGGCGCTGCCGAAAGGTTGCGCGGCGCGCGGATTCGATAACCGAATCCGATTGCCGCACAGGCTATTTCGCCATCACGGCGGAGTGAGCGCGAGCAACTCGGTAGCGCACGAAGGCGGGGAAGGCCAGCGCGGCGAGCGCCACTCCGATCACCACCAGCACGCCGCCACCGGCAGCAGCTACAGCAGTACCCATGCTCGCTGCCGCGAAACCGTGGGCAACATCACCGATCCGCGGCCCACCTGCGACAACCACGATGAACACGCCCTGCAACCGCCCGCGCATCTCGTCGGTGGATACATTGAGCAACATCGCCGTGCGGAACGCCGCCGAGACCATGTCGACCGCGCCGCCGAGCGCCAGGAACACCACCGCGATCCACAGCCACACGCCCAGCCCGAACACGTGCCCGGCCAACCCCACCGCGAGCCCGAACCCGACCATCGCCACACCCCAGAGCGCGATGCACACGATCACCGCCAGCCCCTGCCTGCGCACCCGCGGTATCCACCCGGAGAACACGCCACCGAGCACAGACCCCGCCGCGATGGCCGCGAACAGCAGACCGAGGGCCACCCCACCCTCGGCCGGATCATGGAAGGTCTCGTGCGCGATCTGCGGGAACAGCGCGCGCGGCATGCCGAACACCATGGCGATCAGGTCGACGACGAACGAGGCGAGCAGGATGCGCTGCCGGGCGAGATAGCGGAAGCCGTCGAGCACGGCGCGCAGCCCGGCCCGGCGCTGCTCACCGGTCGGCGGGAACGCGGGCAGCCGCCACACCGCCCACAGCGTCGCGAGCAGCGCGATCGAGTCGATCAGATACAGCATCGGCAGGCCGATCACCGGAATGAGCAGCCCGGCCAGCACCGGTCCCGCGATCATGCCCACGTTCTGCACGGTCATGCTCAGCGAACTGGCCGAGGCCATCTGCTCCGGCGGCAGCAACCGGGCGATCAGCGCGCTGCGGGTGGGCTGGTTGACCGCGAAGAACGCCTGCTGGGTGGCGAACAGCCCGAGCACCAGCCACACATTGTGCAGACCGAGCGCGGCCTGCACCCAGAACGCGACCGCGGTCAGACCCGTGCCCGCGGTCGTGATGACGAGCAGCGTGCGCCGGTCCATCACGTCGGCGAGCGCGCCACCCCAGAGCCCGAACACCACCAGCGGAACCAGGCCGAACAAACCGGCCAGGCCGACGTAGCCGGAACTGCCGGTGATCTGGAAGATCTGCTGCGGTACCGCGACCACCGAGAGCTGCGCGCCGATGACGGTGACGATATTGGTCGTCCACAGCCTGCGATAGTCGCGATTACGCAGTGGTTCGGTGTCGGCGAGCAGCTTCACTCACCGCAGATTAGCCACTGCCGTGCGGTCATCCCATGTTTGGGCGCAGTGACAAAGCCCACCGCTCGTTACGGCTGCAAACGTTCGACCGTTGTGGTCTGCCCGTCGATCCGCACGACGATGCGGTTGTGCAGCCTGCCGTGCCTGCCCTGCCAGAACTCCACCTCGTCGGGGCGCAGGAGATAACCGCCCCAGAACGGGGGCACGGGGATGTCGTCGACATCGGCGAAACGCGCCGTCGTCTCGGCCAGCACGCGATCCAGTTCGGCCCGCGATGACACCGGCCGCGACTGCTGCGAAGCCCACGCACCCAGCCGGGACTCCCGTGGCCGTGCCGCCCAATAGGCCGCGGTCACCTCGGCGGACACCCGCTCGGTCACGCCGCGCACGTGGACCTGCCTGGCGAGCGCCGGCCAGACGAAACTCGCCGCCGCGTACGGGTCGGCGGCGAGTTGGTTGCCCTTGGCCGAGTCGTAGTTCGTATAGAAGGTGACGCCGTCGGGCGAGAGCCCTTTGCACAGGACCGTGCGCGCCACCGGGCGCGGCGCCGGGCCCGTCAGCGCGACCGTGGCCAGCACCATCGCGTTCGGTTCGGCGACGCCGAGACCGCGCGCCTGCTCGATCCAGCTGCGCAACAACGGTTCCCAGCCGCCGGCCACCCAGGACTCGTCGAGATCGGGTTCATCGGCGGGAACGAACAGGGGATTGCCGTAGTCGACACGCATCGCGGCGAGGTCTGGCGCGGCGGCCGTCGAGGGCTCCAGGTCACGCATAGGGGCGAGATTACTCTGCGGTATGTCCGGGTCTAGGGTTCGGAAGTATCGGCATGCCCCTGCAAGGAGAGTCACCATGACTACCAGCTCGGTACCACAGGATTTCGTCAGCGGATTGGAAGGCGTGGTGGCCTTCACCACCGACATCGCCGAGCCGGACAAGGATGGTGGCGCCCTGCGATATCGCGGCGTCGACATCCAGGATCTGGTCACCGACCAGGTGACTTTCGGCGACGTGTGGGCCCTGCTGGTCGACGGGGAGTTCGGTCGCGGCCTGCCGCCCGCCGAGCCGTTCCCGCTACCGGTGCACACCGGTGATGTGCGCGTCGACGTGCAGGCGGGCCTGGCCATGCTCGCCCCGATCTGGGGCTACGAGCCGCTGCTCGACATCGACGACGAGACCGCCCGCGAGAACCTCGCCCGTGCCTCGGTGATGGCGCTGTCGTATGTGGCGCAGTCCGCGCGCGGCATCTATCAGCCCGCCGTCCCGCAGCGCAAGATCGACGAGTGCGACACCGTCACCGAGCGGTTCATGACCCGCTGGAAGGGTGACCCCGACCCGCGCCACACCGAGGCGATCGACGCCTACTGGGTGTCGGCGGCCGAGCACGGCATGAACGCCTCCACCTTCACCGCCCGCGTGATCGCCTCCACCGGCGCCGACGTCGCGGCGTCGCTGTCCGGCGCGATCGGCGCCATGTCCGGCCCGCTGCACGGCGGTGCCCCGGCTCGCGTGCTCCCGATGATCGAGGCCGTCGAACAGTCCGGTGACGCGCGTGCGCTGGTCAAGGGCATCCTGGACCGCAAAGAGAAGCTGATGGGCTTCGGCCACCGCGTGTACCGCGCCGAAGACCCGCGCGCCCGCGTGCTCCGCGCCACCGCCAAGCGCCTCGACGCCCCGCGCTTCGAGGTGGCCGCCGCGCTGGAGCAGGCCGCGCTGGCCGAGCTGCGTGAGCGTCGCCCGGACCGTGCCATCGAGACCAACGTCGAATTCTGGGCCGCGGTCATCCTCGACTTCGCCGAGGTCCCGGCCCACATGATGCCCGCGATGTTCACCTGTGGCCGGACCGCCGGTTGGTGCGCGCACATCCTCGAGCAGAAGCAACTGGGCAAGCTGGTGCGCCCCGCCGCCATCTACACCGGCCCCGGCCCCCGCACGCCGGCCGAGGTTCCGGGCTGGTCCACCATCTCGCAGCACTGAGTCATCGGACCGGGCGCCGGACTACCGGCGCTCGGTCAACTGTCCGCTACTTACGCTCGCTCGTGATCGACCTTCCACGTCCGACGCACTGACGGGGCTGATCGGCGATAACATCCCAGCGAACAAATTCGTTGAGGGGTGGATTGTGGGCAGCAATGGTTTGTCGCGGCGTCGGCTGTTCGGTGCCTGCGCCACTCTCACCGCTGGGTTTGCCACGGGGTGCGCTGTCGCACAAGGCGATTCGGTTGCTCCCGAGACGACGAGCCGCGTTGTTCCGCAGCCTGCCGCACCGGTCAGCGCGCAGCCGATCGCCACTGGGCAGGCTGCGCCGCCCCTGGCCCCCGCGCAGGTAGCCGCCCGGCACGCGGGCACTATCCCTCATCAGTGGGGCGTCGATCTGCCCGGGATCACCAGCGGTTTCCCCGCCGCGGGCAAACAGTTCGCGCTCACTTTCGACGCCTGCGGCGGGCCCGGCAACAGTGACATCGACCAAGCGCTGATCGACCTGTTGATCGTCGAGCAGATCCCGGCCACCCTGTTCCTCAATAAGCGCTGGGTCGACGCCGACCCGGCTCGGGTGCGGCGGCTCGCGGCGAATCCGCTGTTCGAGCTGGCCAATCACGGCAGCGTGCACAAGCCGCTCTCGGTCTCCGGGCGCTCCGCCTATGGGATCGCGGGCACGGGTTCAGCCGAGCAGGCCGCGTACGAGGTGTGGGACAACCATCAGCGGCTCACCGAACTCACCGGCCGCGCGCCCCGCTTCTTCCGCACCGGTACCGCGCATTACGACGAGGTCGCTGTCGCCATCGTCAACGAGTTGGGCGAGACCCCGCTGGGATTCACCGTGAACGCAGACTTCGGCGCCACCGCCTCATCAGCCCAGGTCAAGCGCGCGATGAGCGCGGCCGCTCCCGGTGGCATCGCGCTCGCGCATATGCATCGTCCTCGATCGGGTACCGCGGCCGGGATGGCCGCGGCGCTACCGGCACTGCGGGCAGCGGGCTTCACGTTCGTCCACCTGTAGCGGACCGAACGGAACCTATTTCCCGCAGGTCAAGCCGCTAGCGAGTCAGTGCCGCGAAGTCGATCGCGACCGAGGCCCCGCGGTCGACGGTGAAGAACGCCGCCGCCAACCGCGTCCCGAGCTCGATCTGCCCGATCGCCGACAGCGGCACCGGCTGAATCAACCGCACCCGCCATGGCAACGGCTCGTCCCAGGCCCGCATCTCCAGATCGAGCCGGAGCACCGGGTCATCGCGCCCCGTGTAATCGGCGGCGATCGGCGCCACCGCGAGCACCGTCGCCTCCGCCCGCCGCCCGTTCGCCAAGATTTTGGCCGCCGCCTTGCGCCCCGACTCCGGCACCTCGGGCACGAACAACACCACTCGCTCCCGATCTCCCGGATCGACCCGGCACCCGACCACGTCCCCCGTCTGCATCCACTCCAGATCCTGGCTACGCACCCGCTGCCGCACCCGCGCGTCATAGGCCAACTCCCCCGGCACCGAAACCCGCACACTGAACCGATACCCACCTTCCCCCCGCCGAGTCCGCACGGAAAGCACGCTCGCCGTCGCAGTCAACCCCCTGATCAGCAGTTCCCGCCGAGCCCCCTCCGACAACAACCCCGGCCTGCGCCCGAACACCCACACCCACCGGTCGAGCAGGTTCCGACCAGAGTCGACCGCGACAAGGCTCATAGCGAGAGCGTAATGCGAACCCCCTTCTCGCAAGGGCAAATTCCCCGCACTCCCAACCTCGCAGCCCTCCCGCACCACCAGCCACCCAGCACACCCCAGATCCGCCATGACCGCACTCCTGACCACCGCACTCCCGACCCTTAGGGAGGGACGGCCACGAAGTGGCCGGTCCGCGGCCGGGTCGCCGGTTAGCGCTCGAAAGCGCTGAGCCGAAGG
>NZ_JBHZBG010000044.1:0-34852 GCF_042754695.1 Nocardia sp. NPDC059195 | reverse complement strand
GCCTGCGGCTCAGCGCTTTCGAGCGCTGACCGGCGACCCGGCCGCGGACCGGCCACTTCGTGGCCGTCCCTCCCTAAGGGTCGGGAGTGCGGTGGGTGGGTTGGGTGGGTTGTTGAAGACGGGGATTGGCTGGGGTGTGCTGTGTGGTCGGGAGTGTGGGGGATGAGTTGGGTGGGGTGTGTAATGCGGGGACTAGCTGGGGTTTTGGGGTGTTGCTCGGGGTTTGGGGGAGGGGGTTGTTGGGTGGGTTGTTCTGGCGGGAGCGGCGGAACCACCACTGCAGCAACGCGATGCCGATCAGGGCCAGTAGGGCGGTGGTGAGGCTGATGGACAGGCCGGGTGGGCGCCAGGTGACTGTGAGGGTCGCGTTGTGGGTGCCGGGCGGAATGTCCACCGCGACAAAGGTTCCCGCGACTGCACGGATGGGGATTTCGCTGTTGCCGAGGGTGGCTGTGTAGCCGGGCCAGGCCAGGCGGGACAACACGACCCGGCCGCCGGTGCCGGACGAGACGGTGGCGCGGTTGGTGAGGCCTGCCTCGGGCATGACGGTGGCGTGGACGCCGGATTCGTGGGCGATCAGGTCGCCGGGGGAGGGCAGCGGGTTGACTCGTTCCAGCACCCAGATCTGGTGTTCGTGGCCGGGGTGGTGGACGAATCGCCAACCGGCGGGGGCAGGTTGGGTGCCCGCGTTGGGATACTGACTGCGTTGCAGGACAACGCGATCCAAACGCATCAAGTCGACGATCGTTCTGTCGGTAGACGGTTCGACAGCGAAGACGCGCTTGTACGCGTCGGGGCAGGTGCCGCCGTCCCACGCCATACACAGCAACCCGGCGAAGGCCGCGTGCCCGACGGGCGTATACCCGTTCACGTAGTGCAGGCCGAGGTTCTTGGCATAGCTGCCCAGCGCGATGGAGCCGTAAGTGCCTGCGAGAGTTCGCTCTTCGTCGCGCACCATGATCCGGTCGGCCAATTGCAGTGTGCGCCCGCCGAAATCGGGGAACGCGTCCCTCATCTCCGAGCGCCGTTCAGGGAATCCATAGGACATCGGGGTCTCCGGCGCCGACGCTACCTGGACGAACGCGATCGGGAACGTCGCGACAATCGTCAGCACCGCCGCGGCGGCGATCCCGCGAGTGCGCGCCAGCCACACCACCCCGGCCCCGAGCCCGACCACCACGAATACCGCGATCGCATGCCGTTCGACGAGTTTCGGTGCGGCGGAGAACGATCGGATGAACAGCAACGCGATCAGCACACCCGCCGCCGCGTACCGCCGCCGCGACGAAGCGAAATCCCCGTAGCGACTGATCAGCACACACACCAGCACCAGCAGTGCGATCGCGAGCATCGGCAACACCCGCGCGGGCCACCGCAGTGGACCGATCGCGCCCGGACCGGCCGTCCACATCAGGGTCGCCACCGCGAACAACGCGATCCCGCTCCACGAAGCGGCGGCGCGCGCGGCGGCCTTCCAGTCGATGAACGCGAGCGCCGGAATCACGAACCACGCGATATAGACCATCGGTAGTGGCTGCACATGCCCCCACCACGCGGTGAACGCGGGCACGGTGCTCGGCAGGCTCGCATTGAGCGATTCCGACCACGGCACGGTCAGGAAGGGGTCGTTGTGGATGGTGGAGACGTCACCGCGCCAGGTGGCCTGCGAGGACAGCAGGATCGGCAGGTTCGCGATCATCGACGCGAGCACCGCGAGCGCGGCGGCGCCGAGCATCCGCAGCACCGGCGCCCACCTGCGCTGATACAGGTACTCACCCGCGGCCACGGCGGCGATCATCAACCCGGATTCGACGGCGGGAAAGGCATATTGGATGGTCAGCGCCAGATACAGGAACACGAACATCGGGATCGGCCCGGTGCGCCCGCGCGCGTAGAGCACGGCCGAGGCCCACGCGTGCACCAGCCAGGCGGTGCCGGTCTGCGAGGTGAACCAGCTGGCCTCGTCGAAGAACAGGAACCAGCCGCTGAACGGAAACGCCACGCCGGCGACCGCGGCCCATGGCGCGCGGGCACCGTAGGCCAGGCAGATGCGAAACACGCCGAGCGCGGCGATCGCGGAGAACACGAACTTCACGGCGGTCGCGTACAGCGCGAGATTGTCGAACGAGGGCGCCAGCAGGTACACCAGCAACTGCGCGGGGTTGTAGAGCCCGGCCTCCTCGAGGCTGTAGTTGCCCGCCATCCATTCCCACGGCACCATCGCCGGGAATCGGCCCGCCCGCAATTCGGTCCCGAGCAACTGCCACATCGGCACGTATTGCGCCTCGGTGTCGTCGGTATAGAAGTGTCGCGAATCCCCCAGTAGCACAGCGAGATACCCGACCAGCACCGCGGCGATGACGATACCGGCCCAACGCACGACTTGTTTTCGCGGTTCGAGCGCCGCGCGTACCCACACGAGCGCGGGAGCTTAGGGCATAGAGATGAATCGAACAATAGCGCCCGGTCTCCACGCCGTAGTGGTGGACGTTTGTCCAGCTCAGATATGGTTAGGGTGGGTGTTTGATAGCATGACGCAACCCGAGCAGGACCCTTCGAGAGAGTCATCAATTGCAGTTCGAAATCGTGGAACGGGACGAGACCTGGGTGGCCGGGCTTCCGGTCCGCAGTCCCAAACGCGCGCTCGGTGAGCTGCGCGACCGTGACCTCGAAGCGGCGTGGTCGGCAGTCTTGCATCAGGATCTGGGCGGGCCACTGGCCAGCGCCTACACCGACTACACCGGCGAGCTGAGCACCTACAACACCCAGATCGTGGGTTATCAGTGCGATTCGCTCGATCAGGTCACTCGTGGACATCTAGCGGCTCGGCTGCCGCGCGGCAGCTACGCGCGCTTCTCCTCGGTCGGTAACTTCCCGCGGGTGATGACGGATCTGTGGACCCAGATCGCCTACGCCGAAGAGCACAATCAGATCAAGCGCACCTTTACCGGCGATTTCGAGTGCTACCCGCACGCCTACAAGATCGACCTGTACCTGGCGGTCGATCCGCGATGACCTATTCGATCGTGGTCCGTGGCGCGGCGTTGTACGGCGGCCTGGCGGTGCCACGGGTGCACCCGAGCTTCAAGGTGAGCAACAGCGACCTGATCGAGTTTCTCAAGGACCGGCTGCGCGACCGGCCCGGCACCGGTGAACCGCTGCACACGATCTACGTGCCCGACCCGGCGGGCAACTGGAACGCGTTGGTCGCGCGTGAATTCGCGAATCCGGCCGACGTGCCGGTCGGCGATCTCATGCTGCGTGTGCCCAAGGGCATCTACGCCCGGTTCGCGCCCAACGGCGACTATCACGACCCGGTGGAAGACGTATGGGCCCAGGTCGACGACGCGACGGCATCGGCCGAGATCTCCCGCGCCTACCGCGAGGAGATCGAAGTGTGGCACGGCCCCGACACGGTGGAACTGTTCGTGTCGATCACTGTAGATAGCTGAAAGTTAGCCGAATTCGAACCGATCGGTCTTGACTCGGTCACCTTTCGTGCATTCACCCACTCTGAGCTGGGGTTATTTCAACTGGCTCAGGAGGTTACCGGAAAATTAGCCACTCGTATGGTGCATTCCTGCTGAATGACGGATACTGCGTAGGAAAACTTTGGCTGGTCGGACAAAGCCGACGCGGGTGTAGGTACGGAGTTGTATGAGGGTGTCGGCTCACACCGGCTCGGATCACCGGGTGGTTGGCGCGAATGCGGGCGGGTTGCGGTACCTCGACAGCGTGTCCGGATGTCATGTCCGCGTCTGTTCGCCCGAGGAAGATCCGGCACTGTGGAATCAGTACCTCGAGGGTGCGCTGAATGGTTACCGGCACTACGGAGTTCAGGACGCGCTCGATATCGAGTCCCTCGCCGACGGCCGTTCGACGACTGCGTTCCTCGTCGCGATCGACCCCGACGGCTCGGTGGTGGCCGGCGTGCGCGCGCACGGGCCACACGCGACCGCCGATGACATCCCCGGGTTCCACCCATGGATCGGCACTCCCGGCGAGGCCGCGTTGCGTTCGTCCGTCGAAGCCAAGGTGCCGAGCGGAGTCGCCGAATCCAAGGGTGGCTGGTCGACCCGGTCGGTCCCGCGCAGACCGGAACTCGGCGCGCTGGTCGCCCGCGGCGTCGTGCACGTCACCTGGCTGCTCAACGTGCGGTACGGCTTCGGCGTGAGCCCCCTGCACCAGCTCGAGTCCTATCGATCGAGCGGCGCGCGACCCGATCCCGGCATACCCGCCGTGTCCTACCCGGACGAGCGGTACACCACCGTGCCGGTGTGGTGGGATCTGTCCGATCTCTCGGCGGCGACGCAGGCGCAGCGCGAGCTGATCGCCGCCGAACGCGCGCAACTGCTCGAAGCGCGACGCCCATGATCCGAGATCTCGCTCCCGCCGACATCTTTCGTCCGTCGGTGCTCGATGCCGGTGTCCCCGCCGACGCGGCTGAGCTGGCCCGGCTGCGGGAACAACCGGGCCTCTCGGTGATCGACCTGCGTCCTGCGATGCGATCGGAGCTGGCCCGGCTCAAAGCCGCACCCGATGCGGATCCGGCCGATGATCGCTGGGTGTACTACCCGTGGCGGTCGTCGCTGGTGGCCATTGTCGGTGCCACCGCGTTCCGCGCGATCAGGCAGGACCGCAACCGGAACAAGCTGACCATCGCCGAGCAGCGACAGCTTCGTGGGCAGTCGGTCGGCATCATCGGGCAGAGCGCGGGGCACGAGATCGCCTACGTCGTCGCGCTGGAGGGCGGCTGCGGGCAGCTGCGGATCGCCGACTTCGACACCGTCGAACTGTCGAATCTGAATCGGATTCCCGGTGGTCTGTTCGATATCGGGCTCAACAAATGTGTCGTCACCGGTCGGCGGATCGCCGAACTCGATCCGTACCTGCCCGTCGAGATCTTCCCGGCCGGTGTCGACGAGTCCTCGATGGACGAATTCCTGACCGGTCTCTCGGTGGTTGTCGAGGTCTGCGATTCCCTCGATGTGAAGCTCACCGCGCGCGAGGTGGCACGGCGGCACCGGATCCCGGTGCTGATGGAGACCAACGACCGAGGTCTGTTCGACGTGGAGCGATTCGATCTCGAGCCCGATCGGCCGCCGTTCCACGGCCTGCTCGGCGATACGACGAGAACTGACCTGCGCGGATTGTCGAACAGGGACAAGGCCCCGCACGTGATGCGGATCCTCGATCCCGATCAGCTCTCGGCCCGGCTCGCCGCCAGCCTCACCGAAATCGACGAGTCGGTCACCACCTGGCCTCAGCTCGGCAGCGATGTCGGGCTCGGCGCGGCCATCATCGCCACCGCGGTGCGCCGGATCGGTCTGGACCAGGCGCTGCCGTCCGGTCGAATTCGCGTCGATCTGGAGCGCGAGCTCAACGCACTCGGCGAGCCCGCTCGAGGTGACCGGATATTCACGGCCGACGCCGCGCCGCTGGTCGAGCTCGACGAGCCGCACACCCCGATCGCCCGCATTCTGCACGGCATCGAACGCGCGCCGTCGGGCGGCAACGCGCAGCCGTGGGCGGTGCGCTCGGACGGCTCCGCCGTGCACCTCGCCGTCGACCAGGCACGCACTTCCGGGATGGATATCGGATTCCGTGGCAGTGCGGTGGCTCTCGGCGCCGCCCTCTACAACGCCCGCGTCGCTGCCGCAGCTCAAGGTTTGCTGGGGACGCACGAGATCGTGCTCGGCGGTGCGGCTCCGGTGTCGGCCGTCCTGCATCTCGGTGCGCGCGCCGACCCGGAATTGGCCGCCGATTACGCGGGGATGCTCGCCCGCGCCACCAACCGGCACCTCGGCGACGGCAGCCCACTCGGGCCGGAAGTGCTTGACACACTGGCTGCTTCGGCGGCGACAGAAGGTGCGCTGGTGCGCGGGGTCGTCGATCGCGCCGAGCTGAGCGAGGCCGCGGAACTGCTTGCCGAATCCGACCGTGTCCGCTACCTGACGCCCCGCTTGCACGCGGAGATGTTCGGCGAATTGCGCTGGCCCGCTGATGATTTGCGTACCGGACTCGATCTGCGAACCATGGAACTGGCCGCCGACGAGCACGCCAAACTGCATATCGGCGGGCGCGCCGACGTGATGGCCTACCTGCGGGATTGGTCCGGCGGTGCGGCGCTCGGTGACTACGCGCGCCAGCGGATTTCGTCCAGTTCCGCGCTGATCGCGGTCACCTGCCCCGTCGGGACAGACGCCGATCTGACCGATTATGTGCGCGGCGGTTCTGCCGTCGAGCGTGTGTGGATTGCCGCGCAGAAGCTGGGCCTCGCGGTCCAGCCGATGTCGCCGGTTTTCCTCTACGTCCGGGACGACAACGATTTGCGCAACGTATCGGCAGGATTCACAGATACACTGGCCTCGATCCACAAACGGTTCTCCGCACTGATGGGAATTCCCGGGCACGAGACGGTCACGGCAGTATTACGACTGAGCTATGCGCCCGCGCCGACAGTGTGGAGCGCCAGGCTCCCGGTACTCGGTTCAGGGAACTGACAGATAGCACGATCGGAGAAACGGTGCCTCGGCGAAACCTCGACTCGTTGGTGACGCAGGTCGCCTCGGAGTTGATGGGTGTCGACGCCACGACCATGGTCGTGGCCAGCGAACGCGTCCTGGCGAGCCTGGTGGACTACTTCGACGTGGACATCGCCTTCCTGCGGCACACGATTCACGAGCTACGCCAGACGGTGCTGATCGCCGAGTGGCCGCGCCGACCGTACGTGCCCGACCCCGACCCGTTACGGGTCATCGAGTTCGCCAAGGCGGATTCTTTGTTCCTGGCCAGCGAGCACGCCGTCGAACCGATTCTCGTCAGCCGCGGCGACGAATACCCCGACTACCAGGAGATGATCCGGCAGACCACCGGCATGCCATCGATGGTGACCGCGTGCGTCCCCTTGGTCTCGCGCGGGGTGTCCACCGGCGCGCTCGGCTTCGTCCGGCGCGGGGATCGTGCGTGGACCACCCGTGAGGTCAATGTGCTCAAGGCGATCGCCGCCCTGTTCGCGCAGTTGCAGGCCCGGGTCGAAGCCGAGGACCGACTGCGCTACATCGCCTCGCACGACGATCTCACCGGCCTGGCCAATCGGCGCGCACTGCTCGAGCACATGGAGGAACGGCTCGCGCCGGGCAACGATGGCCCGGTCGCGACCTTCTTCCTCGATCTCGACCGGCTCAAAGCGCTCAACGACTTCCTCGGCCACAACGCGGGCGACAATTTCATCCGCACGCTCGCGGCCAGGTTGCGCGAGAACTTCGGTCCCGAGGACATGATCGCGCGCCTCGGGGGCGACGAGTTCGTCATCGTGCCGGCCAAGACGATGGACGCGGTGGCCGCCGAATTGGAAGCGAACAGGATCCAAGAGCTGGTCGGGCGCCGGGTCTCGGTCGGGCAGGAGTCGGTGAGCAGTGGGGTGAGCGTCGGTGTCGCGCTCGGTGTGCCCGGCGAGACGACGGTGTCGGACGTGCTGCGCCGTGCCGACCACGCGTTGCTCTCGGCGAAATCCGGTGGCGGCAACGGCATCGCGGTGTTCACCGACGCCATGCGGGTCCAGTTCGAACTACAGGACGACGTCGAGGTCAACCTGCGCAGCGCGGTGTCCGACGGGTCGATGGTGCTGCACTATCAGCCCGAGGTCGATTTGCGGACCGGGCGGATCGTGGCATTGGAAGCGCTGGTGCGCTGGCAGCATCCGACCCGTGGGCTGTTGCCGCCTGGCGCGTTCGTCGCCGTCGCCGAGGCCACCAACCTGGCCGGCGAGCTCGGGCGGTGGGTAATCCGTTCGGCCTGTTCGCAATTCGCCGATTGGCGCCGCCGTGGGCTGGCCGCCAATGTGGTGATCCGGATCAATGTGTCGCCGGTCCAGCTGGTGAGCGCCGACTTCGTCGAGCGCATCGAGGACATACTTCGCCTGTACGGCATCGATGGCAGCTCGGTCTGCCTGGAAATCACCGAACACGTCGTCGTGCAAGATCTGGTGCGAACCAGGCTCACCCTGCGCGGCCTCAAACAGATGGGCGTACAGATCGCCATCGACGATTTCGGTACCGGCTACAGCTCGCTCTCGCATCTCAAGGCGCTGCCCGTCGACGCCGTGAAGATCGACCGAGGTTTCGTGCAGCGGCTCGGTGACAGCGACGACGACCTGGCGATCGTGAAGTCGATCATCGGGCTGGCCGGGTCGTTCGGCCTCGGCGTGGTCGGTGAGGGTGTCGAGACGCCGATGGCGGCCAGAACGCTGGTCGGCCTCGGCTGCTACCGCGCGCAGGGGTTCCTGATCGCCCGGCCGATGCCGGGCGGTGAGGTCGAGGCGCACCTGCGTGAGGGCCGTATCCCGCTCGACCTCGACCTGCCGCGTGCGGGCCGAGGCGTGGCGTCGAACTGAATCGCGGCGATGCCGTCCGACGAGTGGCTGCTGGTGGAGACCCTCACCTCCGGTAGCGAACCCACGGTGGTCGCCGCGGGGGCGCACCCGAGGCACTGGTCCGGGCTCGGCTCGCTGCGTCGCGTTCTCGGCCCGTCCCGCGCGCGGATCGCGGCGGAGGCGGTGCGGCATTGTCGCGCGGGCGGGGGACCGCGGCGAGTGGTCGAGGCGGACACGGTGGTCGTGACCGAGCCGGTGCCGTGCGCCTTCGGCGGCGTCCACGGGGTGCGGCTGTGGGCCGGGGCCGTCGATGCCCCGATCCCGCCACCGCGGCGGGTCGCCGCGTGGGACTGGGAGGCCGACACCGAACTCGCCCATCACGGGCCGGGCCTGGAGGAACTCGTCTTCGCCAGGGACCCCGAGCGGGTGCGGGTGATTCGCACCCCGCCCGAAGCGTTCGGCCGGATGGCCCGCTTCGACGGGCGTATCGACTATTTCGCGATGGTCGCGCGAATCGACGACGGTGGACAGTGGCAGGGCGAGGTCGACATGGCCGGTGACGACGACGAGGTCCGCCACTTCCAGATGATCGCTAAGGCGGTGCCGGAACACCGCCGGATCAGCGCGCTGATGCACGCGATTCCCGAGCTCGACACGGCACAGCCCGCCGCCGATCCCGACGCGGCCATGCTGCGCGCGGTCTCGCAACGCAGCGGCGTCGGCGTCGGCATCATCGAGCTGACCAGCGCGCTCATCTACGAGTGGGCAGGTCCGCCGCCCCCGCCGCTGGATCGCTGGCTGGTGGAGCGGCCCGCCATCGACCCCGGTGATCTGGCCGCGCTGCGGGCCGCGTGTCACGACCTGGCCCGTACTCCCGGCAGCACCCGGCGGCTGGCGCTGCGGGTGCGGTTCGCGCAGGGGGAGTGGATCGCGGCGCAGGCCGAGTTGGTCGCCGTGAGTGCGTCGGCATCCGGGCACGGGTTGCTGCGGGTCTGGTCGGTCGACGAAGGCCGATCCGCCTGAGCCCGGCCGCTCTGGTCGTCGCCGAATCGGGTCGGATCGTGCGCGGGTGACCGCGCGGCACCGGGTGTCCGCGCCCATGAGGCGCATCTTTCGACGCTGTTCACCCGCCGTTCTTCGGGCAGGACCCGTAGGTAACCCGCGCGGCGCGACGATCGGCGTGTGCGCATCGTGCAGCTAGCCAATTTCTATGGCCCGCGATCGGGTGGGTTGCGCACTGCCCTGCACCACCTCGGTGAGGGATATGCGACGGCCGGGCACGAAGTGGTGCTGATCGTGCCGGGGTCGCGTCGTTCGGAAGAGGTGCTGCCCACGGGCGCGCTGCGAATTACGTTGCCCGCAGTGGGAATTCCGTGGACCGGTGGTTATCGGGCGGCTGATCCGCGGCGGGTGGCCGATGTGCTGTCCGGGCTGTCGCCGGATGTGCTCGAGGTCTCCGACCGGCTCACGCTGCGCGGTTTCGGCCGGTGGGCGGGGCGTCGCGGGGTGGCGAGCGTGATGATCTCGCACGAGCGCCTCGACCGGCTGCTCGGCCAGTTCCTGCCCGGACCCGCCGCGCGCCGCTGCGCCGATGTCGCCAACCGCCGCACGGCCGCCGATTACGACATGGTCGTGTGCACCACCGATTTCGCGCGCGAGGAGTTCCTGCGGATCGGTGCGCCGAACGTGGAACTGGTGCCGCTCGGCGTCGACCTCGACCTGTTCAGTCCACGCCGCCGTGACCTCGGCCTGCGCGCCGATCTCGGTGTCGACGGGCATCCGATGCTGGTGCATTGCGGTCGGCTGTCGGTGGAGAAGCGTGTCGACCGCAGCATCGAAGCGGTCGGTGCCCTGCACCGGGCCGGGGTACCCGCCCGACTGGTCATCGCCGGCGACGGTCCCCGCCGTGAGTCACTCGAACGCCGGGCCCGCACGCTCGCCGCCCTGCCCGGTGGTGCACCGGCGGTCCACTTCACCGGCTTCATCAACGACCGCGCCATGGTAGCGAAACTCCTTGCCACCGCTGATGTTTCACTGGCGCCAGGCCCCCACGAAACCTTCGGCCTTGCCGCCCTGGAGGCATTGGCCGCTGGCACCCCGGTAGTGGCCAGCCGCTCCTCCGCCCTGGCCGACATCGTCACCGCCGAATGCGGAGCCATTTCCGCCGACCGCCCCCGAGCCTTCGCGCGAGCGGTCACCGACGTCCTGGCCATGCCCACCTCCGGCCGCCGCAAGGCCGCCCGCTCCCGCGCCGAGCAGTTCGGCTGGCCGCGCGCGGTCGCGGGGATGCTGGCGGTACTGGGGCGCTGAACGTTTCTGAGCAGCCGCGCAGGCCGACATGCCCCTGGCTGGCGGTGTCACCAGCGACGACCATTGTGGCCAAGGCCGCCGCGCAGGAAGCGCGACTACTGCGCGCTCGAGGCCGATCCGAGCGGCCGACCCGCGAACGCGTGCTCGGCATCGACCTCGAAGCACAGGGTGCCGCTCGAGTCTAATTCCAGGCAGTCAGCAGATCGGTCGCTGCGGCGCTCAGAGCGGCCTGGAGGTAGGGGCCGAAGCTGATGCGGGCAACTCCGAGGTCGGCGAAGTGGTCCTTGGCCGGGGTGCCCGGCTGGCCGATCGCGTTGACCGGCAACGGCAGGTCGGTGGTGAGTCGGCGCAGGTCAGCGTCGGCGTGCCTGCCGACGGGGTAGAGAACGTCGGCGCCGGCTTCGGCGGCCAGGGTCAGCCGGGCGATCGCGCGGTCGAGGCGGTCGGCCTCTTCGCCGTCTTGGCGCAGGAACAGGTCGGTGCGGGCGTTGACCACGACATGCACGCCCGCCGCGTCGGCGGCTTCGCGCAGACCGCGGACCAGGTCGGCGTGTTCGGCGGGCGAACGCAGGCGCTTGCCCTCGCTGTGGACCGTGTCCTCGATATTGAGGCCGACGGCGCCCGCCGCGAGCAGGCCGTCGATGAGCTGGAGCGGTTCGAGGCCGTAGCCGGATTCGATGTCGACCGAGACCGGGAGCTCGACCGAGCCGGTGACCTGGGCGACGCGGGCGAGCAGTTCATCGAAGCTCATGCCCTCGCCGTCGGCGCGGCCGATCGAGTCGGCGACCGGATGGCTGCCCATGGTCAAGCCCGAAAAACCGGCAGCCACAGCGACATTCGCCGACCACGCGTCCCAGACGGTCGGCAACACCACCGGATTTCCCGGACTGTGCAGTTCGAGCAGAGTCTTCGCCTTGGCATCCAGAGAGGTCATACCCGCGATGATGCCCGAGGCATCCGGCTACGGCTATACGCAGCCGGATTTCGGCGGGCAGTTCACCTGTACATCGAGCACGCGCGCGCCGGGACCCTCCGCGCCGAGCCGGTCGTGCTCGTTGACGAGTTTGCACGAGCCGAGCGAGAGGCAACCACAGCCGATGCAGCCGGTCAGGTTGTCGCGCAGGCGCACGAGCTGGGTGATGCGGTCGTCGAGATCCTCACGCCAGGTCGTCGACAGGTTCTCCCAGTCACGGCGCGTGGGGGTGCGACCTTCGGGGAGTCGATCCAAGGCCGACCGGATCTCACTGAGTGGGATGCCGACACGTTGCGAGATGCGGATGAAGGCGACCCGGCGCAAGGTTTCGCGAGAATATCGACGTTGATTGCCGCTGGTTCGACGGCTCGATATGAGACCTTCGCGTTCGTAGAAGTGCAACGCGGACACTGCAACTCCACTACGATCTGAAAGCTGCCCGGGGGTCAGCTCCTTCGTTTGCCAATCGGCCGTCGTCATCTATAGCTCCTCCCACTACCACCTAAACAATACTTTAGGTATTCGTGTCGTGTACGAAAATGGGCGGACCGGTTCGACAGGTCTCCGACATCTACGCGCCACGCATCCCGGCGACTGCGGGTCGGAGCGTGCCGACCTGGCGTTCTCGCATTACATTTTGCAGATGGGAACTGCCCCCGATTCGCGTCTGACCGTCACCTCCGAGGTCGGTCAGCTACGGACGGTGCTGCTGCACCGCCCCGGCGCAGAACTACGCCGCCTCACCCCGAGCAACAATGACCAACTGCTCTTCGACGGCATCCCCTGGGTCGAACGCGCGCAAGCCGAACACGACGCCTTCGCCGCCGTACTGCGCGACCGCGGTGTGGAAGTGCTGTTACTGGCAGATCTGCTGACCGAAACCCTCAGCGCCAGTGGGGCAGCCAGGATCCAGGGCATCTCAGCGGCGGTCGACGCCCGCAGACTCGGCCACGGCCTGGCCGACCAGCTCGCCGCCGAACTGCGCAAATTCGACGCGGGCGAGCTCGCCGACATCCTGATGGCCGGGATGACCTTCGACGAGCTGCCGTTCGGCCCCGACGCCGCCTCGCTGGTCCGGCGGATGCACCACGGCGGCGACTTCGTCGTCGACCCGCTGCCGAATCTGCTGTTCACCCGCGATTCCTCGTTCTGGGTCGGCCCGAAGGTGGCGATCACCTCGCTGGCACTGCCCGCCCGCAGTCGCGAGACCTCCATCACCGACCTCGTCTACGCGTTCCATCCGCGCTTCCTCGGCGTGCGCCGGGCCTACGAATCGCATACCGCGCCGATCGAGGGCGGCGATGTGCTGCTGCTCGCCAAAGGTGTTGTCGCCGTTGGCGTCGGCGAGCGGACCACACCCGCGGGTGCGGAAGCGTTGGCGCGCAGCCTGTTCGACGACGATCTCGCGCACACCGTATTGGTGGTGCCGATCGCGCAGAACCGGGCCACCATGCATCTGGACACCGTCTGCACCATGGTCGACACCGATGCGGTGGTGATGTATCCGGGCGTGCGGAAATCGCTGGAGGCGTTCACGATCCGCCGCGAAGACGGCTTCACCAGTCGCGGTGACCTCGAACGCATCAGCATCACCGGACCCGAACCCTTCCTGCCCGCCGCGGCCAAGGCGATGGGCATCGCGAAGCTGCGCGTGATCGACACCGGCCGCGAGGGACCCGACGCCGAACGTGAACAGTGGGACGACGGCAACAACACCCTCGCCCTCGAACCCGGCGTGGTCGTGGCCTACGAACGCAACGAGATGACCAACTCGCGCCTGATCGAGGCCGGTATCGAAGTAGTCACCATCAGCGGCTCGGAGCTGGGCTCCGGCCGTGGCGGCCCCCGCTGTATGTCCTGCCCGCTGTCCCGAGACGAGGTGTGAGCACCGTGTTCCACGTCGAGCTGTCCACCGATTCCGCCCAGCCGCCCTATGAGCAGCTGCGCATGGCCGTGATCGAACAGGTCCGCGCGGGCACGCTCACCGCGGGCACCAAGATCCCCACAGTCCGCGCGCTGGCCGTCGACCTCGGCATCGCCCCCAACACCGTCGCCCGCGCCTACCGCGAGCTGGAAGCCGACGGCGTCCTCGAAACCCGTGGCCGCCAAGGCTCTTTCATCGCCTCCTCCGGCGACCCCACCCGCGACATCGCCAGCCGCGCCGCCGTCGACTACGTCACAACCATCCGACGACTCGGCCTCGCCGACGCTGACGCCATAGACCTGGTCAACAGAGTCCTGAACACCTGAACAACGCGAGAACATGGGTAACTCACCGGGTACGGGCTGACGCTGCGACCCTATAGCCGCCGGCCGCGTCCAAACGAACCAACCACCTGAGCCCGGCCTGAATACACGGAGAGGCGGGCCAGCTACCGCCAGCTCGGCAGCCAGAGATGGTCTTGCCAGTTCTGCGGTGTGATCGCCTGACCCGTGAGGATCGGCCACAGCCAGACGAAGTTCGCGATCACCAAGCCCAGATAGATGCTGACGATCAGCAACCCGAGCGCGTACCGCTCGTTCACCGGGGCGGGCAGATAGGTGCCCGTCGGACTGCGCGGTATCCCCGCGGGTCTGGCCGACCCGAGGATGTCACCGAGTGCCAGCGCCATCCCCATCACCAGGAACGGCGCGAGCACTACCGCGTAGAAGAAGTACATCTGCCGGTCCAGCGTCACGAACCATGGCAGCAGCCCGGCGCCGTACCCCACCAGCACCGCCGCGTAACGCCAATCGCGGCGAACGATCGAACGCCATGCCATCCAGCCGATGAGCGGCAGCGCCAGCCACCACAGCGCGGGCGTGCCGACGGCCATCACGGCCTTCACACACTGGGCCTCGCCGCAACCGGTGACCGTGCCGTCGGCGTAGTAGTAGAGCATCGGGCGCAGGCCCATCGGCCAGGTCCACGGCTTGGATTCCCACGGATGGTGGTTGCCCGCCGAATTGGTGAGGCTGGAATGGAAGTCGAGGGTCTCGCCCTGGTAGTGCCAGAGCGAGCGCAGCGCGTCGGGCAGGAACGCGAACGCGCCACCGCTGCCGACCTGATTGCCGACCGCGTACCGGAACACCCCGCTCTCGCTGGCGAACCACGCCCAGTACGAGGACAGGTACACCACCAGCGGGATCACCACCAGCGCGTACAGCGCGGGCCCCACATCGCGGACCATCGTCCCCAGCCACGGCTTGCGCACCCCGTACGCGCGTCGCGCGCTCACGTCGAAGGCCACGCTCAGCAGGCCGAAGAACATGATGTAGTAGATGCCCGACCACTTGGTGCCGCACGCCAGGCCGAGCAGCACACCCGCGCCGAACCGCCACCAGCGCACGCCGAGTCGCGGACCCCAGTCCGAGATGCCGACCCGCCCGGCCAGATCCGCGCGAGCCATCCGCTCGCGGACTTCGTCGCGGTCGACTATCAGACAGCCGAAAGCCGCGGTGACCAGCAGCGACATGAAAATATCGAGCATGCCGATGCGCGAGGAGACGAAGGTCAGGCTTTCGGCGATGAGCAGCACACCCGCGAACGCGCCGATCAGCGTCGACCTGGCCATCCGGCGCACGATCCGCACCACGAGCAGCACCAGGATCGTGCCGGCCAGCGCCGCGGTGCCGCGCCAGCCCCACGCGTTGTAGCCGAATATAGCCTCACTGATGGCGATGAACTGTTTGCCGACGGGTGGGTGCACGACCAGGCCGTAAGCGGGGTTGTCCTCCACGCCGCCGCCGGTGACCATCTGCCAGGCCTGTGGGGCGTAATGCTTTTCGTCGAAGACGGGGGTGCGCGCGTCGGTCGGATAGTTCAGGTTGACGAACCTGGTCAGCGCGGCGATGAAGGTGAGCGCCGCGGTGACCACCCAGCCACGCGCGGTGTCGAACGGGCCGAAATCGGGGGCCGGGCGCCGCGGCGCGGGGCTGACCAACGCCGACACGGGACGCGACGGGGGCATCGCGCGCTCATCGGTCACCGGGATCACGCCCCGATCGTAGGCGGTGCGCCCATCGAAGTCCGACCCGACACTGCCGCCCCTGTTCCCCATCACATACGGCCGATCGCCGCACCCCGGTGACCTGACAGAATGGTCGGGCGTCACCTGCATGTGCCGCTCGCCGCTCGCCTGCGGCCCAAGATACCGGAGAGGCGGGACAACACTGTGTTGGTCTTAGCGGCTACCCCGATGGGTGACATCGGCGACGCGTCCCAGCGACTGCGCGACGCGCTCGGTTCGGCCGACGTGGTCGCCGCCGAGGACACCCGCCGCACGAAATCGCTGGCGAAGGCACTCGGCGTCGAGATCACCGGCCGCGTCGTCAGCTTCTACGACCACGTGGAAACCGCCCGCATCCCCGCCCTGCTCGACGACATCGCGAGCGGCCTGACCGTTCTGCTGGTAACCGACGCGGGCATGCCGTCGGTGAGCGACCCCGGCTACCGCCTGGTCGCCGCCGCCGTCGAACGCGACCTTCCGGTCACCTGCCTGCCCGGCCCCTCCGCGGTCACCACCGCACTGGCCCTGTCCGGCCTGCCGGTGGAACGCTTCTGTTTCGACGGCTTCGCCCCACGCAAGGGCGGTCAGCGCCGAGAGTGGTTGCGCACCTTGACATCCGAGCAACGCGCCATCGTCTTCTTCGAAGCCCCCCACCGCCTCGCCGACTGCATGGCCGACGCGGTCACGGTCCTCGGCCCCGACCGCCGCGCCGCCATCTGCCGCGAACTCACCAAAACCTACGAGGAAGTCGTCCGCGGCACCCTCGGCGAACTGGCCGCCTGGGCCGCCGACGGCGCCCGCGGCGAGATCACCGTGGTTCTCGAGGGCTCCCAACCGGTTTCGGCCGAGCCTGCCGAATTGGTCGACGAGGTCGAGACTTTGGTAGCAGGCGGCATGCGACTCAAGGACGCCTGCGCCGAAGTCTCCGCCGGTCGAGGCGCCTCACGCCGCGAGCTCTACGACGCAGTCCTGGCCGCCCGCTCGGAGAGCTGAGCGGCATTCAGCTCGAAAGCTATTGATAGGCAATACTCTCCGTCAGTGTTGTTGACATGCGAATATTGCTGACAATCCGATGTGGCGGCGTACGGTGTGGCTATGGCCGAGCGACCGACAAGCCCGCACGACGCCCTGTGCCGCCGCATCCTCGGTCGACCGGAGAACGCCGCCTCGGAACTCAAGTCGGAACTGCCGGACTCGTTTGTCGCACAGGCGGACTGGTCGACGTTGAAGCAACTGTCTACCGGATTCATCTCCGCCCAGCTGACACCCCGGTATGGGGACATGCTGTTCTCGATCGAGGTCGAGGGTCAGGAGACGTTCGTCTACTACCTGATCGAGCATCAAAGCAGCACAGACAAACTGATGGCCCTGCGGTTGATCGAGTACATGGTCGCCATTTGGACCCGCTACGTCAGCGAGCACCCGCAGACCACCACGGTGCCGTTGATCATTCCGCTGGTCGTCCACGCCCATCCGAAGGGGCGCCGGTGGCGGGCGGAAACGGAACTGTCGCTGTTGTTCGACCTCTCCCCACTGGTGCGTGAGTCGCTGGGTGAACTGGTGCCGCGGATGCGGTACGTCATCGACGACATGGCCGCTACCGACCTAGTCGAACTCCGTAAGCGCCAGCTCACACCGGCGGTAGTGGTGATGCTCTACGTGCTGAAGGTCGCACCGGGGCGCACAGACGCGGGCGCGCGGTTGTTGCCGCTGGTGAAGGACCTATCGGCGATGTTCGATGGCCCGAATGGTCGCAACGACCTGCGAGCGGTGGTGGAGTACATTATGAATGTCAGCGACACCGAGCCGGCGGACTTCGATCCGTTGCTCGAGCAGCTGGGACAGCAGGCTAAGGAGGCCATCGTGACAACCGCAGAAATGCTCGAGGCGCGCGGTGCGGCGAAGACCTTGATTCGGCTGCTCGGTCACAAATTCGGTGAAGTTCCCGAGTGGGCGATCGCTCGGGTCCGGTCAGCGAGCGCAGCGGAACTGGACAGGTGGACCGATCAGATTCTGACCGCGACCAGCGTCGAGGACGCCCTCAACTGAGTCGTCGATGGAATTGCTCGCCTGATTCAGCATGCGGCGACTCGGCGAGGGGTTGAGTTCACATCGCTGAAACTGTGGCGCACGGTGAAACCGTGCGCCACAGTTCGTTTCGGCTATTCCTTGGGCTCGATATAGCGCGGGAAGACCGGTTCCGGTGCGGGCAGGTCGAGGCCGGGGGCCAGGGGAGTGGCGATGTCGGCGAAGGCGCGGCCTTCCTGGGCGAGCAGGTCCAGGATCTTGGCCGCCGAGCCCGGCATCACCGGTTGGACCAGGATGGCCACGATGCGGACTACCTCGAGGGTGACGTAGAGGACCGTCGCCATGCGGGCCAGGTCTTCCTCGGTGCCCGACTTGCGCAGCGCCCACGGCGCGTTGGCGGAGAAGTAGCGGTTGGTTTCGCCGAGGGTGAGCCAGATGGCTTCCAGGGCGAGGTGCATCTGCTGGACGTCGAACTCGGTGCGGCACTTGGCCAGTAGCGAGTTGGCGCGGTCGAGCAGCGCGCGGTCCTCGTCGGTGAACTCGCCGGGTGTGGGGGACTTGGCGTCGCAGTTCTTGTTGACCATGGTCAGGCTGCGCTGGACCAGGTTGCCGAACTCGTTGGCCAGGTCGCTGTTGATGCGGCCGGCGATGGCGTCGTTGCTGTAGCTGCCGTCCTGGCCGTAGGAGATCTCGCGCAGCAGGAAGAAACGCACCTGGTCGAGGCCATAGGTGGCTACCAGCGAGAGCGGGTCGACGACATTGCCCGTCGACTTCGACATCTTCTCGCCCTTGTTGTACAGGAACCCGTGCACGAACACCCGGTCCGGCAGTTCGATCCCCGCCGACATCAGGAACGCGGGCCAGTACACCGTGTGGAACTTGGTGATGTCCTTGCCGATGATGTGCAGGTTGGCAGGCCAGAACTTCTGGAACGCGGTGGAGTCGGTGTTCGGAAAGCCCACGCCGGTCAGATAATTGGTGAGCGCGTCGACCCACACGTACATCACGTGGTCGGGCGCGCCGGGGACCGGGACACCCCAGTCGAAGGTGGTGCGGGAGATCGACAGGTCCTTCAGCCCGGACTTGACGTAGCTGAGGATCTCGTTACGCCGCGTCGAGGGCGCGATGAATTCGGGCCGCTCCTCGTAGAGGGCGAGGAGCTTGTCCTGATACTCCGAGAGCTTGAAGAAGTAGTTCGACTCCTCGGACCAGGTGACCGGGGTCTTGGTCTCGGTGGACTCGCGGGTGCCGTCGGCGAGGAGGGTGGTCTCGTCCTCGTTGTAGAAGGCCTCGTCGCGCACCGAGTACCAACCCGAGTAGTGATCGAGGTAGATGTCGCCATTGGCGAGCATCCGTTCCCAGATGGCGACGCTCGCGGCCATGTGGTCGTCATCGGTGGTGCGGATGAAGCGGTCGAACGAGATGTCGAGTGCTTTGTCCATCGCCTCGAAGACGTCGGAATTGCGTGCCGCGAGCTCCTGCACCGGGATGCCCTCGGTAGCCGCGGTCTGCTGCATCTTCTGACCGTGCTCGTCGGTGCCGGTCATGAAGAACACGTCGTAGCCGTCGAGTCGCTTGAAGCGGGCGATCGCGTCGGTGGAGATGTACTCGTACGCGTGGCCCATATGCGGCACACCGTTCGGGTACGCGATGGCCGTCGTGACGTAGAAGGCGGGCGCCTCGGCGCCTTCGGCTGCACTCACGCCTGCGCCTCGCTAGCGCTCGGCGCAGTCGTGACTGCAGATGCAGCTGTGCCCATTGATCGCTCGCTTCGCTCACTCATGATGGGCACTACTCTAATCCGGGTGGCAAACACGAATCGTCCGGCTCCGCCAGTTCCGCCGCCGCTCGCGCCCCTGATCGATGCCCACACGCACCTCGATGCCTGTGGCGCAACCGATGCGGAGTCGACCACGGCCATCGTGGACCGGGCCGCCTCGGCCGGTGTGGGACATGTGGTGACGATCGCCGACGATCTCGCGGCCGCGCAGTGGGCCGTGCAGGCGGCGCAGTGGGATCCGCGGGTGTACGCCGCCGTCGCGTTGCATCCCACCCGGGCCAACGCTCTCGACGACAAGGCCAAGACCGAGCTCGAACACCTCGCCACCGACCCGCGCGTGGTCGCCATCGGCGAGACGGGCCTCGACTACTACTGGCCCGGCAAGCTCGATGGCTGCGCCGATATCGAAACCCAGATCGAGGGTTTCCGCTGGCACATCGACCTGGCCAAACGCGTGCGCAAACCGCTGATGATCCACAACCGCGAAGCCGACCACGACCTGCTCACGGTGCTGCTCGACGAGGGTGCGCCGGACACGGTGATCTTCCACTGCTTCTCCTCCGACGCCACGATGGCGCAGGCCTGTGTGGCGGAGGGATATGTGCTGAGTTTCTCCGGCACCGTGAGTTTCAAGAACGCGCACGAACTGCGCGAGGCCGCCAAGCTGGTGCCCGACGACCAGATCCTGGTGGAAACCGACGCGCCGTATCTGACGCCGCACCCGTATCGCGGTGCGCCGAACGAGCCGTACTGCCTGCCGTACACGGTGCGCGCGCTGGCCGAAGTGCGCGAACAGGACCCGGAGACGCTGGCCGAGATCACCACCGCCAACGCGCGCAGGCTGTATCGGATTCGGTAGTCCGATTCGTCTGTTCGGCAGGGGGCTGGACACCAACCGTGAGTCGGCTCACATTGCCCTGCTCACGCCGTTATCTACCAGCGCTGTCTATATCGAATCGTGATCTACGATCCCGCTGATCGGACTGCCTGGTGTTGTCTACCGCGCACCTCGTCGTTATCGTCCTGTAATCATGTCGGCTTTTGCGCGGATCAACTCGTCACGTTCACCGCTGCTGTTCGCAGCGGTGGCGGCCATGCTGCTGATTCTGCTCGTCGGCGCCTCGCTGGCCATCGTGAACCACAAGACGGTCGCGCTGGTCGTCGACGGCGAACGGACCGAGCTCTCGACGATGTCGCGCGATGTGCGCGCCATCCTGGCCGACGCGGGCTACGAGATCGCCGAACACGACGAGGTCGTCCCCGCCGCGGGCGCGAAGGTCGGCGACGGCGCCACCATCACCTTCAACCGTGGCCGCGAGATCACGGTCACCCTCGACGGTGTCGAGCGCAAGGTATGGACCACCGGCACCACCGCAGGCGACGCGCTCGCGTCGATGCAGATCCCGTCCGACACCCACGTGCTGCCCTCGCGCACCGAGAAGCTGCCCCTCGACGGTGCCGCGCTGAGCGTGTACACCCCGCGCAATATCTCGCTGGTAGACGGCGGCGCCGCCCCGGTCGATGTACGCCTCGCCGCCGCGACCGTCGGTGAATTCCTCGCTGCCGCAGGCGTTCCGCTGAAGGACGAGGACTTCACGGAGCCTGCCGCGACGACGCCGCTCACCGAGGGCATGCAGGTTGTCGTCACGCGGCAGCGCACCGAACAGCTCACCGAAACCCTGCCGCTCGATCCCACCGAAACGGTGATCGAGGACGTGACCATGAACATGAGCCGCACCGTGGTCGAGAACCCTGGCATGCCCGGTCTGCACGAGGCGACGTTCGCGGTGAAGATGGTCAACGGTGTCGAAGCCTCACGCGTGCAGGTGAATTCGAATGTGATCACGCCCGCCCAGCCCAAGACGATTCGTCAGGGCGCCAAGCCGGGGACCGAGGTGCCGCCGGTGCGTGACGGTGCGGTGTGGGACGCGCTGGCGAAGTGCGAGTCGACGGGGAACTGGGCTATCAACACCGGGAACGGTTATTACGGTGGGATTCAGTTCGATCAGAGCACTTGGGAGCGGCAGGGTGGGTTGAAGTACGCCCCCCGGGCTGATCTGGCGAGCAGGGAAGAGCAGATCGCGATCGCTGAGGTGACTCGGGCGCGGCAGGGGTGGGGCGCTTGGCCCGCGTGCACCGGGCGGTTGGGGATCAGCTGATCCCGCTCGGCCCAAGGCTGAGGGTTCTCTGTCATTCGTGGGCCAGGCGCGTCATCCGGGCTCCGGCGGCGGTCGATCTGTACTCTCGTCCAAGATCTTGACCGCCTGGTAGAGAGGCCGACCTGTGCTGAAGATCCCGATCCGGGTGACCGTTGTCGCCGCGCTGGTCGCGAGCGCTTTCGCCGCCGCCGGGTACACCCCGGTGATGGCAGCGCCCCCCGGTTCGCTCATCTCGGTGCAGGCCGAACCCGATGGCTGGCACGGGCTCACCAGGGGTGCGTCGGTCGAGTATTGGATGACCGACTCGGCGGGCATCGAGCGCCCGGCCAGCGGCGCGATGTTCATCCCCGAAGGTGACGCCCCGGTCGGCGGCTGGCCGATCCTGGCCTACGACCACGGCACCTCCGGCTCCGGCCCCGGTTGCGGCGGTCAGGCCGACCCGGAAACCGCGCCGTTCCAGCAGCAGCGCGGGGGCGAGGACCGGCTGCTCCAGCGGTTCATCGACCAGGGCTTCGCCGTCGTCGCGCCCGATTATCTCGGCCTCGGCCGTTTCGACACCGGCCCGCACCCGTACCTCGAGGTGCGCAGCGAGGCGACCGCGACGATCGATCTGGTCCGTGCGGCCCGCGCCGCCAACCCCGACCTCTCGCGCACCTGGAGCGTGCTCGGCGTTTCACAGGGTGGTCACGCGGCGCTGAGCACGGCGCATGTGCAGGCTGAGTACGCCCCTGAGCTGGACTTCCGTGGTGTCGCCGCGATCGATCCGGCCTCGGACGTGGAGAAGATCCTGCCGTTCGTCGGCCCCGCGACGCCGGATGTGCCGGGGCTGTCCAGCGCCACCACCTCGTTCGTCGTCAGCATCCTGGCCGGTCTGCGCGCCACCGACCCCGGGCTCGACATCGACTCCTACCTGACTCCGCGCGGCAAGGAGATCGTCGACGTCGCGGGCAGCCAGTGCCTGGACGAGATCTTCGTGTCGACCAAGGGCGTCACCGCCGCCGACCTGCTAGCGCGTCCGCTCGCCCCGCTGCGCGATCCGCTCGCGGCGTACATGATGCTGCCGACCAGCGGTTACGATGCCCCGATCCTGCTGTCCATGAACGTCGCCGACATGGTAGTGCCGTCGCCGCTGCACGCGGCGCTGGTCGCCCAGCTCGCGGCCAACGGTGTCGATCAGCAGGTGGTCCTCGGCAACGGTCAGCACGGCTCGGTCTCGCCCGAACAGCTCGCCGCCATCGACGGATTCCTCGCGCGCGTCAACGCCGCCCCGACGCAGCGCTGAGCTGCCCCATCAGCGAGGTTGGTAGGTTCTAGCAGTGTCCGAACCAGAGAATTCCGCTCGAGGTAACCGTGCCGCATTGCTCGGTCCCGCCGAGGTGCGGACCCTGGCCGAACGTTTCGGCGTCCGACCCACCAAGCAGCTCGGGCAGAACTTCGTGCACGACGGCAATACCGTGCGTCGCATCGTGTCCGCGGCCGGCGTCGGTGCGGGTGACACGGTGCTCGAGGTCGGTCCGGGTCTCGGCTCGCTGACGCTGGCGCTGCTCGACGTGGTCGACCAGGTGGTCGCCGTCGAAATCGACCCGGTGCTCGCCAACTATCTGCCCGAAACCGTCGCCGATCGCGCGCCCGGCCTGGTCGAGCGGCTGCGCGTGGTCGAGGCCGACGCGCTGCGGGTGCGCCCGGAGCAGTTGCCCGCCGTGCCGACCGCGCTGGTGGCGAACCTGCCCTACAACGTGGCCGTGCCGGTGCTGTTGCACCTGCTCGCGACGTTGCCGAGCATCATGGTGTCGCTGGTGATGGTCCAGGCCGAAGTGGCCGACCGGCTCGCCGCCGAGCCCGGCAGTCGGGTGTACGGGGTGCCGAGTGTCAAGGCGGGTTTCTTCGGCAAGGTTCGCCGCGCCGGTCACGTGGGGACGCAGGTCTTCTGGCCGGTACCGCGCGTCGAATCGGGTCTGGTGCGGATCGACCGCTATGTCGAACCGCCGTGGCCGATGGACGAGGCGCATCGCCGACGGGTGTTCGAGGTGATCGACGCGGCGTTCGCGCAGCGGCGAAAGACGTTGCGGGCAGCGCTGTCCGGATGGGCGGGATCGCCCGTCGAGGCCGAGCGCAGGCTCGTCGCCGCGGGTATCGATCCGCAGGCACGGGGCGAGACCCTCGAGACCGCGGCGTTCGTCCGGTTGGCGGCGACGACCTAGATCGTCGAATCGTGGGTTCTCGCAGGGGAACCCGCAGTACACCGGCCGTTCATCGGCGCGGGTCGCGCGGCCGCTGTGAAAGCAATTGTGGATAACCGGTTTTCGCCGCGTCCTGAGTTGATCATGGTCCGCGGGCGGCACTCCCGGTTGAACCCCGAAATCGTGTCTCATCACGCTTGGGGATGGATGTGGATGACATTGTGGATGATTCGTTGTGCGGCGCGACGTGGGTGAACCCGCGGTGAACGTGGTCCCTGTCACTTCGCCGTCGAGTGGCCTGGTCCCTGCTGGGCGGGGGCGCTGCCTCGCCCAGCAGGAGTGGAGTCAGGCGCTCAGCGCGTAGCCCGCTTCGTCGACCGCGGCGGCCACCTCGGTATCGGCCAGTTCGCCCTCGCTGTCGACCCGGACGAGACCGCTGGCGAGGTCGACATCCACGCTGGTGACGCCGTCGATCTTGCCGATTTCCTGCTTGACCGAGCTGACGCAGTGTCCGCAGGTCATCCCCGTGACGGTGTAGGTGGTGGTGGCCATGGCCGACTCCTTCGCTCTTCGAACATACGGTCCAGGGGTATGTCCCCGACACGAATGAACATACCCCCCATGGGTACCTAGCGCAACCCTGTGTTCGAGCGGTGGGCATTCGACGTGCGTACTCGTCGGTGGAACCTATTACGCTGGGTAATCGTGCTGTCAGTTGTGCCCAGCCCAGTCGTCGTGCGAGCTCCGTCGAAGGTGAACCTGCATCTCGGAGTCGCTGATCTGCGTCCGGATGGTTACCACGACCTGACCACCGTCTTCCAGGCATTGTCCCTCGCCGACGACCTCCGATTAGCCCCATCGGCCTCGCTCACCGTGCGGGTCACCGGCGAAGGCGCCGCCGAGGTGCCAACCGACCGCACCAACCTGGTCTGGAAGGCCGCGGTCCGGCTGGCGCACCTGGCAGGCCGTGCCCCGCTGGTCGAGATCGCCATCACCAAGGGCATTCCGGTGGCAGGCGGGATGGCGGGTGGCAGCGCCGACGCGGCCGCGACCCTGGTGGGGCTGAACGAGCTGTGGGACCTTGGCCTGACCCGCGAAGAACTGTCGACGATCGCCGCCGAACTCGGCAGCGACGTCCCGTTCTCCCTGCACGGCGGCACCGCCCTCGGCACCGGCCGTGGCGAACGCCTGCTTCCGGTGCTGTCGCGCAGCACCTTTCACTGGGTCCTCGCGCTGGCCAAGGAAGGCCTGTCCACCCCCTCGGTGTTCCGCGAACTCGACCGCCTGCGCGCCGAGGGCGCGCCCCCGCGCCTCGGCGACCCCCAAAAACTCATGCAGGCATTGGCCGCCGGCGACCCGCACACCCTCGCACCACTCCTCGGCAACGACCTGCAGGCCGCGGCGCTCTCGCTGAAACCGGAACTGCGCCGCACCCTGCGCGCGGGCGTCGGCGCGGGCGCGTTGGCCGGTCTGGTCTCGGGGTCGGGGCCCACCTGCGCGTTCCTCTGCGAATCGGAGGAGGCCGCGATCGGTGTCGCCGCGGAGCTGGCAGGCGCTGGCGTGTGCCGCAGCGTGCGCACGGCCACTGGTCCTGTTCCGGGCGCCCGCGTGCTCGACACCGAGGCGCACTCCAAACGCTGATGACCACCAGCTGAGTCCGGCCGCAGCGGTGCCGGTCAGAGCGACCGGCGGCGTCCACTATGATCGCAATCAACAGACCTCGCACGAACATGGGTAACTCACCGGGTAGGGGCCAACTGGTCCAGCAATCCCCCCGTCGGACGCCGACGCACCGCAACCCCGCACCTATGTCTGGCCTCGAGTCGCGGAGAGGCGGCAATGCCCAACCTGATCAACCTGGAACAGGTGTCCAAGAGCTTCGGCGTCAAGCCGCTGCTGGATGACGTCTCCCTCGGAATTCACGCGGGGGAACGGATCGGGGTGGTTGGCCTCAACGGTGGCGGTAAGACCACGCTGCTCGAGGTCCTGACCGGACTGGAGCCGCCCGACAAGGGCCGGGTCAGCCGAGTGGGTGGGCTGCGGATGGCCGTGGTCACCCAGCGCGGCGTGCTGCCCGAGGGCGCGAGCATCGGTTCGATCGTGTTCGCCGGGCTGTCCGACGACCTGTCCACCGCCGATATCGCCGACCACCAGTGGGCCGCCGACTCTCGTGTGCGCTCGATCCTCGAAGGCATCGGCATCGCCGATCTGGGCCTCGACACCCTCGTCACGAACCTCTCCGGTGGCGAACGCCGCCGCGTCGCTCTGGCGGCGGCCCTGGTGCGCGATCTGGACCTGCTGGTCCTCGACGAGCCGACCAACCACCTCGACATCGAGGGTGTGCAGTGGCTGGCCGGGCACCTGGTCGCTCGGCGCACCGCGCTCGTCGTCGTCACCCACGATCGCTGGTTCCTCGACACGATCGCCAACCGCACCTGGGAGGTTGTCGGCGGCAAGGTGGAGGTCTACGAGGGCGGCTACGGCGACTGGATCTTCGCTCGCGCCGAACGCGCACGTCAGGCCGACGCCTCGGAATCGCGCCGCCAGAACCTGGCCCGCAAGGAACTGGCCTGGCTGCGCCGCGGCGCCAAGGCTCGCACCTCCAAGCCGCGCTACCGCGTCGAGGCTGCCGAGGCCCTGATCGCCGATGTGCCCGCGCCGCGCGACTCGGTCTCGCTGGCCGCCTTCGCGCGCAAGCGCCTGGGCCGCGTGGTGATCGAACTCGAGGATGCCGCCCTCACCACCCCCGACGGCCGGGTGCTGGTCGACGACCTCACCTGGCGACTCGCGCCGGGCGAGCGGGTCGGCCTGGTCGGCGTCAACGGGTCGGGCAAGACCACCCTGTTGCGCGCGCTGGCCGGGGAGACCGAACCCGCCAAGGGCAAGCGGATCCAGGGCCAGACCGTGCAGGTCGGCTGGCTGCGTCAGGAACTCGACGACCTGCCCACCGACATGCGGGTGCTCGAGGCCGTCCAGCAGGTCGCGCAGCGAATCATGCTCGGCGACAAAGAGATCTCGGCGGGCCAGCTCGCCGAACGGCTCGGTTTCACCCCGGCCCGCCAGCGCACCCCGGTCGGCGACCTCTCCGGTGGTGAACGCCGTCGCCTGCAACTCACCCGCATCCTGATGGCCGAACCGAACGTCCTGCTGCTCGACGAGCCGACCAACGACCTCGACATCGACACCCTGCAGCAGCTCGAAGACCTGCTCGACAACTGGGCGGGCACGCTCGTGGTCATCAGCCACGACCGCTATCTGGTCGAGCGCATCTGCGACTCCACCTGGGCCCTGTTCGGCGACGGCAAACTCACCAACCTGCCCGGCGGCATCGACTCCTACCTGGCCAAGCGCGCCACCATGGCGGGCAACACCAAGCCGCTCACCGCGAAGACCGGTGGCGCCTCGACGGATTCGTCCGACCGCCGCGCGGCCCGCAAGGAACTGTCGAAGGTCGAACGCAGCATCGCCAAACTCGACGAGCGCGAACAGAAACTGCACAAGGCGCTGGCGGATGCCGCAACGGACCCGGACAAGCTGATCAAGCTCGGTACCGAGCTGAAGGAAGTCGTCGCCGACAAGGAAGCGGCGGAAGAGCGCTGGATGGAACTGGCGGAGCTCGGCGAGAGCTAGGTCGCGGTCTCGCGACCGTCGCTGATCACTACGGGTAAACACGTCTGGACGAAGTCGGCGCCGAATTCGGTGAGCAGGATGCTGCGGTAGGTCACCTTCGTGCCGAAACCGGGGCGCTTCAACGCTTCCCGCACCTGCTCCTGGGCCTCGATGACCTGGTAGCGGTGCGGGTTGCCGACGGGGTCGCGGGTGGACTCGATGAGCCCCAGTCTGCGCAGGTTGGGCAGGTACTGCGGCACCCGGTTCGGAAATCGCAGGCCCGCGTGGTCGCCCAGCATGGTGAGTCCGCTGATCAACCGCTCGCCGCCGAACGCCCGCTGACGCCCGGTGCGCACATCGATGGCCGGCTGCGGCCCGTCGACGTGCAGGAATCGCAGGATCCGTGCCTCGTCGGGCGTGATCTCGGCGAGGATGCCGGGATAGGCCGGATGGGTGTCGGGCTGCGCGGCGTGCGTGCTGGCGGACAGGCGGAGCAGTTCGGCGCCCTGCTCGCGCAGGGTCGGGGTGCCGTCGTCACCACGGTGTTCGGTGCCCGTCGGCAGGCCGAGCGCGTGCCGAAGCCGGTCGCGCACTTCGGTTTCCGCTTCCGCGAGCACCTCGCTGGGCGGAGTGCCCGCCATGCTGCCGCGCAACACCGTGACCGTCACCCCGAGCGCGGTGTCCAGCGTCCACAGCGTTATTCCCGAGGCAGCGGTGAGCGCTACCCGCGCCACACCGGTGGCCGCACGAACCGTGCGTACCGGTGAGACGGGCAGCAGCCCACGCTTGTCGGCGGAGACCTCGAGCGGCGGTACCGATCGTCGCACCAGCTCGGTGGACGGGGTCCCGTCGTCTACATCCATGTCGTCGCTACTCCTGTTCCGAAGACCAGGATGTGAGCGTATCCGGCGAGCAGTCCCAGCGCGCCGCCATGGACAAAAAGCAACCATTCGTCCTGTTTGATCGCCGAGCGCAGCATGTCCACGAAGTCATGTGGGGAAAGTGCGGACATTTGCCGGGCGATGTAGTCGTTGACCTGCCTGCTCTGCTGAGCATTGAACGCGGGATCGGCGAACGCCATCGGCGCGATCGTCATGGCCTGCGTGGTGAGAGTTGATTGCAGCGTGTCGTATTCGCGGCTGCCGAGCATGAACTTCACCGCGGGCCGGGCGGGTCCGAGCGCGCGGTCGGCGGCCGGGCGCAGGGTGTCCTCTAGCATCTGCAGGGTCCGGTCCGAGCGCGGGCCATTGAGCAGCTCGTCGCCGATATTGGCCACCGTGACGACCTCGGTGGACACCAATGCCGCGTAACCGGCGGTGATTTCGGGCTGGCGCTTGATCAGCAGACCCTGCCGCCACGGGCACCACCACCTCGGCGTGGCAGGCGCGAAGATCATATTGATGCCGATCCAGTTCACCACCCAGCCGATGATGATCCCGCCGACCGGCAGCACGACCAGCGCCGAGAGCCCGGTGGTGTGCAGCGCCAGGACCAGCAGCAGCCCGCAGGGCGCGCCGAAATAGAAGCCGAAGTTCTGCATGAACCGCAGTTCCTTGGCGCCGAGCACCTGGAACAGCTGGTTGAGCAATTGCGGTCGCGCCTGGAAGTAGCGGATCACCATCTGCTTCACGTCGAGCAGCTGATCGATATTGGCGCCGAGCTCCATGGTGAGGTCACGCAGGATCTCGGGCAATTGTGAGCGCACCCGCTGATGGATCATCTCCCTGACCTGAACAGGCAGGTTGTACCAGAGCTGCGGATGTTCGCGACGCAGGATCACCTCGACGATGTCGCGGATCTGCGCGTCGGCCACCTCGGCCAGATGTTCGGCCAGCTTCTCCGGGTCGAGCTCGCGATAGAAGTCAGAAACACTGCCCAGCTTGGACAGACCCTTGTCGACCGCGATGCTGGCCATCTTGTCGGCGCGCGAGGGCACGATGCCCTGCCAGCCGATCCGGCCGTCATAGCTGAGCAGCGGCAAGACCTGAATCCGCTTGGGCAGATAGGGGAAGACCGCGCGCAAACCGGGCAGTCGGAAACCGTGGAATTGGATCGGCTGGAACAGCATGAGAATGCCGGACCAGTTGGTTATGTATCCGATAATTCCTGTGAAAAGAGGAATGGTCAGAATTTCAAGCAGGAGTGTCGGGTGTAACCCGAACACGCTCTCCAACACGACACGCCCTCCTGCCGATACCCGGTGACCACCGCCTCACCGAGAACCAAAAATTTATCACCCCCGCGGCGAGGTGACCCTACTGTGAGATGAGGAACCGGGTCCATTCGTCGTGTGTCAGGCCACAGGGTAGTGTCTGAGACATCAGTCACAGAACCCGTCCTGAATGCCGTACTCACCCTGGCTAGTCGGAACAATGACCATCACCACATTTCGTGACAGGCCACAACGGCGCGCACAGGGGGCGCGCGGTGGCGAGGACTGTTCACATGGCGAGACTTCGGAGTAGGACGTGACAGACGACAGGACCGGTCAGGACCTGGCCCGTGCCGGTACCCGCGCCGTCGAGCGCAGCTCGGATGTCGAGCAGCGACAGATCAGCAATGAAGCACGGTTGATCCGTGGCGTTTTCCGTGCCGCCGGATTGGCCGCCGGTACCGCGGTGCGCGGCAGCCAGTGGGCTGTCGGCACCACCTATGAGGTCACCAAGGAGCTGGCGCAGGCGGCGCTGGACGGCGAATCCTCCGCCGATATCGCCGAGCGCACCGGCAATGCCCTTCGCTCCATCGCGCGCAGCGCGCTCGGTGTCACCGAGGGGTCGGTGCGCGAGATCGTCAGCTATGTGCCGACGCCGAACGGCGCGTCGCAGCAGTCCATCACCGTCGGCCCGTACCTGCGCTCGGCCACCACCGATGAACTGCGGCGACGCGGCGACGCGTTGCTGGCCCGCTCGGCCGACGTGTACTTCACCGAGGACGTGCACCCGGCCTACGACCGCATCCTCGACGAGGTCGCGCCCGACGAGGCCCGCATCCTGCGGTTCATGGCCCTCAACGGGCCGCAACCCTCGGTCGACGTCCGTACCAACCGACCGCTCGGCATCGGCTCGGAGTTGGTGCAGGGCGACCTGACCTCGGTTCCCGAACAGGCGGGCGTGCGCTACCCGGACCGCTCGCGGTCCTACCTGATCAACCTCAACCGCCTCGGTCTCACCCTCACCTCCGACGATCCGGTCGTGCTGAGCCGGTACATGGTGCTGGAAGTGCAACCCGTCGTGGAGCAGGCGCTCAAGAAGGCGGGCCGCGCACCCAAGATCGTGCGCAAGAGCCTTCGCCTCTCGGAATTCGGTGAGGATTTCTGCCGCACCTGCTTCACCATCGGGTAGCCCAGACACCCCGGGTCCGCCGGCGCCGGAGGTCACACTCCGGTGTCGGCAGTGATAGCGATCTGATACAGAACGGGCGGTGAGCCACTTCTGGTGGGATCGTGGAGAGATGGAGCAGGGCCCGGAATCTCCGAACGTGCACGTCGACGAACCTGTCGCGTCCGCGTTGATAGGCCCTGCGCCGTTGCTGCCCGGTGATGACACGCCGTTGGTCACCGGGTCGGACTCGGGGGAGGCATGGATGGCGTCACCGCCGCCGGACGACGAACAGCCAACCCCGATCGAGCGCCCGCCGGATCACCCCGACGACCTCATCGCGCTCGGCAGGCTCAAGTACCGCTATCTGCGCAGCCTCGACACCAAGTCGTGGGACGAGTTCGCCGACACGATGATCCCCGAGGCCACCGCCACCTACAGCGAATACCTGCAGTTCGAGTCGCGCGAGGCCTTCCTGGCCTTCCTGCGCAACACCCTCGGACCGCACGTGATCACCGAGCACCGCTGCGACCACCCCGAGATCGATATCGACGGTGACACCGCCACCGGCACCTGGTATCTGGCCGACACGGTGATCATCCCCGAACACAACATGTGCCTGCGCGGCGCCGCTTTCTACACCGACAGCTACGTGCGCTGCGACGACGGGCATTGGCGCATCTCGCACACCGGGTACGAGCGCACCTACGAGGTGGTGCTCTCCCTCAGCGACCTGCCCAGCCTGCGTCTCACCGCGAGCCGCTGGGGCATGATCGCGCAGGAGAACCACATCTCCTCGGTGGAACGCAATCCCGGCCCGGCCGCATGATGACGCCGACACTCGGCCCGTGCACGGCCGGAGGGAACGCGTAGGTACGCCTGACCGCCGACCCAGACAGCTTCTGCTCAGTCGGCCGTCGCGACCAGTGGTTCCAGCGTGAGTTTCGGGTGTTCCTTCTCGATGTACTGCAGCCGCCACTTGTCGCTGAACAGCGCCAGAATCACGCCGTCGGTGCGGGTGAACACCTCGACACCGCGCTGGCGATCCAGCTCGGGCGCCGACTCCGCGTCGGTGCGCCGGGCCAGGGTGAAGGGGAGGAAGTCCAGCTGGGTCTCGACGTTGAACTCGCCCTGCATCCGGGCCGTGACCACCTCGAACTGCATCGGACCGACAGCGGCGAGTACCGGAGTGGCATCACCGCGGGCGTCGTTGCGCAGCACCTGCACCACGCCCTCGGAATCGAGCTGGTCGATGGCCTTGCGGAACTGCTTGTACTTGCCCGCGCTCTGCGCGCGCAGCGTCGCGAAATGCTCGGGGGCGAAGCTCGGGATCGGCGGGTACTCCACCTTCTTCTCGACGAACAGCGTGTGGCCCGGCGCGAGCGCGGTGGCGTTGACCAGACCGACCACATCGCCGGGGTAGGCGGTGTCGACCGTGGTGCGCTCGCGGCCGAAGACCGTCAGCGCGTACTTGGTGGCGAACGGGCGCCCGGTCTGCGCGTGGGTCACCACCATGCCGCGCTCGAATTCGCCGGACACGATCCGCATGAACGCCAGCCGGTCGCGGTGCGCGGTATCCATCCCCGCCTGCACCTTGAACACCACCGCGCTGAACGGGTCACCGGTGGTGCGTTCCTTGCCCGTCACGTCGGCACGCGAGCCGGGCGCGGGCGCCAGTTCCACCAGCGTCTCGAGCAGTTGGCGCACACCGAAATTCAGCATGGCCGAGGCGTAGATCACCGGCGAGGTCTGGCCCGCCAGGAACATTTCCTGGTCATGGTCCTGCCCGGTCGCCGAGAGCAGTTCGCTCTCCTCGGCCGCTGTCGTCCAGGCCTCGCCCTCGCGCGCTTCGGCTTGGGCGGAAGTCAGGTATTCCTCGGGCGCGATGGTCGCGCCACCGGCGGTGCGGGTGAAGTGGATGTACTCGCTCGCCTCGCCCTCGGGCCCACGGCGCAGCAGGCCGCGGAAATCGCCCGCGATGCCGACCGGCAGGAAAAGGGGAGTGGGCGTGAGGCCGATCCGCTCGCTGATCTCGTCGAGCAGTTCCAGCGGGGCCTGACCCGGCCGGTCCCACTTGTTGATGACGGTGATCACCGGGATGCCGCGGTGGCGGCACACCTGGAACAGCTTGAGCGTCTGCGGTTCCAGACCCTTGGCCGCGTCGATCAGCATCACCGCGGCGTCGACGGCCGTGAGCACCCGGTAGGTGTCCTCGGAGAAATCGGAGTGGCCGGGAGTATCGACGAGGTTGATCACATTGTCGATATCGGATCCGGCGGCCCGGTAGTTGAACTGCAGCGCGGTCGAACTCACCGAGATGCCGCGCGCCTTCTCCATCTCCATCCAGTCCGACACCGTCGACTTGCGACCGGCCTTACCGTGGATCGCGCCCGCCTCGGAGATCATCCTGGCGTGCAGGGCCAAAGCTTCGGTGAGCGTCGACTTACCCGCGTCGGGGTGCGAGATCACGGCGAACGTGCGGCGACGGGCCACCTCGGCGGGCAACCCGCGTGGGGTGGGGGCGACGCCTTCTCCGGACTCGGTCAACGGTCGAACCTTTCGCAGTGGTCGGCAACCTATCCAGAGTAAAGGTCTGGTCCATCGCCAGGTCGACGGGGTGTTGGCGAGGCGCGGACCTGATTTTCGCGGGCGATTCGCGTGCGGTATGGTTGGCGGGTTGTCTCGGCGAGGGTGAGTGCCCGTTTGGTGCGCACACCGTGATCGACGCGGCTCGGCTGAGTTGTTTGGGCCGTCCTCGTTCGTTCTTCGTCCGACGAGTAGACCTTGACCCCGGAGTTGGGTCACCCATGACGAGCCGTAGGAGCGCATTCGTATGTCCGACGCCAATCTGATCGAAGCCGCCGTCCGCACCGAGTTCGGTAAGGGTGCCGCTCGCCGTACCCGTCGCGACGGCAATGTCCCCGCCGTGCTGTACGGCCACCACTCCGAGCCGCAGCACCTGTCGCTGAACGCCAAGGCGTTCGCCGCGATCCTGCGTCTGCACGGCACCAATGCCATCCTGAACCTGCAGATCGACGGCCAGCCGCAGCTGGCGATGACCAAGTCGGTCGTCGTCCACCCGATCCGTCGCTACATCGAGCACGCCGACCTGCTGATCGTCAAGCGTGGCGAGCGCGTCACCACCGACGTCAACGTCGTCGTCACCGGCGATGCCGTTTCCGGCGCCCTGATCACCCAGGAACTCAACACCCTGTCGATCGAGGCCGACGCGATGAACCTGCCCGAGTCCATCGAGGTCTCGGTCGACGGCATCGCGATCGGCACCCAGATCCTGGCCGGCGGCATCACGCTGCCCAAGGGTGTCACCCTGGCCGGTGACCCGGAAGCCCTGATCGTCAACGTGATCGAGGCGCCGTCCGCGAAGGCCGAAGACGAGGGCGAAGCGGCCGCGGAGACCGCCACCGAGTCCGAGTAAGACCGCGCACTACGATTCGGGCAATGACCGAATCTTCCGGGCCCGCGCTCGTAGTCGGACTGGGTAACCCCGGCCCCGAGTACGAGCGCACCCGCCACAATGTGGGCTTCCTGGTCGCCGATGTGCTCGCCGAGCGCGTCGGCGGCCGTTTTGCTGTGCACAAGAAGTCCGGTGCCGACCTGCTGCAAGCGCGCCTGGACGGACGTCAGATCCTCATCGCGAAGCCGCGCACCTACATGAACCTGTCCGGGCGGCCGGTCGCCGCGCTGGCGAAGTTCTTCTCGGTGCCGGTGGATCAGGTGATCGTGGTCCACGACGAGCTGGATCTGCCGTTCGGCACGCTCAGGCTCAAACAGGGCGGCGGCGAAGGTGGACACAACGGGTTGCGGTCGATCTCGCAGGCGTTGACCACCAAGGAGTATGTGCGGACCCGGATCGGGATCGGGCGTCCCCCCGGTCGGCAGGATCCGGCCGATTACGTGCTCAAGCCCTTCTCCGCGCCGGAGCGCAAAGAGGTTCCGGTGATCGTGGAGCAGGCCGCCGATGCGGTGGAACTGCTATTGAAGGTCGGGCTGGAAGCGGCCCAGAACAACCTGCACTGAGTTTTTGGAGCGCTGGCGCGCTCGAGCGCGGCCCCTGGGGGGGCCGCGAGTTAGCCACCGTTGCTGGCGGCTGCGCCGCGGACGCACTGTCTCTT